>CAZNZA010000003.1:0-9738 GCA_964577325.1 uncultured Polyangiaceae bacterium
GTTGCCGGCGCTTGGGTTGCCGCCACAGTCTCAGGTGCGGGAGCGCTGTCCTGAGCAACCACAGCACTCGAGCTCAATGCTGTCGATGAACAGGTCGCTGCCATGATGAGCCAGCGAATGTTCCATCGTTCGTCGTTTCTGTAACGCATAAGACTATTGTCCTCCGCTTACCGCCGGAGCGTCAAGCTCGGTCACGGGTCGCTTGCGAGAAGCAAAGAGGTTCTGCCAGGTCCTGCTCCTCCATTGGGAGAAGTCGTCGAACATCGTGTACAGCGTCGGCACGATAATCAGCGTCAGCAAGGTGGCGAAAGCCAAACCGAAAACCACTGCCACAGCCATCGGACCCCACCACTCGCCGCTTTGCGTGTTCCAAAACACGCGCATCTGAGCGAAATCGATGCTGACGTTAACCGCCATGGGAATTAACCCGAGAATGGTCGTGATGGCCGTCAGCATCACCGGCCGAAAGCGCGTGGTCCCCGCTTCCATCAACGCCTCGTTTCGTGCAGCCCCCTCCCTACGCAGTTGCTCTACGTAGTCGAGAAGGACGATGGCGTTGTTGACGACGACACCAGCCAGGGAGATGACGCCCAAGCCCGTCATGATGATACCGAACGGTGTGCCCGTGAGGATCAAGCCCCAGAGTACCCCAATCAGCGACAACACCACGGTCGCCAAAATGATGATCGGCAGATCGAAGCGGTTGAATTGGCCCACGAGGACGAGAGCAATCAGGAAGACGGCAATCAGAAACGCCGTGCTCAGAAATTCCTGGGATTTGCGCTGCTCATCATCGGCGCCACCGAGGCGTGTGGTCACTCCGGGCGGCGCCTTGCTCTGCTTCAGGTGGGCGACGACGGCGGCGCGAACCGCGTTCTCGTTGAAGCCTTCCTGGACGTCTCCCGTAATGGTCACCACCGGCTGTTGTGCCTTGTGATTAATGGCACCCGTTCCGCCGGCTAGCTCGTAACTCGCCACCGTAGAGATGGGTACACCGAAGGTGCCTATCGACATGTCCTCGCGCCCCGGTATCCTAAGATTCAACACGGACTGAAGGTCGTCCTTGTATTCGGGAGCGAGCTCGACGGTGATGTCGTATTCATCATCCCCGTCCCGGAAGGTCGAAGCTTTGGTACCGTTTACCGCTGAACGAACAGCGGTCGCAATTTCGCCGGTACTGGCTCCGATCCGCTTGGCTGCCCCTCGGTCCACGCGGAAGCGCAACTCCGGACGCCCCACGCGGTAGTCGTCGCCCAATCCAGTCACGCCTTCGATAGCTGCCAATTCACGTCTTAGTTGAGCGGCGTAGGCGCCGGCGTCGTCGAAGTTTTTGCTGCTCACTTCGATGCTGATGGGCTTGCCTACAGGTGGTCCTTGCCGCTCCTTTTCGACTTTTACCTCGGCGCCCATGATGCCTGATACCGACTCGCGGATGCGGGTGATGCTGGCGCGGGCGCTTTCCGTCCGTGCCTGCTCACCCGGTCGGACCGTGCTGGCGTGGGCGTAAAAGTTGAGGGTGATGAGCGCTTGGTTGGAGGCGTTCGAGGAAGAGAAATCTCCCGCGGTAACCCCCGTTTCCGCAACGTATGTCTCGACACTCGGGTCCTCGATCAGGACCTCTTCGATCTGGCGGACGATGCGATCGGTTTCTTCGACGTCAGTGCCGTCGGCCGCGCGAACCGTTATGGTTGCTCGGTCGGGGTCGGAGTCAGGGAAAAACTCCGTTCCGTGTTGAAGCGCACCATAGGCCATGAAGGTCACGACGAATAAAGCGACCGTTCCCAGGGACGTCACGACCCGATGCCGCAGTGACCAAGCCAGCGAGGCTCGATAAGCCCGCAACACGAACCCGTAACGCACCACCGCCGCCTGCTTGGCCTGAGGCTTCGGGCGCAAACCAATGGCCGTGAGCACCGGTAGTATGAACAGCGCCACGAACAGAGAACTGAGCAACACGACCACGACGGTGAGCGGCATGTAAACCATGAACTCGCCCATGATGCCGGTCCACGTCAGCAACGGCGCGAAAGCCGCAACCGTGGTCAGCGTAGAAGCCGTGACTGCGCCTGCAATCTCCTGAGCACCGTCAATGGAAGCTTCTACCGGAGTCTTACCCATCTCCAAGTGCCGATAGATGTTCTCGACCAAAACGATGGCGTTGTCGACGAGCATGCCCAGAACCAGCACCAGAGCGAACAACACCACCATGTTCAGGGTGACTCCCATGAGAGAGAACACGATCATGCCACCCAGCATGCTCAGCGGAATGGCGAATGCCACGAACAGGCTGTTGCGTACGCCCATGAAGAACACGAGCACGCCCACCACCAGGATCAGCGCCAACAGGATGTTGTTCTCGAGCTCCAACACCTGGTTGGCGACAGCGCGGCTCTGGTCGGCCAAGAAGCGATACTCGATGCTCTTCGGCCAGGTTTCGGCCTGCTCGGCCGTGATGGCCTTGGCCTCGTCAGCCAGCTCCACGATGTTGGCGCCGGCTCTCTTGAGCACGCCGAGCGAAACACTCGCTTCGCCGTTCATGCGGGAGTAAGTGCTTCGGTCCTTGAAGCCGTCGATGACGGTTGCCACGTCACGGACGAATACCGGTCTATCCCCGCGCCGCGGCAGTGCGACGGTTTCAATTTCCCTCGCAGATTCGAATTGGCCGGGGACGCGGACGAGGAAGTTCGCGGACCGCGCCTTGACCTCCCCGCCAGGGATGTTGACGTTTTCGTTGCCGATGGCCGAGACGACGTCACTGAGTGCTAGGTCGTAATGAGACATGCGAGTGGGATCCACTTGAACCCTGAACTCGCGCGTGCGCCCGCCGGTCAAGCGAACGTCCAAAACGCCAGAAACGCGTTTCAGCCTTTCCTCGAGGTCTTCGGCGTGACGCTTGAGCTCTATCTCATCGACCGGACCGGCGATGTTGATCATGAGGATCGGCATGTCCGAGAAGGAGATCTCTCGGACGTCCGTCTCTTCTGCGTCCTCCGGCAAATCGGGCCGAGCTCGGCTGACGCGATCGCGGGCGAGCTGCAACGCCTCTTCGATGATGGCCTCCGGTTCGAACTCCAGATTGATGACACTTATGCCTTCGGCACTCGTACTCGTGATGGCCTTGATGTCCTTGATCCCGGCCAGCTCGTTCTCGAGCGGAATGGTGACCAAGGTTTCGATGTCTTTGGGTGAAACACCCGGATACGGGGTAGCCACCGTGATGAACGGGATTTTGACGTCTGGTGCTGCCTCACGGGGCAGACGCACGTACGAAAGCCATCCAAAGACGGCAATGCACAGCATCACGAGCAGCACTAAGGCGCGGTGACGAACGATGTAGTTGATCACGAATCGTTACTCCGAAAAGATGGCTCGGCCGTTCACACAGCAGCGGCCCTTGCGTTGAACCAGTACCTTGTCGCCCTCGACGAGGTCACGATGGCCCACGATTATCAAGACGTCGCCGTCTGCCAGCCCCTCTTCAATCGACACTTGTTTACGAAGCACGCTACCAACGCGCACGGGGCGCCACGCAGCCTTGCCGTCCTTCACGACAAACACTCCGACGCCATCGGGACGTGTTACCAGCCAATCCTGTGCGATGACGATACTGCCTGGTGCCTGAGCATCTGGGCGCTCACCGTCACCGGACGCTCCGCTAGGCGCACGTGTCGTTGCGGGGCCCGTCTTCAAGGTGACGTTGGCGATCATGCCGGGCAACAGTTGCTCATCGGCATTCGGCAGCTCTATGACGACCTCGAAGGCACGTGTCTTCAAATCCGCGGCGCGAGCGATCTCTGTAATTTTGCCTTCGAATTGTCCCGCCCGGGCGTCCATCGTAACGACCGCTGGACTCCCCACCGTTGCCAGAGAAATATCTCTATCACTCAATGAAACGGTGACGTCTACGGGTTGCAGCTGAACGAGACGTAGCAGGGGTGCACCTGGCGCGGCCACTTCTCCCACCTCCGCGTCCAAGTCGGTGATGTAACCAGCAAACGGTGCCCGTACGACTGAACGGGAGACATTGAGGGTAAGCTCCCGCTTGTTGGCTTCGATCTGCGTCACGCGATCGCGCGCCGAGTCGAGCTCTGCTGCCGGAATGGCACCTGCAAGGCTTTCTGCGCGCGCTAGTTCTCGGCTAGCCGAATCAAGCTCGGTCTGCACGCGAGCCAATCTGGCGGAATGGGTAGATGTATCGACGGACACCAAAGCCTGGCCATGCTTCACGCGATCACCTTTGGCCGCGTGCACGCTCTCGATGTATCCGCCCAGCGGTGCCGCCAATAGAGCGTCGCGGTGAGCTTCTACCTCGCCCGGCAAGTTGAGCTCGAGATTCCGCTCCGAGGGCTGCACCACGACAACCTCGACCCGCGCCCCTGCTAGATCCTTAGGTCCTTGCGCTTCTGCCGCCGGATCTCGCTGCTTCTCGGCCGCAACGGATTCTGTCTCCGGACGACACCCAACCGCAGCCAGCATCCAGCCCGTCAGCAACAACGCTTGCCGCGCCTTCCGCTGGCGGAGGGACGACCGATAAGTGAACGTTGAAATGATTGAAGCTGGGACTCGCATGAAACTGCTCCTCGATGGACGGACTGCACCATCATCCGCGGCGGACCGTAAGGCGTTCGCGCCCGTGTACCAACTCTGCGCGGGACTTTTCACGCTCCGAGCGGGACGGATGTCGTTTTTTTTCTGGGCGGGAGTGACCGCGCGCTGGCACGAACAATGTGGCTGTACCGCGAATCGCCACTTCGGTACATCGGGACTAGTCGATAACGAGGCTGAAGCGACCCCGGCACATCGGCCTCCGTGCAGCGGCGACGCTTGCCCCCCAGGCCGCTACCGCCTGAGTCCTTACCCGTGACTACGCGAGCAAAGCGCTCGGCGCCATACCGAACTCGCGTCTAAATGCCGCAGCGAACTTGCTCGGGTTGGCGTATCCGACTGCCTGTGCCACCGCCATCACGCTGGCGTTTCCCTGCAAGAGGTCTCGTGCTTGGCTCAGGCGCTGATGGCGCACGAAACCGAAGACAGTCGTTCCGAAGCGCAACTTGAAACCTTCCTTTAGCTTCCGCTCGTTCAACCCACAGCGGCGCGAAAGCTCTCTTATCGACGGGGGCTCCTGAAGCTCTTTGAGCAACAGCTCTCGCGCGTACTCCAGGCGCTCGACCTCGGCGCGCGGCAATGACGTCACTGGCATTCTCTCTTCGCCTAGCGCTTGTGCCGCCAAAACGATGAGTTCAAGCGTCTTGCTCTCAAAGTAGAGCCGGTGCATGGCTCCCGTGAGACGGCATGTGGACAACTCATCCACAATGCTGTTGATCTGGCTCGTGGATCGTCGCTTCACGGTAGCAAAGCCCGCGTCATTGTGAAGCACTCGCGAAAATCCGTCAGGCAAAGTCTCCTCACCCAACAGAGCGCGTAGGTCGTCCGCGCTCAGCTGTAGAGCAATCGAGCGCGTCGTCCCGCGTCGTGAATGCAAGCGCAGAGGAGTTGGGCGGGAGACCTGACTGACATAGAACTGGTCGGACTCGACGCCCAAGGCCGCGCCGTCAGCGAGAGTGATTTCCATGTTGCTGGAGCGGTGAAAGCCAAGCTCGAACCCCGTCGCCTCGTGCACCACGTCCAGCGACCACTCTTGAGATTGAAACAGGTCCAAAGCGACGACGTTCAATCCCGGCCTCACCTCCACGTTGCTTACGCTTCCGCGCGCAAGCGGGCTGTCCCACCGTAGACCCCATTGAAACGGCGACGATTGGTGCCGGACCGGTGGCGCATGTAGTGCCTCGCTCAGGTCCTCGAAACAGCCAAGTGTATGTCCAAAGCGCGGAGGTCGCATGAGCCCGGTCCAGTAGTGAGGCAAAAGTCCGCGGTCGTCCAGAAAGAATTTTGGCCGCTGCCGTTTCGATACCGCCAGCCCGGGCCGTATTGCGCGCCAAGGGTACAACGTGACAAGCGAAACACGGCTACCGCGCGGTTTGCGAACTTGGTTGGCTCCGCCCACAGATCCGTTCACTGCACTGCGACTCCGGATCGCCCGCCGGGTGGAAGTGGCAGGCTTACTGGCTCTCGCCGCGCTGTGCGCGCTACTCCCGTTCCGCGACGATGTTACCGTCGTCGACTGGGTCGCGTATCCGACCCTGGGGCTGATGCTGACGTCAATGCTCGTTTTGCGCTCACGGTTCCCGGGTGCGGCGGGCCTCATTGGCGGTGTCGGGATCGTTGCCGTGGTGACCACAGGGGCCTGGTTTCGCGAGGGTCTCGCCAGCGGTTCCAGCTCTGGGGCTTACGCTCTGGCGGTGGTCGTCGCCGGGCTACTCTGGGGCCCAGGCAAAACGATGCTGGTGGCGACTGTGGCGTCGGTCGGTGCGGCACTCTTGGCCTGGTACGCGCCACGCCCGTCTCCGACACCGCTGCGTTCATGGGCGGAGGTTACGGCCACACTGTTTACCTTGGCATTGTTCGTCGAGCTCACGCTGTCGGCGCTCGCGTCTAAAGTTGCGGAGGCCCAGTCGAGTCACCAACGCTTTCAACAGCTGTTTGATGTCTCACCGGATGGTTTGGTTCTGGTCGATCAGGCAACGCGCATTCAACTCATCAATCCCGCCGCCCGGCAGATGTTGGGACTGCACGATGTGCCGTCGTCCGCGACTCTACTTACGCACTTGCCGGCGTTTCAAGGAGATGCCGCGAAGCTAGTGCGCCCGCTTACCCAGCAGCACGCACAGACCGACGGATCTAGCGCCGATACGATTTCTTTCACTCCAGAAAATTGTGTCAGCTTCGTGGAAGGCCGGTTTCACGAAGTCGCTCTCACTCCGTTGAGCAACCCCGCGGAAGCTTCCTCTAACCACTGGCTCCTCACGATCCGCGATGTCAGCGAACGCCTAGCTGCGACGAAGGCCCGTCATCAGTTCGAGGCACAGCTCGCGCAGTCCAAATCGCTGGAAGCCTTAGGACGCTTGGCTGGCGGTGTAGCCCACGACTTCAACAATCTGTTGACGGTAATCCTCGGCACGACCGACCTGGTGTTGAGTAGGGATGACCTAGATCCGGGGTTGCGCGAAGACGTCAGCAGTATCCAATCTTCGGCCGAGCGCGCCGCTGAACTCACGAGCCAACTCCTTGCCTTTGGTCGCAAGCAGGTGCTCGAACCTGCCGTTTTCTGTCCAAACGACAGCTTGAGTCGCCTTCAGTCTCTGTTCGAACGTTTGGTACCATCGCACGTAAAGTTGCACGTCAACCGCGACCCTGCTTTGGGTGATGCTCGCCTAGACCCTGCCCGCCTGGAGCAGGTGCTCGTCAATCTGGTGACCAATGCTGCAGACGCCATGCCAAACGGCGGTCAGTTAGCCATAAGCACGGAGAACAAGCGCTGGCGCGAAGCGGAAGCGGAAGCGGGATGGGTACACCAAGCTGAACCCCCTCCGGCTGGAGCCTACGTGGCAGTAACGGTGAGTGACACGGGGAGCGGCATGGATGGTCCCACCCAAGCGAGAATATTCGATCCGTTCTTCACGACCAAAGCTTTGGGGAAGGGCACGGGCTTGGGTCTAGCTACTGTCTTGGGCATCGTGAGACAGAGTGGCGGCTACATACGTCTGCAAAGCACCCCCGGAGAGGGTACTCGCTTCCAGCTACTCTTTCCGCGCGTCGAACCCCAGGAGCGACTTGTGCCGCCGGTGCCCTCGAGCCGAAAGAGACAATCGCTCGTGGATGACCCAACCAACGGTATGCGGATCTTATTGGTGGAAGACGACTCGGCCGTTCGCGAGTCGGTCCTCAGCATGCTGGTATCTTCCGGTCACCACGTCACGTGTGCAGTGGACGGAAAAGACGCCCTCAGCCGCTTTGCCGAGTGCGCCACTCAGTTCGACCTTCTGCTCACCGACGTGGTGATGCCTCAGCTGAACGGACGGCAGCTTGCCTCGGCGCTGCACCGAGTCGCACCGGAACTGCCAGTGCTGTTCATGACCGGCTACACTGATGATGCAATCGTGCAAGAAGGCGGGGAACTTGGCGAAGGACTTCACTACCTTCCCAAACCGTTTACCCGTCGAACTCTCGATCGAAAATTGGCTGAATTGTGTGCGCTGCGTGTTGCCATCCCGCAGAGCGAGCCGCCCGCGTAGGGGCCCATCCCGCCTCAAGGAGACAAAAGACAAGGGGATTTTGCGTCTGCCCGCCGTTGTGAAGTACAACGCGGCCGAACTGCACCCGCCGGGTGCAAAGCGAGTAGGAGTCCCATGTCTTTCGTCTCCCTGTTGTGCAGAATGCCGCATCGACAGGCCGCCTTGTGCGGCCTCACCTTGATGTTCTTGTTTGCGGGGTGTCAGCCTCCTCCGCGCCCTGCAGCGACCCCCGACGCAACCGCTGACTCCGATGCCTCACCCACAGCGGCGGATTCAGACGCCGCCAGCAACGCGACTGAAGCAGCCTTGACGGGTGCAAGCGGTCCTTCCGACGGGGCTGGTATGCCGGCAGGGACACGGCTAAAGGACGGCGGCTGGTGGGACATCCCTTACCCGAGCGTCTTCGATGCAAGTCAGCTGAACCGACAGCTTCCCGTCATTCGTGTGCAGGGTAATCGTTTCGTAGACGAAAGCGGCGCGACCGTCGTCTTCCAGGGGGTTAACATCTCCGATCCAGATAAGCTGGAGCGGGACGGCCACTGGAAGAAAGCCCACTTCGAGGCGATCGCGAGCTGGGGCGCCAACGTCGTGCGTATCCCCGTGCATCCGTCTGCTTGGCGAGGGCGCGGCAAGACGGCCTACTTCGAACTGCTAGACGAGGCGGTAGTGTGGGCTACGGAACTGGGGATGCATCTGATCATCGATTGGCACTCGATCGGCAACTTGAAGACGGGATTGTTTCAGCATCCCATGTACAACACGTCTCAACAGGAGACGTACGAGTTTTGGCGTGCTATATCTCACCGATACAAGGGCATACCGACGGTTGCATTCTACGAACTCTTCAACGAACCCACCGTCTACAACGGCACGCTGGGCTCGCTGACGTGGAAGGAATGGAAGACGATGGTCGAGGAGATGATATCGATCATTCAAGCGCATGATCCGGACGTGATCGCGTTGGTGGGCGGCTTCAACTGGGCGTACGATCTGCGAGACGCCAGTCGCGAGCCCATCAATCGTAAGAACGTCGCGTATGTGTCACATCCCTACCCGCAGAAAACGACGGCTCCTTTCGAAAAGAATTGGGACCGCGACTTTGGCAACCTGACGCGTCGGTACCCTCTGTTCGCCACCGAGATAGGCTATATGCCTGCGGATGCTCCAGGTGCACACGTTCCAGTCAAGGATGACGGCAGCTACGGACCCAGGATCACGGCGTACCTCGACAAAAAGGGCGCGTCGTGGGTTGCTTGGTGCTTCGAGCCCGACTGGCCACCTCAACTGATCTCCGACTGGGAGTACACGCCAACCGAGGCTGGTAAGCACTTCCAGAATGTGATGTTGGCCAGCAAAGCAGAGCGCGACCAACTCATTCAAGCCGCTGCGGCAAAGGCCGCGGCTGAGAAAGCTGCCGCCGACAAGAAGGCTGCGGACCAAGCCGCCAAAGTACAGGCCGCGGCCGACAAGAAGGCTGCGGCAGAGAAAGCCGCGGCCGACAAGAAGGCTGCGGCAGAGAAAGCCGCGGCCGACAAGAAGGCTGCTGCGGAAAAAGCCGCGGCCGACAAGAAGGCTGCTGCGGAAAAAGCCGCGGCCGACAAGAAGG
>CAZNZA010000003.1:9838-14117 GCA_964577325.1 uncultured Polyangiaceae bacterium
AAAGCCGCGGCCGACAAGAAGGCTGCTGCGGAAAAAGCCGCGGCCGACAAGAAGGCTGCCGCGGAGAAAGCCACCCCCGCCGATCAGGGTAAGCCCGCGAAGGCGCCGCCTTCCACACCAGCACCGGCGAAGAGTCCGCCGCCAAAGCCTGCGACGCCGCCCGCACCAACGGCTTCCGCCGCTCCAGGGCAGTAGTGAAGCGGAATCACGCTTCTCGCGTGGGTGGTAGCGCTCCGTCATTTGGGACCTGCCGAGCCTCTTCTGCGGTACGCTTGCCCTTGTGTCTGACTTAGGCCCTCCTCGCATCCGCGAAAAAACGTTCGTGTCGACGCCCGGTTCACGCCGCCTGCACCGTTACACGTTAGCTACGCTAGCGCTGGGCATCACGGTCTTGTTCCTGTGGATGATCCAGGAATTCCTCACGGCACTGCTGCTCGCGGCCCTGCTGAGCGGGCTCTTTCACCCGCTCTACAGCAAGCTCAAGCGACCGTTTGGTGGACGCCGCAGATTAGCAGCAGCTGCGACGGTCGCCATCGTGGCCCTCAGCGTCCTGGTTCCCCTCGCCGGCTTCTTCACCATAGTCGCAGCTCAAGCTGTACACCTGGCGCGCTCCGCTCGTCCCTGGGTGGAGGAGCAGCTGCGTGGCGGCCAACTCAGTGAAGCGTTCCTGCGAACTAGAGTAGGACAAATGCTCGAGCCGTACCGCGAGTGGCTCCTAGAACGCTTGGCTGGCATTGCAAGCAGTGCTGGAGCATGGGTGGCGACGGGGCTGAGCGCCGTGGCGCAGAGCACTCTGAGCTTCGCCTTCATGCTGTTCGTCATGCTGTACGCTCAGTTCTTCTTTCTGAAGGACGGTAAAGCCATGCTGTACAAGATTCTGTACTACCTCCCGCTCCCGGCAGAGGACGAGAACCGGATGCTCGAAAAGTTCGTGTCCGTCACACGAGCAACCATCAAGGGCACGCTAGTCATTGGTATCATCCAAGGTGCACTGGGAGGCCTGGCACTAGCCGTGATCGGAGTAGACGGGGCCGCAGTATGGGGCACGATCATGGCCGTCCTTTCCGTCGTTCCTGGACTCGGCCCTGCTCTGGTTTGGGTGCCTGTCGTCGCTTACTTAGCGTTAGTCGGTCGGTATCCCGAAGCCATCGGTCTCTTTGCCTGGTGCGCAGCTATCGTCGGCACGGTCGACAACCTCCTTCGCCCACGGCTGGTCGGACGCGACACGAAGATGTCCGACCTCATGGTACTGCTTTCCACGCTCGGTGGGATCGTCCTGTTCGGAGCGGCTGGCATCATCATTGGTCCCATCGTCGCGGCCCTGTTCGTGACGGTTTGGGACCTCTACGGGACCGCATTCCACGATGTATTGCCGAAGCCAGACATCGCACAATCTGTGCTGCCTGGACCGCACGTGCCCGTCCACCCGTGGGCTAAAAAAAGCAAACGGCGTACCTCGAGTGTACCGCCACCCAAATCTGGGACACCAAGCAGCGGTCAGGACGACACGGCAGGTCCGGCATGAAACGCAGCTTTCGCGCAACGGGTCGCTTCACCATCGGTCATTGGAGCGACGGCCAGGGAAAGTATGTTTTGGCATTCTCGTAGCACACGCGCCTAACCAGCTCGCCGATCAAGCTCGATTCGTTCGGCAGTAGACCGCTATCCATTTCCGAGCCGAGAATGTCGCACAATAGGCGGCGAAAGTAGTCGTGACGGGAATACGACACGAAACTTCGGGAGTCCGTCAGCATGCCCACGAAGCGCGCCAGTAGCCCCATGTTGGACAGGGCGTCGAGCTGGCGTCGCATCCCGTCGAGCTGATCGAGAAACCACCAAGCGCTGCCGTATTGGATCTTCCCAGCAGCAGAGCCGTCTTGGAAGTTGCCAATCAAGGTAGCAAACGCTTCGTTGTCGCGCGGATTCAGGTTGTACAGGATCGTTTTTGCCAGCTGCTCCGTAACGTCTAGTCTGTCCAGGAACCGCGCCAGCGGTAGTACGTGTTCTCCTTCGCCGATAGAGTCGAATCCCGTGTTGGGACCCACCGTCCTCAACATGCGCGTGTTCGTATCGCGTATGGCTCCTATGTGAAACTGCTGGACCCAACCGCGGCGATGGTCCCAAAGAGCGAGTTCGTGCAGCAGCGCCGAACGAAACGCGTCCGCGCTTTCTGCGGTGACCGGTTCACCGGCTCGAATCACGGCAAACGTCGCTGCGGCCTCTTGCGACGACGCTGGACTACCCACCATGCGAGTCAGTCCGTGATCTGATAACCGGCAACCGTGATCGTGAAAAAAAGTGTGGCGTCGCTCGAGGGCCGCGAGCAGCTGCTCATAGGAATCAATGTTCGAGTCCGTAGCGGCTTCCAGGCGCATGAGCCATCGGGAGTACTCTGCAGGCTCGTCAATGGCTAGCGCCGCGTCGGGGCGCCATGTAGGGAACATACGTACGGGAGAAGAAGCGTTGTTCGCGTGGTGAATGTGGTGACGCAAGTCGTCACTGGGGTCGTCAGTGGTACACACCAGCTCCACCTTGAACTGCTGCATTAGACCCTGAGCCGTAAAAGCCGGCTCCTGTAGCCGTTCGTTGCAGTGAGCATAGATACGCTCGGCGGTCGTTGCGTCCAGCAGCAGGTCAGTCACGCCAAAGGGAAAGGACAGCTCCAGGTGAGTCCAGTGATACAACGGGTTGCGCAACGTGAAAGGCACCGTTTTCGCCCAAGCCTCGAACTTGTCGGCATCCGGCGCGTCCCCCGTGCACAGCCGCTCACCGATGCCGTTGGCGCGCATAGCTCGCCATTTGTAGTGGTCACCACTGAGCCACAACTCGGTCATCGATCGGAAGCGATGGTCCGTGGCGACTTCTTCTGGAGACAGGTGACAGTGATAATCGATGATCGGGAGGTCTCGTGCGTAGTCGTGGTACAGCCTTTGCGCACTGACGCTCTGCAGGAGGAAGTTTTCGCTGATGAATGGCTTCCCTCCGCTCATTGATTGACTCCACTTGCAAGGAAGCCACCGTCGACGGTGAGCACCTCGCCGTTGACGAAACGGGCCGCATCTGATGCCAAAAAGATGCACGCTCCGACCAATTCCTCAGCTTCACCAAAGCGTTGGAGGGGCGTCCGCAGCTCGAGCTCTTTGCCTCGTGCGGTCCCCATCAACAGGTCACGATTGAGGTCAGTGGGGAACACCCCCGGAGCAATGGCGTTGACGTTCACACCCCGCTTGCCCCATTCGATCGCCAAGGACTTGGTCAGGGCGACGACACCAGCCTTACTCGCGCCGTAGGCGGCTACCTCGTAGAACGCGACGAACGAGGACAGCGAGGCGATGTTGACGATCCGTCCGTATCCCCGCTCGAGCATGTCCCGCCCAAAAATCTGGGACGCGCGTAGGGTGCCCGTTAAGTTGCAGTCGAGAATCGACTGCCATTCTTCGTCGGAGACTTCGAGCGTCGGCGTGCGCTTGGTGCGACCAGCACAATTGACTAAGATGTGCACGGGGCCGAGTTCTCGACAGCGATCGTGCAAGCGTTGCAGGGAGTGGCGGTCCGTCACGTCGGCTGTCTGGCGCAGCGTACGTACGCCCAGGGCCTCGATGGCGGCAGCCGTCGCTGTTACTTCAGCCTCTCGCCGTGAGGAGGCAACGACGTCCGCGCCTGCCTGTGCCAAGCCGAGCGCCAGGGCGCGGCCGATGCCGGAAGTCCCGCCGATAACCACTGCCAAGCGCCCACTGAGACTCAACGCGTCGTACGCCATGGGCTGAGACATACCGCGAATACGTGTATTCCACGTGCTCCGCAGGGCAGCATCCGGCCGTGCGACCGCGCCAGCCGCCCCTTGGCGCCGCGCGCTGACCACGCCCGTTTTGCACATCCTGACAGCCAATCCCACGCGGGGTCCGACGACTCCACCAGCGGTTCATGGGTACCGCGAACAGCGGCGAGGCGGGGGCGCCGCCGGTAGTTGTCATGGCGACCAAGCAGTGCGTCCACGCCAAGTGCATGAGCGTGTTTGGTAGCCGTGGCCTGAGCGGCTCAAAGGACGATTCATCCCTGGTACCGACTGCTTTGAAGCGGCGCACCATCCAGGTATGTGCTTCAGCACCTGGAGTGTCCTGACAACTGCGTGGGTTCAGCTAACAGGGCTGGTCGATGGCGCGCGCTTCGTGGCGACCATCGCACGGCTCGACGCTCGACAAGCACGGTGCGGTACGCCATAGGGAAGAACCATGTCAGACAAGCACGACGAACCCGATCTGACCGTCGACACGCCGTC
>CAZNZA010000003.1:14217-16409 GCA_964577325.1 uncultured Polyangiaceae bacterium
GCCAGACTTCGACGCTCCGTCGGCACCAGCCGCGCTTTCGACGGACGCGGCGCTTGCAGCGGTGACCGAACAACCCCGTCAACGTTGGAGTCTCGTCCAAGAGTACGCGCGCACCCCTGGGCGAAAGCTGCTTCGGGCGGGCGCTCATTTGCGCCGCGAAGTACGGGAGTGGTTGGGCACCTCTGGCATTCCCACAGTCATGCCGTACATAGGCTACGGTTCATCCGCCGGCGGTGCGCGCATCTTCGCTCGCGTACTCGAGCTTTCCGAGGCGCCCTCGCCATCCGTCGAAGACTCGGTGTTCACCAACTTCAAGCGCTCGTACTATCAGTGGAAGACGTCAGAGCTGCCGGGTAAACGCGTGCGGGTGACGTGTGGGGGGCGTTCCGTCATCGTCGAGTCTGACGCCGAAGGTTACATCGACGCGCTCTTCGATGCCCCCTCCTTGGACGCCCCGTGGTCACCAGTACAATTTACCTTGCAAGAGCCAGGTTCGACCAAGCCCATCGAGGGCCAACTGTACGTTCCACCGATGGACACCAGCGTCGGCATTCTGAGCGACATCGATGACACCATTCTCCACACCGAGGTGCAGGATCGGGTGCGCATGGTCGCGTTGAGCGTGTTCGGCAACGCCTTGACACGCATGGGCTACGATGGAACGACGGAGTGGTATCAAGGCCTCGTAAAAAAGAACCGTGCGGCGATGTTCTACGTCTCGCGCAGTGCGTGGAACCTCTTTCCCCTGTTGCGTGGCTTCATCGAGCATCAGGGACTGCCCTTGGGCCCTCTGTTGTTGCGTGACGTCGGTCTGCGCCGCGGTAAGGAGCGCCGGAAGGGACACAAGTTTCGCCGCATGAGCGAAATCCTCGAGATGTTCCCGCACATGCGTTTCGTGTGCATAGGAGACAGCGGACAACGCGATCCCGAGATCTACGCTGCGCTTGCCAAACGCTACCGCGGTCGAGTACTGGCGATTTACATCCGCGACGTCGGAAACCCAGAGCGACGGCGCCTGGCAGAAGCCGAATGCGAACGCTGCGGTCTCCCCTTCTTGGTGTTCGAGCACAGCAGCGACGCGATGACCCACGCCCACCAGGTGGGGTTGTGGACCCCTCCCTGAAACTGCCGCCCTCCGATGTCCCCCACCTTCTGACAGAAAAAGGCTGCCCATGTTTGGTTCGCTCGAGCCGTTGACCGAAGGAGAAGTCCGCGAGTTGAAAGTCCTTCTACGGGAGAGCGGCTCCGCCTCCCTCGACTATGCACGGGGAATTTTTACGGCCATCTCCTGGAGCCCGCGCGTGATAGAGGCGAGCGTCTGGTTTCCCTGGGTGATGGGACCGGACGTGTCGGACAAGGCAACGTTGCGGCGAATGTTCGGCTTGCTCATGCGAGACGCAAAAAGCATCGAGGATTGCCTAGTTTTGGGTGAGCCGTGGTTTCCCGTCGACGAGGATGTGCCCCAGTTCTGCAAAGGGTTGGTACGGGCGACCCAACACGCCGATACCTGGAAAACAAATCCCGACGTCTTTCTGAAACTGCTGCCCTTCGCCGCTGTGGCCGGCTACGTCAGTCTAGAGTCGATCTCTAAGGTTATCGGCAGTGCCGAGACCGACGCGGGCACTTGGATTGAAACCGAACAGACTCAGCTACGGCGCCATCTCATTGAACTGTACCAGGCTCTTTCTCCCCAACGAGAAGCGGCGCGCCAAGCCAGTAGCCACAAGATAGGCCGCAACCAAGCTTGTCCCTGTGGCAGCGGCAAGAAGTTCAAGAAGTGCTGCGCCCACTGATGCGCGACAGCGCCCACTGATGCGCGACACCTCCGAAGTTGCCTGCGTCGGGAGCGACCCCCAACCTTAGTGGACGTGCGAAGCCGACGCTTTGCACGCGCGCGTATTCGCCAAGTGCGCAACAATCAGAGCCCCGGACCCAAATACTGCCGCGCTGAGCTCCCACCACCGGAACGGTAAGGCATGTTCCACCGCGAAAGCTCCGAGGGCCAGGGCCAACCAAGGTGCGGGCTTCCAACTCCTGTGGCTTGCGTATCCCACGGCAAGCGCGACCACAGCGACAGTTGCCAACACAGCTTTGGTTTGATGCTCGAACTCGCTGCTGAAGAAGAAAGGAGCAGCGACCACCAGCAACGGCGTAAGCATGCAGTGGGCAGCGCAGATGAGAGACAGCACGAT
>CAZNZA010000003.1:16509-20240 GCA_964577325.1 uncultured Polyangiaceae bacterium
GCCTGCAAACGCAACCCGGATTCGATAAGGGCTACGTCTGGCATCGCCCTTCACCGACTCGAACGCCGGGCGCCGCTCCGAAAGTCTTCGCTGTAGCCAAAGCGTCTGGATTCTTCCTCGATCACCGCCACGACTGAGACCGCCCTTTTCAGCGCTACCCGTGCGATGCCGAGGGCTGTTTTGGAGGCGTCGAGCAAGCAATAGACGAATGCGGTCGGGCGAGCTGGGATGACGAGCGCCATGTGGAAGTGGCGCTCGGTCGATACCACGCTGTCCTCGACCCGCTCCTCGCGGAGCACGGAGTTGATGCACTGGACGTGCGCCCAAGCCACGTCGGCGTTGAGCTCGATGCCTACCTTACCCAAGCAACAGCCTGAAAGGCGATCGATCACGGCCACACCGAGCACGCCCTCGACGTCGCGGCAATGTTTCAGCAGGACCTCGATGTCTGGGTGCTCTGTTCCAGAAGGAATGAAAGCCCCGCCCCACCCGCTCGATGGGATCAGTGTTGGGCGCGGCTCGGGCCCTGGCGCTGGTACACTCGAAAGACTGTGGTCGGAATCAGCGCAGCCGATGATTTCATTCAATTCGAAGAGCAGATCCTCGGCGTAGGTTCGCTTGCTCGGCAAAAACAGCACTTCCGGCTCTGGAAGCTGGCAGATGGCAGCCACCTTCTTTTCAAGCCATTGGCAAACGTTTTTGCGCAAGCGCGCAGGCTCCACTAGCCCCGACGCGACAAGCGTCTCACTGAAGCTGCGCCCCGTGCGGCGGCACTCCTCGATCGCAGCGCGAGCCTGCTCTCTGTTGTTGCTCGCATCCGGCACCAGGACCTCGAGCAGTCCCTTACTACCGTCCGCCACATGCGCCCAAGCCACCTTGCCGGCATAGATGAACACACGCGCTGCAACGGCACCACTGCGCACTACCAATTCGCCACTGCCCTCCCTGCAGGCATCGGCCAGTGCCTTGCGCACGCGCGAAGCGGCCGGCACGTGGAGGCGAGCTCGCATCTTAGGCACGTTCAGACGCGCAACCAACAAGTCTGGCGCAATGGGCTTGGTGAGTAAGTCATCGGCGCCAGTGGCTAGACACTCGATCATCTCTTCGCGACGAGCGCGCGCCGTTGCGAAGAGCACATACGGTTGTACCGAGATAGGGGCGGCCCGTATGATCTTGCACACCTGGGTACCATTCATTTCCGGCATCAACCAGTCGAGCAGCAGTACGTCGGGGGGTTCTGACGAAAGGGCAGCCTTCAGCGCCGCTCTGCCGTCACCGACCAACGTCACGTCGTCGCCCATCCTTTCTTCGACTACCCGCTTTACGAACCGTCGAAAGACACCATCATCGTCGGCGACGAGTATACGCATTCCTCTCCTCCACCCATCGAGTGTAGCAGCCGCGAACGGCGCCTGATTGAGAAAAGTTAGTCTACCCCGCCGCTTCTGCGCTCCGACAACGCATCCAATAGGCCAGCAACGGTGTAGACCGCAGCCGTTGTACCTACCTGAACGCCAAGTCCCGCAGCCGTTGCACTGGTGATGGGACCGATGCTCGCGACGTGAACCTGTTCCAAAATGGTGACCGCGCTCGCGCCCAACGCCTCTACAGTGGAACGCACCATCGAGCTGGAGGTGAAGATGACCGTGTCCACTTCCCTCCTCTCCAGTATTCGGCGTAGACCCAAAGCTCGCTCAGCACTGATTGCGCGCGTCTCGTACGCGGGCACCACGTCTACCGTTAATCCTGCTCGCTTGAGTGCGGAAGGAAGCTCGTCGCGCGCCTCCAGCGCACGGGGCAGCAGGACTCGACCATGCGTTGCAACTTCCAAGACGGCACGCGCAAGCCCCTCCCCGACGAACTCGTCGGCGACCAGATCCGCGACGACTCCAAATGGCCCGAGTGCCGCGGCAGTTCTCGGTCCGATCACAGCGATACGGACGGAACCCAAGCGGCGGGAGTCGTAGCCTTGGTGGTGCAAAGCCTGAAAAAAACGGTCCACGCCGTTGGCGCTAGTAAACAGCACCCAATCGTAGTCCTGGATGTCACGAACTGCACCTAGCAGGCGTTCGGGTTGTGGAGGATCGCAAATTTCGATCACCGGGTATACGATAGCCTCCGCTCCGCGCTCTCGAATGGCGCGCGCAGTTTCTCCTGCCTGGTGCGCGGGGCGGGGAACCAGGATGCGACGGCCGAAGAGCGGCTTGTTCTCAAACCAATTCAATTGTTCTCTCAGCGCCACCACCTCTCCGACGATGATGACAGCAGGGTTGGTCAAGCCGCGTTCCGCTACCGCCCGCGCAAGCTTGCTCAGGGGTGCCTGACACACGACTTGGTCGGGTCTAGCTCCCCACATGATCACAGCGGCCGGCGTCTGGGGGTCGCGACCACCTCGTATCAAAGCGTCACAAATCTCTGCGATGCGGCGCATCCCCATCAAGATACAAAGGGTATCGGTTGCCGTGGCAAGCTTGAGCCACGCCTTGTCCGACCACTCCTTCCCCTGCCGATCACTCCCGGTAATGAACGTCACACTCGACGACAGATCGCGGTGAGTCAGGGGAATGCCGGCGTAGGCACTCGTCCCTACTGGAGATGACAACCCAGGCACCACCTCGAACGGGATACCGGCTTGCGCCAGTGCTTCGGCCTCTTCTGCACCTCGTGCGAACAGGAACGAATCTCCGCCCTTGAGCCGGACTACGTCCTTGCCTGAACGAGCCAGCTCGATGAGTTGCTCCGTAATCCAAGCCTGACTCGGATTGTGACTGCCACCCCGCTTGCCGACGTCCCGCAGCTCCGCCGTCGGCTTCGCCAGCGCCAGCAAAGCGGGGTGGCTCAGCGCGTCGTGCAGCACGGCATCGGCGCAAGACAGCAATGTCTGCCCACGCACGGTAATTAAATCCGGAGCCCCGGGGCCAGCACCCACGAGATATACAGTTCCCAGTTTTTCCACGTCACATCAACGATTGCACGCTGCGGATCCGGATACTAGTGTCCAGACACCTCTGGTGTCCTCCCACTGTTTCTTCTGTGCTCTCACCGGCAGCTTTCTCCGCCGATCCCACTCGCTCGCGCAGCGCGCGATGACCGCGCTTGGCCCCCGCCCCCCCCTGACACCCGCCGCAGCACCACCTTTTGTGCACCGGGCTCCCCCACCGGCACCGCGAGCTTGCCCCCCCCGCCTCCACAAGCCCCTCGTCCGTCGCAGCGCCACCATCATCCAAGTGTCGTGGCTTCTCGTCGGTTGTCTCAACAACCCCTGCGAACAAGTCGACGACACCGCCGTCCGTTATTCCGCCGGTCACACCAGCTCCGACGGCACCTTCTATCAGTCATCTACCCCTGACGAACCCTTTCTCCGTTTCCCCGCCGGCCGAGTCTATCACCTCGAGCACAACCTGAACGGCCCCCCCGTCGACGTCAACGTCTCCCTAAGCTTCGACCACAACGGCAGACCCCACGCCCCATCCGCCGGTAACCTGTCCCAACTCATCATCACCGACACCCACATCGAACTGCGCTCCGAGTCCTGCTCCGACTTCTTCGTCCGCGTCACCGCCTGGGCCAACCCCGACGCTTCCCCACCCCCCGACACCTCACCCCTTCTCGACGCTTCACCCCTTCTCGACGCTTCACCCCCCCCCGACACCTCACCATAACCCCCCCGCTTCGCCCCCCACAGCTGTCGCGCAAAGCGCGACGCGATCCCCCAAAATCGTCCGCCCCCT
>CAZNZA010000003.1:20340-26258 GCA_964577325.1 uncultured Polyangiaceae bacterium
CCCCCACAGCTGTCGCGCAAAGCGCGACGCGATCCCCCAAAATCGTCCGCCCCCTTCACCGTCAAAAGGGGCGGAAGCGAAGGGTATTTCGGGCAGATTCACGGTGAGCGCGCGGAAACGGACCCCTGTCCGTTGAGCACGCTCGCCGCGAATCCGCCCGAAAGCCCCGAGCTAACGCCCCTTTTGAAAGTGGAGGTGGTGGAGGCGGGAGTACAACCCTTTTCGGCGCATCAACTCCACATGCGTGCCTTCCTCCACCAGCCGACCCCGCTGCATCACCAGGACTCGGTCGGCATTTTGAATCGTGCTCAAACGGTGCGCGATGATGATAGCCGTTCGGTCCCGGGTCAAGGTGTCGACGGCCTTTTGCAAGCGACCTTCCGTGTTCGAGTCTACGCTGGCCGTGGCCTCGTCCAGAATGAGTATGGGTGCGTCTCGATACAAGGCCCGAGCAAACGCTATCAATTGCCGTTCACCTGCTGAGAAGTTTTGGCCACGCTCCTCGATGGGCGCCAGTAACCCACCTCCCCGGCCCGCGAACAACTCATAAGCATCGATGCGGCGAAGAGCTTGGGCCACACGCTCCATATCCGGCTCCTGCCCAGCCGCTATGTTGTCAGCAACGGTGCCGGGGAACAAAAACATGTCCTGAGGTACGACCGAGAATGCAGCCCGTGCAGTGTCACGAGTGAGCGATGTCAAATCCCTCCCGAACACTCTAATGTGCCCACGTTGCGGCTCGTAGAGCCGCAACAAGAGGGATGCGATCGTTGTTTTTCCTGAGCCCGTCGGCCCAACCAATGCGATTCTCTCACCAGGTTTGACTGCGAAACTGACGTCGGTGAGAACCGGCACGTCAGGCTTGTATGCGAAGTTTATCGAAGCGAACTCGACGGCTAGAGCGGCGTCCGTGACCACCTCAGCAGGACCGGCGTTGGCAGGAGCACTCGAGGATTCAGGCCTTGCCGCGTCCTCTTCTTTCGTATCCAAAAGCCCGAAGACGCGCTCTGAGCCAGCGAGGGCACTCTGCACGATCGTGTAGCGTTGTGCGAGCGCCGCAATCGGTTCAAAAAATTCGATCACGTAGGCGTTGAAAGCGACCAAAACCCCAAAACTTACCGTATGCCAACCTAACGCAACGAGAATGGACGCAAAACACACCGCCATGACCATCTCGATCGCTGCGTCCTGCATCGCGTCGTACTTGATCGAACGGATGTTCGCGGCGCGGTAGCCCTCGTTGATCTCGTCAAACTCTACAGCGGCGGC
Organism: uncultured Polyangiaceae bacterium; assembly: GCA_964577325.1. Lineage (GTDB taxonomy): Bacteria > Myxococcota_A > Polyangia > Polyangiales > Polyangiaceae > SZUA-265. The sequence continues at coordinate 21,610 of CAZNZA010000003.1, forward strand.
CTCTTGGCGGTTAAACGCCTGAACAACGGTCATGCCCGAGACCTGCTCGTTCATGGTCGCGTTCATACGGGCCGTCTTCGCTCGGATTTCCCGGAATGCCTCGCGATGCCACTTGCGCACGTACCTCACGACCAACACCACGGGTGGCGCCGCTAGAAAGGCCACGAGTGCCAACTGCCAATCCAGCACCAGCATCAAGATGACAATGCCTACGAGCTTGGCGAGGTCCGTGACGATGTTGAGAGCGCCGCTCGAGGTCATCTCCAGAATGGCGTCAGTGTCGTTAGTGACGCGGGTGACCAATCTGCCCACTGGCTGACGATCGAAGAACTGCATGCGCAGGGTGTGCAAGAAACGGAAAACGCTGCGTCTCAAATCGGCCACGACGCGCACACCCAGCAACTGAGTAGCGTAGACTCGTGCCACTTGCAGTAGTTGTTCCGCAACGACGAATCCAGCAAATGCTAGCGCGCCCTGAAAGAGCACCGATGGGTTGCGCGCCATGACTCCTTCGTCAATCGCCCAGCGCATCAGCAACGGTCGGAGCAGTCCCCCGCACACAATCAACAAACCCAAACCCAGGGAGGCGAAGAGCAACCTTTGGTGCGGCTGCACGAAGCTCCACAGGCGCCGCAACAGGTGAGAATCATATGCCGAAGCCACCACCGTTTCTTCATGGAAGTCACGCAGGATGGCTTCAGTCTTGCTCTTCTGCTGAACCTTGCCGCTCATAGTTAACCTACAACCTGCGCGTTATCCAGCTTTTCCCCCAGCTCTTCCACCTCGTGCTCAATGCGTTGCTCTTCGGCAAATTGAGCGAACAAGCCACCAGTACGAGCCAGTTCGTCTGGAGTGCCACGCTCCACCACGCGCCCAGCATCCAATACAATCACCTCGTCGCAGCGCGAAGCGGCGCTGATACGGTGGGTAATGAGGATTACCGACCGCTTCTGACGCTGACGATCGATGGCGTCGAGGATGGCAGCTTCAGTCCGTCCATCAACGGCGCTCAGCGGGTCATCGAGCACGAGGAACTGCGGACTGCTAATCAGCGACCGCGCCAGACTCACTCGCTGTTTTTGCCCGCCCGACAGCTGAACACCTCGCTCCCCGACGACCGTGTCGTAACCGTCAGACAACGAAACGACTTCTTCATGTATTTGCGCTTCACCCGCAGCAGCACGTATGGCGGAATGAGCCTCGTCGGATTCTGGCTCATCGAAAGAATACCCGATGTTTCTACCCACCGTCGTAGAAAAGAGAAATGCGTCCTGCTGCGCGTAACCTACTGCACTCCGCAGTACATCGAGAGGAACATCACAAACATCGACGCCGTTGAGAAACACGCTTCCAGGAGGCGTACGTTGCAGTCGCGCCAGCAGCACGCCTAGCGTGCTCTTTCCGCTTCCGGTCCTTCCTACGAGCGCCAAACTTCTCCCGGGTTCCAGCCTGAAGCTCACATTGCTCAAGACGTTTCGTCGCTGCTCAGCGCTCTGCGACTCGGCAGTGGGATAAGCGAAGGACAAGTTCCGCACCTCCAAAGTCAGCGGGCCTTCTGGTAACGTAGAGGTTCCGTCAGCGATGTCGGGTTTCGTTTCCAGTAACTCTTTCACCCTCGAGTATGAAGCACGGCCCCGTTGAATGACGCTAATCATGAAGCCCAGAGAAATCAGCGGCCACGTCAACCGTGACAGTGCGCGAAAGAATGCCACGAACGCGCCCTCATCGAAGGTGGGGTCGGTCATCACCAGGTGACCTCCGTACCAAAGCAGCACGACCACTCCGACACTGCTGATGGCCTGCATGATGGGCCACATGATCCCTCGCAGACGCGCCAAGCGGAGTGATTTGTCTAGGTAGTGCTGGTTTACAGTGTCGAACTGATCGAGCTCGTGCCGCTCCAGTCCAAAGGATCTGACGATGCGTACTCCGGCAACGCTCGACTGCACCCGCTCACTGAGCTTGCCCATCGCATCTTGATTCTCGCGTTGACGCACGTACATCTGTCGCGAAAAAACCGTCACGACGATGACCAACAAGGGCAACGCCGAGAGTGACGCGAGCGTCAGTTTTACGCTCCGCTCGAGCGTTACGGCCAGTGCACTGATGAGGGCAAACACCGTACTTACGCAGTTGAGTACACCGAACCCAAGCAGGAGCCGCACTTGGCCAAGATCGTTGGTGACACGGCTCATGATGTCACCGGTGGACATACGGCTGTAGAAGGCCGGCCCTAACTTGTGAAGATGATGCAGCAGAGCCTTCCGCAGCTCATACTCCGCATTGCGACCACCATTGAAGATGGCCACTCGCGAAAATACTCGAGCCCCAAATGCGATGAGCGCTATCCCTATGAGCATCGCGCCCGTACGCCGCGTGGAACTCGTGTCGCCGGATACCGCCAAGTCCACCGCACGATCGAGCTGGGTGTCGAACAAGTACTGAAGCGTCTGATAGATCGCCAGAAAGAAGAAACCGGCAGCATAGCCTGGCGACTGACGTCGAAACTGCGCCCACAGTCCAACCGGCACCCGGTCGGCGGAGATTTGACTTGCCTTGAACATCCGAGACGACGGTCTTAGTGCCTCATTCGACTTCGGTCACGCAGCAGCTCAAAAAAGACCGACTGAAAAATGGAAGGCGCCCAGATCGGAACCCTCGTACGGGCGCCGGTCGAGACGAAAACCGTAGTCGAAAGCCAGGGGTCCAACAGGGGTCGTGATCCGCAATCCCGTACCAGCCGCATAGCGCAAAATCCACGGGCGAAAACTTTCGAGCTCTCTCCAGACGTTGCCAGCATCCAGGAAGACAGCAGTCTGGAACAGCTTCGTCAAAGGAATGCGCAGCTCGGCGCGCGGATTGATGACCACGTCACCCCCTCGAATGAGGACCTGGCTCGTCGTCAATGAATCAGACTCGCCATTCTCACGCAGTCGCTCGGCAACATCCTCTGGGATTACGCTGTCCTGAAGGTGGCCCCGGAGCGAATCGCTGCCCCCGAAGAAGAATAGCCTGTCAGGATATGTGACCGAGTTCTCGACCAGCTGGAGGTTGGCCCCTGTGCGCAAACTGAGTGCTAAGCTCAAGCCCTTATCATTGAATGGGATGTAGCCGGCAATACGGTTGGTAAGCTTGATGAACTTGCTTTCGTACTCGCACGCGTCTGAGCGAGTGGCTTCCTGCATGCACTGGCTCAAGCTCACCGCCGAGTCGTCTTCCCCTAGGTAAGCCACCACGGGCTCAGCGTCTAATGACACGAATGCCCCCCGGGTAGCTCCCAAGGCATTGTCGGTGCCGTCCCAGGCTGCTCCGGCGCGGAACGCAATAGCGAAGCTGCGACCCTCTGGTACGTTCAAGAGGCGAACGTACTGCGGGTTCGACTCCAGGTATTGCTGTAAGGTGGTGGTATCGCTGAAGATGGTAACGTCGTTGTCTTCGAGGGAAGTTCCCGTCACCAAGGAGATGTTGCGCGAAGGGCGGTGGGTCATCGTCAGAATTGCGGCGCGTTTCGTCAGTCCGAAATCGCGAGAATTATCCCGAACGTCGATGCCGTCGATGGCTAAACGCAAGCGGTAGGGCAAGGGCAGCTCTAGCGTCACCGAATTTCGGCGTTCCAAGCGTTCGTCGAAACTGAGCTCTTCGAACCTGCGCCTGACCTCGTCTTCGATGATGAAAATGGTTGGCAGGTAGCCGAGCTGAAAGCGAAACCGCAATTGTAAGGCGCGACCGAACAGATTGCGATGCCCGTACTCGAGCCCGATTCGGAATCCCTCCCCCGTGCTGAAGCCCGGCTTTATATCGATGTATTGAGACGGTCGCTCCTGAACTGTCACGACCACCACCTTCTCGCGCGCAGGAACGTCAGGATCCTCCAACTCTATCGTGACGCTGGAGAAGACGCCAAGCTCGGCCAGTTGCTCCTCGCTCCGTCTCACCAGATCCCTTCGGTACAAGCCGTTCTGTGTCAGCGCAAGGCGCGCCAAGATCAGGCTCTCGCGCGTTTCCTCAGCTCCACGCACGACGAATCCGCGTACGTATACGGGCTCGCGCTCACTCACGATGAACCTGGCCTTACCGCGCGTCCGGTCTTGAGACAGCTCGAGCTCCACTTCCACCTGCGCGTAGGCAAAGCCCCGATCACCGTAGGCCTCTGCTAGCCTTCGTCTGGCACGCTGCAATTCAATCTGCGATACCGGCGCGCCGAGTTCGAGGTCTGCCACCTCGAATAATTCGGCGTCCACCAACAGTCGGTTGCCTCGGAAGTCGACGTCCCACAAGTTCGTCTGAGGCCCGAGCTTTACCGGAATGGCTAGCATCGCGGTTGGTTCGCAACGCATCCCTGGGGCAGACTCAGTCCGACACGTTAACCCAGCACCCACCGACTCGTCCTCGATGGGTATCGGCTGCTGGTTGGTGGGACACTGCGCCACGGGTACGTTGCGTTCGCCCATGGGTGTGCACCGTTCCGGACCCGTTCGCGGGTCACACCTTCGCCGAAGCGGGGTGACTGGTCCCACGCTCGCCGCGAGATAGCCTTCCGAGCGATACAAGTCACGCAGATGCGTCAGCGCTCGCTCATACTCGGCAGGAGCGTACACCGTCCACGGCTCTAGTCGAGGTACCCTCACGTGGTTGGGACGGTTGCGCCC
>CAZNZA010000003.1:26358-47263 GCA_964577325.1 uncultured Polyangiaceae bacterium
TTGCTGCGTCCAGGACTCGCAGTCCTTCGAAACGTAAGCGGTACTTGGGTCCTGGTGTGATGTGGACGGAAACGGTCTGTTGCGCGGCGACTTCTTGCTGATGAACGACCGTCGCCCCGTAGAAGCCGGCCTCGCGCAGCTCGGCCTGTAGGTCCTCGTCAGCCTCCTGCAACCGCCGCGCATCTGCTCTAGCCCCCGGCTTGACGCCATAACGCAGGGCAAATCGTTCCACTTCTGGCAGCGCCGGGCCATGGATTACCGGCCTCACGAGGTTTATGGCGCGCGGAGTTCCCGGTGCCACCGTCAGCGTCACCAGCACATGCCGGTCATCTCCTGCGTCTGTCCAACTACCGGACACGGTCGCGTCAGGATACCCCCGTTCCTTGTACAGTTGCCAGGCAGTCGCGGCGGCTCGCTTGAGATCAGCGCGAGTGACCTCCTGTCCCGCCGTGATGCCAGCCGCCGATAAGGTCTCCTCTAGATCCAAGGTGCCGCCATTGACCTGTACCTCTGCAACGATCTTTCGCTCGATCGCCATCATGTAGAGAACGACTGCGCCATCGGACGTTAGCTCCGTCGTGGCTTCCACCGACGCGTAAGCCCCGCGCTTGAGCAGTTCACGCATCGCGCGGCGCGCCAGGGATGGCGTGAAAGGCTCGCCCAATGGGATGTTGGGCAAGCGCAGCAGGACAGGATTGCCCACATCTGGCACCAGCCAGATCGCTTCGAGCAGGCCCGAAGGGGTAGGCGGTGACGCAGGGGTCAATTGAGGCATCTCTCGTGGTGCCCCGGATGCCGTAGCCGGCTGAGCGTTCGCGTCACCCAGCCGCATGCAGCACGCGAGCAGCAGACCTACGACAGCTGCCTTTCGTCCGACCGAAAGGCGCAGCGCGCTTCCTGTGCTCGAAAAACCGCCCACAAATAGGCACAGAGCGACGCAATGACCTAACATGCCACCATGAGTAAGCCGGCGGATTCTCGCCCATCTCCCCTCGGCCGCGCGCGAGTCAGGCGCCGTATTTTGATCGGGACCGCCTGCGCGCTGCCTGTCCTCGTTCTCGCGCTGTGGATAGCAGTCAACACGGTACCTTGGTTGGGCCCCCTAGTCGCCGACGGGCTACGCGCAGTCATTGGCAAGGAAGCCGTGACGAAACTCGAAGACATTGCGTACGCCGTTCAGGACCGGTTCTATCAGTACACGCGAAAGGGGGAAAAACCCAAAGCCTACTGGACGATTCCCGAAGACGTCGAGCCGCCCGTCGAACAAGCGGCCGAGCCAGCCGTCGATGCTGGTGACAGCGGGCTCATCGCCGCTCCCGCTCCGCGTCCCTTTCGGCCTCGCGACGTCGGCCCCGTACACCAGTCGTGGTCAGCGCCCGGCGATGGCCAATGGGTGCCTCTTGCCGTACCCGATCTCCCCGACTTGGAGCCCCATATGTACAAGACCCTGCTGCACCCCGATAAGAATCGGTCGTGGGCAGAAGTGTTCGTGGTAGCCATCGACATCCCGCGCGTCGACGTGCACCTCGTAGCAGGCACGCGCGAACCGCGCGCTACGGTGCCAGAAGCTCTCGAGGTCGAGCGCCCAGGACTCATCCCCAAGCCTCACCATGATTTTGTCTTGGCCGCTTTCAATGGCGGTTTCAAGACCGAGCACGGGCAGTACGGCATGCGCATCGACAACATCACCTACGTGGCGCCTCGCACCGACGTGTGCAGCGTCGTGGCTTACCAAGACGGAAGCGTGCAAGTCGCCAGTTGGGAACGCGTGCTGGAGCGGGAAGCGGCCATGAAGTTCTGGCGACAGACTCCCAACTGCATGTACGAAGACGGACAACTGCATCCCAAGCTGCAAGCCGGCTCGGAAAAAAAGTGGGGAGCGACCTTGGACGGGGAGACAGTCATACGGCGTAGCGCGATTGGCGTCGACGGCGAGGGCAGGACGCTATTCGTGGGCATCAGCAACCATACGACGGCCGTGGCGATCGCGACAGCGCTGCACCATGCTGGCGCCAAGGCCATCGCTCAGTTGGACGTCAACTTTTCTTATCCGAAGTTCATCCTTTTCGAGAAAGGCACGCACGCGGAACGTCAAGCCGTAGCGTTGGCGGACGGGTTCGAATTCAGCAACGATGAATTCATCCGCAAGCCATCTCGCCGCGATTTCTTCTACGTCACTCCCAAAGCGGCTCCGACCCTACCGACGCAAGCGGTTCCACCCACCCCAGATGCCGGCACGAACTGAGCTCTGGGCCTCGACCATGGGCCGACATAAAAGCGTAGCATCCTGCGTCGGGCTAGCAGTATGACGCCGCTATGCTTCCAGATGAGGCAAAGCAACGAGCGGCCGAGCGAGCCGTCGACTTTTTGCCGCCCGCGGGGGTCGTTGGCTTGGGTTCCGGTTCCACGGCGGAACGTTTCATCAAAGCAGTGGGACTACTCGTCGCGCGAGGCCATCAGCTCGTGGGAGTTCCTACCAGCGACGCCAGTCGCCGCCTGGCTGAAGAATGTCATATCCCTCTCCTGTCGGATACCGGTCCCTGGGAGATCGATGTGTGTGTCGATGGGGCAGATGAAGTCAGCTCTACCCTGGACCTGATCAAGGGTGGTGGGGGCTGCCACACGCGTGAGAAGGTCGTCAATCACGCGTCGAAGTTCAACGTGATCATCGTTGATGACCGTAAGCTCAGCCAGCGACTCGGTGAGGCGTGGGCTGTGCCCGTGGAAGTGTTGGCCTTCGGCCGAGAGTCGACGCGGAAGGCCCTCGAGCGGATGGGTGAAGTCAGGACGCGCTTAAAAAACGGCACGCCCTGGCTCACCGAAGCGGGAAACTGGATATTCGACGTGCGCCTTGGTCCCATACACGACCCGAGTGAGGCAGACTACCGCCTCAGGTCGGTGCCTGGTGTCGTAGAAACGGGCTTGTTCATCGGCCGGGCTGACCTGGTATTGGTCGCCGGAGACGACGGGGTGCGGGAGCTTCGAAAGAAGTGACCCTCAACTGCGCTGTAAACGCGGCCGATGCCCCGCATTGTTCTCGCGTCTTGCTAAGGGCTCGGGCGTTTTGGTCGTACACCGTCTCGATGGTGATGACTTCAAACCATTTGTCGCTCGGCTGCTGGTTCGGCCCAAGCCCGGCCCGGCCCGCAGCACCTCGAACTCCTGATATCAGCAAGCGGCTGATTTGGGCACGAGGGCGGTTGACGCCACGTTTAGATCTGGGAAAGAATTGAGCAAAGTGCCATTCCGAATTGAAGTCGCTGGACAAACCGACGTCGGGCGTAAACGTACGCACAACGAAGACAGCTTCGCCGTATACGCCGATCACGGGCTCTATATCGTCGCAGACGGCATGGGAGGGCATGCTTCTGGCGAAGTCGCATCGCGCCTTGCCATAGAGACGATGCGAGACTTCTTCGAGTCAACGGCCGATGATCCCGAAAAGACGTGGCCGTACAAGCTCGACCGCAGCAAGGGCTACGAGGAGAACCGGCTCATCACGGGCGTCAAACTCAGCAATCTGCGCATCTACCAGACTGCGAAGGATACGCCCAAGCAACGAGGGATGGGTACTACCATCGTCGCCCTGTTTGCCGTGGACGATGGCGTTTACATCGCCCACGTAGGCGATAGCCGTGCGTACCGTATTCGGCGCGGGCAGATCTCCCAGCTCACCGAAGACCATTCATTGCTCAACGACTACAAGAAGATGAAGAAGTTGAGCGATGAGGAAATCGAAGCGTTCCCGCACAAGAACGTGATTGTTCGCGCGCTGGGAATGAAGGAGACGGTCAAGGTCGACACGCGTTTCGAGCAACCGGAAAAGGACGACATTCTGCTTCTGTGCAGTGATGGCTTGGCGGGTCCCGTAACTGACGAGCAAATCCTGCAGGTGGTGATGGACTCCGCCGATCTACCGACGGCAGCTCAACGTCTGATCGAGACGGCAAACGAGCATGGTGGCCCTGATAACATCACGGCCGTACTCACTCGCTGGGTCGCGTAGCTGTAGCGAGTCGGTTACGGCCGTGTAGAGACAGCGGGCGCCCTGCCGGGTATGGGATCGGGAACCACGGGAGCGATCATGACGTACAGCAATACGACGGTAGCGAGCATCAGCAACGCGGTGATGAAGTAGGTCGAAAATGGCGGGTGTCTGCTCGTCGACCAGCCGTCTTTGTAGAACTTGCCACCGCTTCGCTCCCGCAGGCGCTTCTGCACGCCGCCAAGCACGTCTACCTCGAGGCGCTCCTCGTCGAAAGCGCGACGCATCAGTCGCTTCAGCTCGACGTCGGGGAGATTGGATGGACTATCATCGCGCCGCGCCGGTTCTGACGCGAAGCCCGCATCGGCGGCCATGACGCCTCCTCGTTCACTGGTCGCGTCGGAACCTCTCTTCTTCTTCATGTGAAGTCCTCATTGGCATCGCCACTGGTCTCACCGAGCAAACCCGATACCTTTTGCTTGAGCATGATTCGCGCTCGGTGAATGCGACTCTTCACCGTTCCCTCAGGTAAACCCGTGATTTCTACTATCTCTTCGTAGGGCAAGTCCTCGACATCCCTGAGCACCAATACCTCGCGGAAGTCGGGCTCCAGCTGGCTGATGCCGCGCTTGACGATCGCCTCCAGTTGATAACCTTGCACCACTTGATCGGGCCGGCTCGTTTCGCCGACGGTCACGCCGTGCCCCTCGTGCAACGACTTCCACTCGGCAACGGGTTCAAGCTCATCCTGAGCATCGGAGCGGCGGCGCGACAGGTACTTTGTACGGTTCTTACATAGGTTAACGGCGATGCGGTAGATCCACGTCGACAGCTTGGAGTCGCCCCGGAATGTCTCTATCGCCTTGAACACCTGCACGAACACCTCTTGAACCATGTCCTCCGCCTCTTCGCGGCGCCCCAACATGCGAAAGACGAGACGGAACACGCGCTGCTCGTACTGCTGGACTAGCTCGTTGAACGCGCGCTCATCTCGCGCTCGCAAGCGTTCGATGAAGCGGAGTTCTTGAGGATCCACGGTAGGGTTCACGGAAGCGGGTGGACAGATTGCCAAGAACGACAATGGTCGCCCCTGGCAACGGACAGCTCACAGCTGCGGGGGTTCCCTGACCAGCGGAAACACGTCACGGAACGGGTCAGCGCCCGCTCATAGGCCAGCGGTCCGGTTTAGCAGGGTGCCGCGCTCGAGGGAGAGCGCTTCGCCCCATCTCGCGCAGGTGCTGTGTGGCGACGGCCGCGACACGGATTACGCTTGGTCTCATGCGAACGGTTCGCTTGCGAACGTGGTTGGTCGGGGTCGCCTGCCTAAGCCTGCTTGTGTCGACTCGACCAGCGGAAGCGGACTTCAATCCAAGAGGCCGTCAACGAAAGCCCACGCCCAAGGCGAAGCCCACCGTCCCTAGCCCTCCGAAAAACACGCCCCCCACAGCTGCGCGCCCCGCTGCCCAGCGTTCACCAGAGGCACTAATCGCTCGCTATACTGGGCTCGTCCTGCAGCAACCGGGCGCAGCATTTCCCTTGCAACGCTTGAGCGAGCTGTACCGGGAACGCGACGGCAATGTCGATGCCCTGGTCGAAGATCTCGAACAACGTTTGGAGGCGGCGCCGGATTCGCTCGCGTTGAGGCTGGCGCTTGGGTGGCTGTACGCGCAGACATCACAGCGCGCGCGCGCCCTGACGATGCTCGATGAGGCCGTGCGTCAACATCCGAAAGCGCCCTCTGCGGCCCTTGCGTTGGCCGATTTGTACGAGACCGACGGTGACGCCACGCAGACGCAGCGTTGGTTGGAGCGCGCCCTACCGTTGGTGCAGGTCGGGCCAGACCGAGAACAGGTGCTTCGTCGCTTGCGGAAGTTAGCGCTGGATGAAAAGGACGTGGAGGCGGCCCGAAAGTATCACGAACAGCTTGTCAAAGCAGCTGGTGGCTCGTTTTTCGTGCGCTCGGAGTTGGGCCGCGAGCTGCTCGGGCGCGGCATGAACGAGGAAGCTGAACAAGAATTGCAAAGCGTCGTGCGTCAAGCTGCTGGTGACAATCGCACGCTAGCTCCAGCCCTGCGAGATCTGGCCAAAGCACAGGCCGCTCGCCAGAACACCGAGCAAGCCATCAAAACTTTGTCACGAGCGCTCTCCGCAACGGCGCCGCAATCTGGACTTAGACGTGAACTACTCGATGTAATGGTCGCAGTTTACAGAGATGCGAACCGACTCCCAGACCTCATCGCACTCCTCGAGCGGGAAGGCCCGGGAGACTTTGCCCGACTGCGGTTGTTGGGCAGCTTGTACGAGGAAACGGGCCGTATCGAGGACGCCTTGAATGTTTATCGGCGAGCATCACGCGCGGACGCCAAAGATCTCGACGTGCGTATCAAGATTGTTCGCCTCTTGGAGCTCAAGGGAGAGCTGGATGCGGCAATTACCGAATATCAATCGCTGATCCGTGCGGATCCGCGCAATCCCGCCTACGTCTTCCAGCTCGTAGAGCTGCTACTGCAGCGGGGAGAGCGCAAGGCCGCTTTGAGCGAATTGCACAAGCTCAGCCAGCGGTCTCGCCAGGATGCTCAGACCTTGGCAGCGATCGTCGACTTCTACGAGCGCATCGGTGAAAGTGATAAGTCTGTCGCCCTACTGGAGCAGGTTGCGCAACTGTCGTCATCGGACCCGCAACACTTGATCGAGTTGGGGGGTCGTTACTTTGCGCAGGGGGACGAGGAGCGCGCCGTGCAGACGTGGAAGCGCTTGCTGACCGTTGTGCCGAACCGAGCGAAAGGGCTTCTCCTGTTGGGAGAAGTTTACTTGGAGCATGATAAGACGGAGGAGGCCCTCGAGGCGCTTGCTCGAGCTGTCGAGTTGGAGCCAGAGAACTACGCGTACAAAAAAGCTTATGCTCTGGCGCTCGAGCGCACCGGTGCCGCATCATCCAAGGGCGTCCGCAGTCGGCGTTACGCGGAAGCGCAGGCCACTTGGGAGTCCCTGCTGACGGCCTCCGGGCAACACGCGCACCTGGCTCGCGAAGCGCGCCAGCACATAGTCACCCTATGGGGCTTACAAGGGTCGTTGCAAGACCGAGTCAAGCCGCTCGAACGTTCTTTTGAGCGCAACCCTCCCCAACTTGCCGCCGGCCGTATGTTGGCCGAAGTTTACCAACGACTAAACCAGCCGGCTCGAGCCGAACGGGTCCTCCGAAAAATAGTTGAGCTCGCACCAGCGGATGCGGGCAGTTGGACCACCCTCGAACGCGTGCTCGTCAGCCAGCGCAAGTTCGCCGACGCCATCGAGGTAGCGGAACGCCTGGTGGGACTCGAGCCAAAACGTGCGCGAGAGCACTATCAACGGCTATCTAAGTACGCGGCAGACCTGTACAGGGACGACGAAGCGCTTGGCTACGCGTCGAAGGCCGTCGCGTTGAGTCCCGACGATGCGACCGGCCACAAGCGGCTCGGTGATATGTATCGCCAGCGTCAGAACACTGAGCGCGCTATTGCGGAATATCGCAAGGCCTTATCCAAGAATGAACGCCTGTTCACGGCATACTTCGATCTGGCTGAGCTGCTTTTGTCACAACAGCAGGTCAAGGAGGCCGATCAGCTGTTGCGCAAGGTGATGCGAACGGCAGTCGATGATGAGCTCATCGCTCGAGCCACTCGGCTGAGCTCTCGTTTACATCTGGCCCAGAACACACTTCACACGCTCGAGCAGGAGCTGCTTCCACTTGCACTCTCTCAACCTCAAAAGCGAATCTACCGTACGCTCCTCGTCGAGCTTTACGGGTCGTGGGCATTCCCCCTGATCCAACAAGTGAATGGTTCTGACGTAGAGCAGCACACGGCCGCCCTAGCCAGCCTGAAGAAGCTCGGACAGCGTGCCGTCAAACCACTACTGGATGCATTGAGTGACTCGGAGAGCAAGCAGCAGCGTGTGGCGATCGAACTCTTGACCCATCTCCACAACGAGAACGCGACGTTACCCCTCTTCGTTTTTGCGACTGGCGATGGCGAGCCTGAGTTGCGCGCGCGCGCCATGATAGCTGCCGGTTCGTCTGGCGGCCCGGCTCTGAGTATTCAGCTGCGCGAGTTCCTCTTTCGAAACGGACGACCTGTGGTGGATGAGGCGGATCCAGTTTCGCTTGCCGCGGTGTGGGCGATTACCCGAAGTGAAAGCCCCGGCCTTGGCGCAACCGCGCTTGCGCTCCTGGAGACAGACTCTCCCTCGGTACAAGCCCTGGCTCTGATGAGCTTGTCCAAGAGCAAGCCTCCGGGCTCGGGTGAACAGGTCCTCCCGCTTCTCCAGGGCGACATGCCACCGACGACGCGTGCGGCAGCAGCGTTGACGCTGGGTGAACTCGGCTTCAAGCGCGCTCTCCCAGCGCTGAGGGAAGCGGCACTGACGTCTGAACGTCTACCGCGTTCGGCCGCGCTCACCGCACTGGCTCGAATGGGTGATGCGCAACTCCTCAATCTCGCGGCCCAAGCTTTGGTCTCTCCGGACGAACTGCTGCGTGTAAACGCGGCGGCCGCCCTTGGCGTTTACGTGGCAGGCACCTACGTGCCCCGCGAGCCCGCCCCCGCTTGGTCGGCCTCGCACATGCGTGTTCAGGAACTGTTGCAAGGGCAGCTTCCCTCGTTGGCGTCGGCAGATGTCAATTCCCGGGCGCTGGTTCTCGTGGAATCAGAACTCCTGGCTGTGGCGCCCGCCGCGCTCGTCAGTTCCGACAGCTCCGCCACAACCTTGGTAGGAGCGCTGCTCCAGGGAGGCGAACCAAGCTTCTCACCACTTACGGACAATCTGGCTGAGGCAAGTTCGGAACATCGGACTGCGGCAGTTGCAGCTGCCAATCGTCTGACTACGGCGCTCATCCCGGAGTTCGTCGTGTTGAGCTCGCACCCCAACGTTGACGTGCGTGCTGCAGCGTTACATTTGCTTGCCTCGAGGAGCGAACCAGCTGCCATGGAAGCGCTAGCACTCGCTTTGCGCTCGCCTGATGAGTCGACCACGCGAGCCGCGATGGCCGCAGTCGCCGAACACTCCAACCCTGGAGCGGCGCGCGCCGTCATTCAGTTACTCGATGAGGAAACGAGCTGGCCCCTGCGCCGCCTGGCTGCCCAGACGCTGCATCGCTTGGCCGAGGCAAGCGTGGCGCACGATGTGCGGACGGAAGCCATTGCAAAGCTTCGTCAACGCCTCGAGCGCGATACCAACGCCTTTGTCAGGGAAGCTAGCCTGAAAGCCTTGGTTGCGCTCGATCCAGGCTCGGCCAAACCCATGCTCGAACGCATCCGGCGAGAGGACGTCGAGGCCCGCGTGCGCCAAGCAGCAAAGTCACTGTTCGAAGCGCTTCCGTGATATGGAAAGGCGGTGCGTCCTGGACGGCAATATCGCTCGATCCCTCCGCCATCGCATCGGAGGTTAGTTGGGCATACGGTACTCCTGTGTATCGGCTTGGGGTGCAGTGACATCGCCCGCTTTGATACCGGCCAGCATGATGCGTACTGCGGAACAATCGTAGCCGCCCCCTTCGTGCGTGAAGGTTTCGACCGCTCGATCCAGGCGGAACTGCATCTGAACATAGCGGAGCTCAACGTAGCTCCTGGCCGGCTAACGACGCATCGTGGGAGCACTCGCTGCGAGCAGGGCCCTCTGTTTCGCAACGCGCTCCTGCGCCCTCCCGCAAAGCTCGAGTCCGATGCCCTGAGTCTGCTCGAGTTTGGGCAAGGCCGAGAGCTGAACTTCATGTCGTGGGTAGAGTCGGAGTGTCAAGGCACCTTCTTGGCCGTCGTCTCGCTCATGCACGATGACACGGTGGAGCTCCGCCTGCTGCACAGCGAATCCGACGGCGGGAACGAAGATCGAGGCAGGCTCGGCGTCTTCCCTTTGAGTCGGGGACGCCGCGGGTGCGACAATGATTGAGAAACATTCAACGAAGAAGCGTCAGCCCTGGCTGGATCCGATGGTCTCGCTCATGGACGACCGATTCCGCGTTCCCGGCACGCGCTTCAGGTTTGGCTTGGACGCCATTGTGGGAGCACTCGTGCCCGTGGTTGGTGACAGCTTTACAACGGCTTTGGGTGCAGTTCTGCTGTTCGTCGCTTGGAGAGATGGGGCTCCCCCACGCCTGCTCGTGAGGATGGCGGCGAACCTAGCAATCGACACTGCCGTCGGAGCTATCCCGCTGCTGGGCGATTGGTTCGATGCCGGCTTCCACGCGCACCGAAAGAACCACACGCTACTGAGAGCATTCCAACACCAGAAGTTCGGCGCGCCGCTGCCCAACCAGAACTTCGGGCACGCGGACGCCGCGTCCGATGAAGCGGCCACCAAACGGGTTGGCTCTTGGCTGACGTTGGTATTGCTACTGTTGGTGATCGGTGTCCTGGTGCTGATACCGTTTGCTGCTCTCGCCCTTTTTCTCCACCGCTCCTTTTAATCAAGTTACTCAGCGGCCACAGACGGGTTTGCAGCTGGCAATTGCTGGGTGCTACAGTGCAAAGTGCCAAGACCGACAACCAAGTCGCGTGCGTAAACACCGATGACCTCTCGGTCGGGGAATAGCTCGGCGAGAATTGCAAGTGCGTATCGATCGGCAGGGTCGTTGAACGTGGGCACCATCACCGCGCGATTGTAGATGTAGAAGTTGGCGTAACTGGCTGGCAAGATTTCGCCGTCGTACGTTACCGGCTCTGGCATCGGTAGCGTCGTAACCTGCAGCCTTCGGCCTCGCGCGTCGGTGGCGCTGCATAAAGCGGCATGAGCGTCCTCTAACAGCCGCGCTTCGGCATCCCCCCGCTCAGACGCGCACACCACAACGTGCCCGGGTGAAACGAAACGGGCGAAGTCGTCGATGTGGCCGCTCGTGTCGTCTCCGGCGATGCCGTCCTCCAGCCAAATGACCGTGGTCACTCCGAGGAACTGGTGTAGAACTTGCTCTACTTGGCTCTGGCTAACACCAGGATTGCGCTGGAAGGGTGCACCAAGCAAACAGCGGCGCGTGGTGAGCAAGGTTCCTTCTCCGTCCACGTCTATGGCGCCCCCTTCGAGGACGAAGCGTTGGCTCGAGCCTCCAACATCAAGCTGAGGGACGAAAAGCTCTCCGCCCGCTGCGCGTACCGTCTCTTGGGCGACGCTCATCCCAGCAGCCTCGTCCAGCTCATGATCGTCGTAACGCGCCCAACCGTTGAAGCGCCACTTGACCGCTCCAAGCTTGTTCGCTGTGCGATTGACGACAAAGGTCGGGAGATTATCCCGAGCCCATGTGCGATCGGTAGCAGCCACGAAAAACGTCAAGGAACGCAGGTCGACTCCCGCTTTCGTCAGCGACGCTTCTGCCTGACGCTGTACGTCGACATCTCCAACGATGAGATGAACGCGCTCGTACCTCACCAGCAGGCGGACGATCTCACAGAATGTCCAGCGCACGGCGCTGAGCTTACCTGGCCAGTCTTGGCTGCACGGCCACGTGAGCCAGGTCGCTGCATGAGGCTCCCATTCGGCAGGCATACGGTAACCGAGCTCGCTCGGGCTCAGCGCCGCCGTTCGAGTGGCGTCAACCACGACGAGCTCCCCACCGCTGGGTCAATCCGCCGTAGGAGTCGATACGCCGATCACGAAGGAATGGCCATATTCGCCGTGTATCGTGCAGTTGGTCTAGGTCACACGCCACCACCAGCACTTCTTCGCCTTCACCCGCTTGCGCCAAGACTTCGCCACTGGGT
The DNA here is from genome assembly GCA_964577325.1 of uncultured Polyangiaceae bacterium. Lineage (GTDB taxonomy): Bacteria > Myxococcota_A > Polyangia > Polyangiales > Polyangiaceae > SZUA-265. The sequence goes on from CAZNZA010000003.1 coordinate 38,068, forward strand.
GCGCAAACAAAGGAGTGTCCCCAAAACTCGATGTCGCCCACGGACGAGCGTTCCACACCAACACGATTGACGGCTACCGTGAACACTCCGTTTGCAATCGCGTGTGAGCGCTGAATCGTCTCCCAGGCAGCCCTTTGATTGGCGCCATGTTCCGCTTTTTCGTCGGCAAGCCAACCGATGGCGGTCGGGTAGAAAAGCACCTCCGCTCCTTGCAGTGCGGTCAGACGCGCGGCTTCGGGATACCACTGATCCCAGCAGATGAGCGGACCTACCGTACAGTGCTGAGTCGGCACGGCGACGTATCCCGTATCGCCCGGCGTGAAGTAGAACTTCTCTTCGAACTGGGGATCCTGTGGGATGTGCATCTTCCGGTACAGACCCGTGAGTCCGCTCGGCTCCAGCACCAATAGCGAGTTGTGGCACAGCCCCGGAGCGCGCTGTTCAAACAGCCCCGCCAAGACAGTGACGTTCAATTCGGCCGCAAGCTGCGTCATCGCCGTCGTGGTGGGGCCGTCGAGCGGCTCCGCGAGATCGAACGCCGCGGGATCTTGGGTTTGGCAGAAATACGGGGTCGCGAACAACTCCTGAAGGCACACGACGTGGGCACCACGACCCGCAGCCTCGCGTATGCCAGCCTCAGCTTTCGCCAAGTTGGCGCTGCGGTTGGGAGAACAGGTGTGTTGGACCAAACCAATGTTTACGATGCGCTTGCTCATGTCGAAACCTCGGCCGTGGTTTGTAGGGCAAGCTTGGTCCAGACGGAATGCCTAAGGGCCTGGAATTGGGCAAACTTTGCTCCCGGGAGCGACGAGTGCCCCTGCGGTAGCCCACAGCAGCCGACCCAGAATCCGTTCGATGCGGTCCGCGGCCATCCGCACCGCTCGAGGACGGTCGCTCGTGCCAGGCCAGTGGACACTGGTGCATCTTTCCCGGACGCTGGCAAAACGGCGCCAGGTTAGCTAAGGGTCGAACGGGAGACGGCTGAGAGCTAACTGCTTCAGTGCTGGACGCGGCAGACGGAACCACGTACGCTTGCGGGGGCGGCGCGATGGGGTCGATCGGGGTCAGAGGTTATTTGTTTGCAATGCTGGGCGTATCCACTGCGCTTCCGGTGTTGTGGTTTGGCAACGACCAGGCAGCGCAGTTCGACGCAGAAGTGCGCGCGCGGCACGATGAGTCCTTAGCCGTCGCTTCGGACAACGCCGCCGGGCAAGTGGGTCAGTTCGTGGAGTCGCGTAAGCGCGATCTCGAGGTACTGGCGGCCACGGTCGAGGCGCTAGGAGAGCTAAAAGGGGAGCGCGTAGAGCGTTTGCTGGACGCGCACTGGAGAGCAACCGGCTACTACGCGGGCACGTACATCGGAGACGCGCAAGGGAATGCACTGGAGCGCGCGCCAAAGCGCGGCGAGGAAGAAGATGACGGGCGGCAGCACAACTACAGCGACCGCGACTACTATCGCAAACTCATCGCGACTCAACGAACCGCAGTTTCACGAGTTCAAAGCGGGCGCTGGCTTACCGGTCCTCACGTGCAGATCGCCGCTCCAATCTGGAACGCCGATAAGAGCTTGCAAGGCTATGCCGAAGGGTCCGTGCAACTGGAAGGCCTAGTATCGCTGCTTCAGCACCATACCCACGACTCCGTGCAACGCATGGTGCTGGTGGACGCGTCGAATACGATAGTAGTCGATTCCACGCAGCCGGACGCGTCGCTGACCGACGTGACGGCACATCCACTTTTTGAATTGCGAGCGCCCCGCGGCACGCTCCGCACCGATGTCGATTTGAATCGTACGCCAACGCGGGGAGCAGTAGCCGGCATCAGTTCCCTACCGGGATGGCGGGTCGTAGCATTACAACCTCAAGCAGCTATCGATCGTCTTGCGGCTGGAGCGCGCAACCGCGTATGGTGGGCGGCTGGTATTGCCACCTTGCTAGCGCTAGGAGCCTCGGCGCTGTTATCCACATGGCTCAGCAGACGCCTACAAGAACTCGAGCGGACACTGCGAGCCGTCGGACGCGGCGTCTATCCTAGAGCGCGCTTGTCGAACAGCCGCTGGGAACCGCGCGAGCTGCAACGCCTGCAGGGTGAAATCGAGAAGATGGCAGCTAAACTCGCCGAGCGCCGGCGCTCTCTCGAGGACCTGGTGGACGAGCGAACTGCGGAGCTGGCACAGGTAAACCAAAGACTGCAAATCCTGGTCAACGCGCTCGAGCGGGCCGAGGATGGCATCGAAATCACCAATTGCGAGGCGGAGTACCTCTACGTCAATCCCGCAGTCGTGAAGATCACCGGTTACGAGGCGTCGGAGTTGCTGGGCAACACGCCAAGCGTGCTCCGCTCGGGGCTATACGATGAAGCCTTCTATCAGCGCATTTGGCAGCAACTGCAGGCAGGCGAAGTGTATTCAGGAACGTTCACTGCGAAACGTAAAGACGGCAGAGTCTTCGAGCAAGAACTCACGGTTTGGCCAATAAAAAATGCCGAAGGCCGTATCGCCCACTTCGTGAGTCTGCGCAGAGATGTAACAGAAAAGCGCAGAACCGAGGAAGCCCTGCGGCTTAGCGAGCGCATGGCGTCACTGGGCACGATCGCGGCAGGCGTCGCGCACGAAATCAACAATCCACTGACCTACGTGTTGCTAAGCCTGCGCATGGTGCAAAAACAACTCGACCGCCATGCATTGGGTCTTCCGGCGCCGTTTCTCAACCGCACGGGAGCGGCTGTTGAGAACGCCATAGATGGCGCCAATCGCGTTAGCTCGATCGTCAAGGACCTGCGCGGGTTTTCACGGTCCGATGAAGAAACGATCGAACCGGTGGATCCGCGCGCGGTACTCGATTCTGCCTTGCGCTTGGTAGGCAATGACATCCGGCATAAGGCGAAGTTGGTCCGTGACTATGGTTCAGTGCCCCAGGTGGCATGCAACCACGCGAAGCTTCACCAAGTGTTTTTGAATCTGTTCGTCAATGCTGCTCACGCGATCGAGCAGGTTCCATCAAGCGAGGTTCGACGTGGCGAGATCCATGTGTGTACCAAGCGCGGTGATGACGGGGGCGCCGTCATAGAGCTGAGCGACACGGGAATCGGCATTCCCCCGCAGCACCTCGACCGAATCTTCGAGCCCTTCTTCACCACCAAACCGGTCGGAGTGGGAACCGGTCTCGGATTGGCAATGTGCCGAAACCTCTTGCGTGGAATGGGAGGGGAAGTATCGGTGGAGAGCGAGGTCGGCAGGGGAAGCACCTTCCGAATTTGCCTTCCAGCCGCACCGTCCACCGTAACAAGCCCTCCAGCCTCTTCGCAGACCGAGCGGCGTCGCCGAACCCCAAGTTTGCGGGTGCTCATCATCGACGATGATCGCGCTGTCGCCGAGTCGATGCGCAATGCGCTGTCAGAACGGCACGAGGTGGAAACCGCAGACAGTGGTCATGATGCTCTGCGGCTCCTTACCAAGCGACACTTCGACGTGCTCGTGTGTGACATCATGATGCCGGGCATGAATGGCTTGGAGTTTTACCAGCGCCTACGTGCTGAAGCACCAGGCCTAGAGCAGCGCCTGGTATTCGTCACCGCAGGCGCATTGACTCAGGCCACGCGCAGTTTTCTCAACAACACGTGCACCCCCTGGCTTGAAAAGCCACTGTCGGAAGAGCAGTTGGAGAATGCCCTGACACAGCTAACGAATTCCGCGCTCGACTTTTCGGTAAGCGCTGGCCAAAGCTGAAGAGCCGACAGCGTCCTCTAACGCGACGGTGGACCCCGGCGCGAGCCACTATGGGCGAGTTTTTCGCCCCTGGCCACACACTCGCTTGCTCACAAGGGGGCTATTCTTGACCCAATGTGCGCGGGAGCGTCTACTGAGGCAATGGGATCGCCAACCGCCCGCGCCAAGTTCCGCCTCTTCAGCGCGGGTTGTGTCGCTGCACCGCTCGTTGCGTGCGCGAGCGCCGATCCGGCAGCGTCCACCGATCCCTACGCGACCAACCACGTTGCTCCGAGTGCGGTCGACTCCGACCCCACAACTCCGAGCACTGCCCAATCCAACGCTCCTATCACCTCCCCGAGCTCTCCATCGTCATCGACACCTCGCGTCGAAGGGGTGGCTCCAGACGGCGAGACAGGTTCGGTCCCTGATGTTGCAACGGGCATTTCACCTGACGCCACGGTACCCATAGCGTCTAACGATGCGGCGGCCCCACCAGGCATGGTCGAGCCGCAACCCAGTTTAGACGTCGACAGCACTCCTGACCCGTCGACTGCAACCAGCACCGACGCCGGAGTACTTTCGTCGGAGCCTGCTGAGGACGCCGGTAACGAAGTGACTAGCGACGTGAATGGCGATGCGTCGGGTTCGACGGCGGATGCAACATGTCCTCACTCTGGCAGCGTCCGCTATGCTCTGAACAACCCTCAAACGTGGCCTTCTGAAGTCGTCACGCTGCTGACTGCGGCGATGGATGAAGCCGTGTACTATTACAATTGCTATTCAGACTTGAGCCACGAACTTACCGTCAACTACAACGAAAGCGTTCCAACGGCAGAAGCTAACGTCGATGGCTGGATGAGTTTCGGAAGCAATCGAGGGTACATGGTGGTTGCCACAGCCATGCATGAGATTGGCCATACGATGGGCGTGGGGTATGCTCCCTGGCGGGAGCTCATCGACAATGGCCGTTGGACGGGCTCGGCGGTGTCACAACTGATGGCTGCGTTGCCCGCCGAGCAGCGCGACCCGGACATGTATTCGCAGCGTGACTACATTACGGCGGACGACCTGCATTTTTGGCCCTATGGGCTGAACCAAGCTTCCGAACATCAGAGTGAGTGGAGCTTGATCAATCATGTACGGATCGTCGCAGCCATGCGCCTAGACAAAGACGCCTTTCGGTCCAGTCGATAGCGAGGACGGAGCCGGTGCCGTTCGAAATCGGAAGCAACGCTCGTACCGAGCCTCGAAATGGGTTTTGCCGAGCCGCGCGATGGTGCTAGAGCAGCAGGCCTTTTTCGTGCACGCGCTGCTCCGTCGTTCCGTGCCGGTCAGGCCTCTTTCCCATGCTCATCGAGATCAATCCAGAAAATCCCGAACCGCGGAAGATCCGTAGAGCTGTTGACGCTCTAGAGCGGGGTGAGTGCATCGCATATCCCACGGACACCTGCTACGGTTTCGGCTGCGACCTGTTCAATCGCAAAGCGCTTGAACAGCTATACAAAATCAAAGGCATGCCCAAGTCGCACCAGCTCTCGTTTGTCTGCCGCGACCTGGGAGATGTCGCTCGCTATGCGGTCCTGCATGACCACGAGTACCGCATCATGAAGCAACACCTTCCAGGACCATACTGCTTCATCCTCGACTCTACGCGAGAGGTGCCGAAGGTCGTTCAGTCGCCGCGAAAACAAGTGGGCGTGCGCATACCGAAGCATCCGATTGCCATAGCTTTGGTGCGCGAGCTGGGCCGTCCCATCATCAGTACGACTGCTGGTCGCCCTGGCAGTCCCCCGTATATCGACGCGCGCGAGATCAATCTCGACTTCAAGGGCTTGGGTCTCGTGGTCGACGGAGGCGTTGGTGGCGAGACGCCCACGACGATCGTGGATCTATCGGATCAGCAATGCAAGGTGGTCCGGATCGGTGCGGGCGACCCGTCCCCGTTTGAAAGAGACTGACGGTGGAGGCGAGCCGGCGCAACGTCATTGGCGCCGCCAAAGCTCGATGGGGGCTTCCGGGTGGCGCCCGCCTATCCCATACTGCCAAGACAACTTCAGACTACTAAAGTCGTCGAGGGGCCGTGAATATTTACGAGGTCAAAGGCAATAGCCAGCGCTTGGACGGTGGCGCATTGTTCGGCAACGCACCGCGGGCGCTCTGGAGCCGTTGGCATGCCCCCGACGAGCACAACCGGATTAATCTCGCGTGCCGAGCGCTCCTCATCGAAAGCAGCGCGGGAACCGTCCTTTTGGAGACGGGCATAGGTGCCTTCTTCTCACCAGACATGAAGGAGCGTTTTGGCGTGGTCGAGGATGAGCACGTGTTGCTCAACTCGCTCGCGGCGTTGGGCGTAAAGCATGGCGACGTCGACTATGTCGTGCTGAGCCACCTCCACTTCGACCATGCGGGCGGTTTGCTAACCGCCTATGAACCTGACTTGGAACCGCGACTCTTGTTCCCGAATGCCGTGTACGTGACGAGCGCCCAAGCCTTTGCCCGCGCCCAATCCCCCCACCCACGCGACCGCGCGTCCTTCATCCCGAACCTACCCGCGCTGTTGGCCGCGAGCGGTCGCCTACAACTCGTTGCGGATGGGCAACAATCCCTCGACGCGCTTGGCTCATCTTTCAGCTTCCGACAGACCCATGGTCATACGCCCGGAATGCTACATGCGACGGTGCGCGGAAATGAGTCAGAAGTATTCTTCTGCGCCGATCTCATTCCCGGCAGGGCATGGTTGAGGCCGACGATATCCATGGGCTACGACCGCTATCCGGAGCTTCTTCTCGAGGAGAAGGGGGAGGTGCTGGCTGAGGCTGAACGCAAGCTGAGCTGGCTGTACTTCACGCACGACGATAGCGTTGCCATGGCCCGAATTGGCAAGGATGGTAGAGGGCACATCGTCGCTACCGAGCAATTGGCGTCATTGCCGCCGCCCGGGCTGACGCTCTAGACCCAAGGAAGAGCCTCCGATCGGCCTTCCTCCATGGGCTGAAGTACACCCGTAACGTTGCGGCAATGGGGCCGCGCCTCGCATACCCGCGGTTAGCCGCGAACGGATACCGAGGTAGAGCCATTCGGCGGCCTGTCTCCTCAGTCCTGTTTCCCTGGCGTTGCTTGCAGGCGACTTGGCGGTGGCCGCTTGATGCCCGCCGTATGAGTTTCCTCCCGATGTCTGAGAGGCTGCTCGAGCGTTCGCCGATGTCGCATTGGTTTCTCACCGTTTGAGCATCGCAGCTGCAAGTTGCTATTCCGATAGACGTGGCTTCTAAGCGTCGGCATCTTCGCTGCACTGCATAGTGTTACCTCATTCCGCGCACTCGAGAACTCACGACGTAGGCTGCAATGCCTAACGCTGAAACCACGCCCGGCTCGCTCCTTGGCAGGCCTTCGCCCGACAAGCTCTCACCATGGACGGCCCGAGCCGTCTTGAAGCTCAAAGCTGCCACAATCTTCGTCGGGTCCCTTACCGCCCGTGCCAAGAAGCGTCAGTCCTTCAGCATCGACCAACACCGCCGGCCACGCGTGGTCGTCGTTGGTCATGGCATGGTCGCGCAACGTTTGTGCGAGCGTATCGTGGAACTGGGCGTGTCACAGCGCTTCGAACTGACCCTGCTTGGAGAAGAACCTGTTCCGGCATACGATCGGGTTCAACTCAACCAGGCGTTCCCCGACGGTGACGTTTCCCGCCTTCAACTCAAAGACAAACACTGGTACGAGCAGCATGGAATACGAATCTGCACTGGCACCCGAGTCGTGCGACTGCAACGCCATGACCATTGCGTCCAGACGGAAGACGGCCGATTCACACCCTACGACAAGCTGATACTAGCGACGGGGTCCACGGCACTCAGGCCAAAGGAGTTCCCCGAGAGAAGCGCTCGCACGCGGGTGCTACGCACCCACGATGATCTGTTGTGGCTTCGAAATATCGCGCTTCGAGCCCGTGAAGAGTCTCGCCCTGCCGTCGTTGTTGGAGGTGGGTTACTGGGACTCGAGGCGGCTGAGTTGCTCGCCGCCAATGGGCTACACGTCATTGTCATAGAAGCCGCCCCACATTTGTTGTCTCGGCAACTCGATCCACAAACCGCTGAGTTCTTCATGCATCTCTGGGCGCGTGAGGATATCGAGCTGCGCGTGGGTACCCGGGTCAAGTCCGTCGCCGACGACGGTTCCGCACTACGCCTCGAGTTCGACGATGGCAGTGAGGTCGAAGCGAGCTTCGCGCTGATCACGTCAGGCGTTCGTCCCCGTGATGACCTTGCGCGCAACGCCGAACTTCGTTGCGACCTCTTCGGGGGCATCGAAATCAACGAAAAGCTGGAGACGTCCGACCCCGACATATACGCCATAGGAGAATGCGCCCGCTTCAAGGGCTTCACCTACGGCTTGGTCGCACCGGGGTATGACATGGCCAATGTGCTGGCTGAACGTCTTGCGGGGCGTTCCGCCGCTTTCGAAGGCGCTACCGTCGCCACTCGCCTCAAGTCTTCGCGCGTGCACCTCTCGCTGCTTGGCGAGAGTGCCATCTCCGACCCACTACTTCCTCCCCTACTTCTCCGCTCCGCCACGACCATGAGGCGCCTGGTGCTGCGAAAGGGCCGGGTAGTCGGAGCCAGTATCCTTGGCGAGTGGGAGGAACTGCCGGCGCTGCAAGAAGCCGTTGCAAAAGGAGCACGCATTGCGTCGCGTCAACAGCAGCGCTTCCTCGAGGGAGAAAGCGTCTGGCCGGGACAACTAGTCGACATTCGCACGTGGCCAGACGACGCCGTCGTATGTACCTGCACCGGTGTTACCTGTAAGACGCTTCGAAGAGCGTACGATGACGGTTGCACCACGCTCGACGCGCTGTGCACGCGTACCGGTGCAAGCTCCGTGTGCGGCACCTGTCGTCCCTTGATCGCCACTATCGTTGGTGGCCCCACTCGACGTCCGCTTGTTCGCCCCAAACCGTTAATTGGGTTCGGAGCAGCAGCGCTCATCGCGAGCTTCCTGCACTTGCTACTGCCTCCAGTGCCGCTGTTGACAAAGCTCGGTGATGGCGTTCAGTACGATATCCTATGGCGCAGCGCGGTCGCTAAACAAGCTAGCGGCTTCTGCTTGCTCGCCCTCTTTCTCGTCACCGGCTTGGGTTTTTCACTGCGAAAGCGATGGAAGCTGACGTCGTTGGGCTGCTTCGACAAGTGGCGAGTCGCGCACGTCGTCCTAGGTGTGAGCTGCTTGGTCGGCGCATTCATCCACACGGGGTGGAGGTTGGGGCACAACCTCGACTTCGCACTCATGCTGACCTTCTTGCTCGCATCCGTCGCGGGCGCAGTGGCGTCACTCTGTTTGGGTGTTGAAGCACGCGTGTCGCCCGCGCGTGCCGTGGCGTGGCGTCGAAGCTGGACTCGTATCCACCTTTGGTTGCTTTGGCCACTTCCGGTGCTTCTGCTCTTTCACGTCGTGAAGGTTTACTACTTTTGAACCACACGAACGGCCCCCCCA
>CAZNZA010000003.1:47363-76526 GCA_964577325.1 uncultured Polyangiaceae bacterium
CGGAACATCGGCCGGAAGCAACACTACCTGCGGGACTCACGATGACGCAGGACTTCTGTAAGAAGTGTCACTCGGACATCGCAGAAGAACGCTCGACTCACCGCGGGCTGACGTTCGATTCGTGTGCCTCTGGCGGTTGCCACAACTTCCACGACAATCGCGGACTATACGAAGACTTCATCGCGGCTCACCTCGATGAGCCGCCCCATCTTCCCCTCCGTACCGTCGGGATACGAACACAGAGCACCGACTCCGTTGCGCGAATAGCGCCTAGCGGACATGATGGTCCGCTCGACACGCAGCGCTCGATCGTGCTCGGGTGGGCTTCGAGTGCCCATGCTCAGGTAGGCGAAAACTGCTCTGCGTGCCACGGCGCGGGAGACGAGTTCGTGACGAGCGTCACGGCAGCGACGTGCAGCGAATGTCATCAGTTCGAGTACGACGGGTGGGTCCGAGGTCGCCATGGCATGCGGGTGGGGGCGGGTCTGTCACCGATGACGGTGAAGGATGCCCGTCATGCAATGAAGGATGATGCTGGACATCGACAGCTGACGTGCGAATCCTGTCACGCCGCCCACGACTACGACACGGCCTTCGCGTCCTACGATGCCTGTGTAACATGCCACGACGACGAGCATTCCCGGTCGTTCGCCTCATCACCGCACTTCCAGACGTGGTTGAACGAGCGCGAGGGCAGGACTGCACCGGGAACGGGTGTCAGCTGCGCCACTTGCCATCTACCGCGACTAGATGTGGGCAGCGGCGAGGTAAAAGCACAGCACAACCCCAGCGATAATCTGCGCCCCAACGAAAAGATGCTACGGAGCGTCTGCACACAATGCCATGGCCTCCCGTTCGCTCTCGACGCGCTCGCCGATCAAGCGCTGGTGAGACGTAACTTCACCGGATCCCCAAGCACGCACGTGGCGAGTGTCGACTATGTGCGTAGCCGTCTGAACCGCTAAGCGTCACCAACAACCAAGGAATTCAAAATGCAAGACCCGTCCTACCGAAACCACGTGCCCCACATTACGCTCAGTGTCAGTTTCCTCTTCATAGCCGGTATCCTGATCAGCTGTGGCAGCGAAAGCCCACCTGGCATCACGCCGCGGCAAATGGCAGATGCGCTACATGCGGTGATGGAATCCGATCGCACGGTTTACACGAAGGAGGTGGTCAATCGCCTCGCCAATCAAGACAAGGTCATCAAGGCCAGTGAGCATTGGCAAGACGACAAGGCTCTTCCCCTTCCGGCCCAGATGTTCCGCATGGGAGCTGAAATGGTCGCCAAACGTGACGACGCAGGCTTCAGCTATTCCCTGCTATCGGAGTGGCCGATAAACAAACAGAACAAGCCGAAGACAGATGTGGAGGTTAAGGGATTGCGATACGTGGTCGAGAACGCTGGCGACAACTACTACGGCGAGGAGGAGCTCGGGGGGGTGCGCTTCTTTACGGCAGTCTATCCAGACAAGGCCGTGGCCGATGCCTGTGTCAGCTGCCACAACGAACACAAGGACTCACCAAAGACCGACTTCAAATTGGGGGACGTCCTAGGTGGGGTCGTGCTTCGAATCCCCTTGAAGTGAGTGCCTCACCCCCGCATCCGAGCTCCGTCGTCGCACCTCGGTGCGAGTCACTGTTGACGGAAGAGCGAGGCGACGCTAACGGCGAAGGCTGTGGAAGCATACAAGCAGGCATTCGTCGAGTTCATGGTGGGCGCCGAAGTTCTGAAGTTCGGTGACTTCGTCGCAAAGAGTGGCCGCAAGACGCCCTACTTCGTCAACTCCGGAAGCTACCGCACTGGTCAACAGTTGCGACAGCTTGCTGCGTTCTACGTGGATGCTATCGAGAAGCGCGGCGTGCAGTTCGACGTCTTGTTCGGACCAGCCTACAAAGGCATACCGTTGGTCGTGGCCATTGCGATGGTCTTCGCAGAGCGCGGCCGTGAGTTACCTTTTTGCTTCAACCGTAAAGAAGCAAAGGACCACGGCGAAGGGGGGAGCTTGGTTGGCCACGCCCTTCGGGACGGTGAACGCGTCCTCATCGTAGAAGACGTGACCACGGCGGGAACCTCGATTCATGAGACGGTACCGCTACTTCGGCGTGCGGCTGCTATCGAACTCGCTGGTCTTGTAGTCAGCGTGGATCGAATGGAAAGAGGGCGTGCCGACGTCAATGCGCTGACGGAGTTGGGTCAGACGTATATGATGGACACCTTCTCCTTGGTTACCATCGATGAGATCGTGGACCTCTTGCACAACCGCCCGGTAGGAGGGCGTGTGTGGATCGACGACGCCATGTGGCAGCGCCTGCGCGCGTATCGAAAGCAGTATGGCGGAACGAACGACACCTTGTAACTTTCCACCGGCAATGCTGCACCTTCGACGGGAGCGCGGGTGCGGCTGCTCCTTTTGTGCACGCGAATGTGGCTCATCTCGGGCCCACCCGCTGTGGCGTACGTTTTCCGTTTCAGCCAGACGACACAGAAGTGGCCGTAGCGCATAGGCCAAACTTGCTGCGCGAACTGTAGAGCGCTGTGGAGTTGGCCAGGGCACAGTTGTACGGCGCTGCCAAAGCAGCATCGTCGCCGATATGATCCGTGATGCCCACTAGAGCTCCTATGAGACAACCACGACTACGTCTTGCCCTTTCCGAGCACCCTGCCCTCAGCGGCCGCGGGCTTCCCGCCTTTGCTGTAGGGTCGGCCTTCGCGCTGACCTGTCTTGTCGCCACCGGCTGCGGGGCAGACGCTGACGGCGACGGCCAACCGGATCCGCAGGTGACGGTACAACCCGCCGACTCTGAGGGTGGTCCTACGGCATCACCTAGCCCGACAACGTCGAATACGATGGGAGCAGCCCCTGCGCCTCAGTCACCGACTGCGCAGCCCGGAGGCATTCCAGGCAACAATGTCTCACCCACTCCGGATGACACGACGGACGAGGACACAAACACACCGGCCACTCCGGGTGGCAGCGCGGATGATCCCGGGGAACCTGGTTCGGGGACGCCGATGATACCCACGTCCGATGAAGGCGTACGACCGCCGTTCATGCCGGCGCCCGTAACCCCCCCCTCGGATCCGACCGATCCACGACCCAACCCCAACCCGACCATGCCCGAACCTATGCCGGACCCCATGCTGCCGGAAGCGGACGCTGGCGCGCCAGGGGAACCGGATGTCGACGGGGGAAGCGCCCCGAGTGGTGACGAAGTTCCAATGACCGACCATTGCGCGGCCGTGGCCGATTGGGATCCCATGTGGACGCAATGGGAAGACGAGGTGTTGCTGTTAGTCAACGAGTACCGCAGCATGGGCTTCAACTGTGACTCTCAAGGTTCATTTGGTGCCACGACACCTCTATCTACCGATCCCATACTGCGCTGTGCCGCACGTTTACATTCGTTGGACATGTACGAACGGGGTTACTTCGACCATGACAACCCGGATGGCATAGACCCGTTTGAACGTATGGCGGCCGCCGGTTTCATGGGCAGCTACATGGGCGAGAACATCGCGCAGGGACAGACGTCACCCGAGGACGTGATGCGGGCATGGATGGACAGCGATGGCCATTGCTCGAACGTCATGAATCCAAACTACACACTTCTCGGAGTAGGTTACCACCCGGGTTCGGACAGCAACCGCCGAGCGCAGCGCTACTGGACGCAAAACTTCGGCGCGCCCAGGCAACAAGGCGGAGGCCGCCGCTAAGACCACCACCATCAGTCGGTCGTCGTGCGAGGGCTGCCGGCTGCAGTGGGTGGGAAGGCGAATAGCGAACGCATTTCGACCTGCACGGGCAGAGGCTCACCGTTCCTCTCGACTAGCGCGCGAAGAGATGTCTGAGATTGGCCATCGATCGGGAGTCGCTCTTTCGAGGCAACGGTCATCTGGGTCGTGCTCTCCGCCTGAAACTGGCGCACGGGCGCTTGCTCGATACCGGGCAACCCGATGCCTCCTGCTGCCAAATAGCGCTTGGTCGTCACCTCGAGCACGGCTCGATCCCCTTCGAGCTCTGAGAGCTTGGTCATGCGGTACGCCACCACATCTGCTCCCAGCAAACTTTCGCGCGATGTCGTCATCCAAAACGCGCCCGCACCAACGGGCTCTGCCGGCAAAACTGGGATAGCTTCGGTCAACGCTGCGGCTGCAGCTTGCATCAGTGTTTCCAATTCGGAATTGGCTCCCTTCGCTAGTTCGAAGCTCGGCGTACCCGTTAGTACTTCGCCGGCAGGAAAGCGGAACGTACTGCCCTTCAACTTACGTAGCTCCTGAGCCATCTCCTCAGGAATTCGTGCGGACTGGTTTGCCGCCAGGTCCGCGCCAACGACTTTCAACGTGAACCTGGCGGGCGCAGTCGCATCAGCGCCGCTACCGAACACCGTCTCGTACCTCAGCTCGGTGGTCGGCAACATGCTGGCACCGGTACGCAACGAAAGCTCGCTCGTTCCTGAGCGCGGCTGCGTTGGCAGCGTCGAGGTCAGCGTGACGCGGGGTTCACTGCCGGAACTGCCCATTACGACCTTGGGGGCACTGCCTACTTTGCTCTCGGCGTCGGCTCTCGCTGCGCCCAAAATTCCGTCCGGTGGGGGCCCTTTGCTCGCCTCGGCGGCACCCGCTGGCTGTCCTTCTGCAGCGTTGGCCACGGCCTCGGCTATCTTATTGTCCAGTACCGGCCCGGTGGAGACCGCGTCCGTCGCCTCGCTCGAAACGCTATTTTGGACCTTGTTTTCGTCCTTCTCCGACTGACATGCGAGGCAACTAACGAGCACACTCGCAGCAATGAAGACTCGGTGCAACATCAACTTACATCCTCCAAGTTAACAAATGCGTAAAGAGCCGAACCCGGGACCAGCATACGCGTCCAGCCGCCTCACTCAGTCGGATGACAGGAAAAGCAGCTGGTCGCTACCGGTTCCCCGAGACCCGTGTTGAGCATTTGCTTCAGCGCTGGCGTGACCTCTGACGCCATGAATTCGGTCATCTCCTCATCGTACTCCCGTGACGCTTCCAAGGGACGATCTGCCGGAAGGGCAAACAGGTTCTCGTTCGGCATCTTCCAATCTATGCGCTCGGCGTCTTCGCCGTGACACAGCTGGCAGGAGAAGTCCTCCGCGTAGCCGTCATCGTAGGCCTCGAACAAGGCATGCATACGAGGCTGAACCTGGGCCGCCATGAAACCAAAGCGTTGCTCTGGGTTCTTACGTGACCAGCCAACATCGGGAGCTCCGAGGCTGATGCCAGGTACGTCCGATTTGGGCGGAGCGCAGGCAGGGATCATAGATAGCGCTACACCGCCAATTAGGACGCGGAAGCCAAGCAGGATCTTCGGTTTCATGGGCGCGACATGCTTTATCAAAGGCCGATCCGGGTCAAGTTCCGATCCGCCCCGGGCACTCGGAGCGGGTTATGGACGCGCACTGACGAAATGCCTCGAATCGGCACACCCCCACCAGATGTCTCCGCGGAAATGGGTGCTGAACTGAGTCTGAGCACGGGCTTTTAAAACGGTGGGGGTGCTTCATCCGGCGGCAACGGCGCAGAATCGCCAAGTTCGCTCGGACTAGCTTCCTCTGGCACCGGAGCGAGTTGAGTCGGCTCAGTGCCGGGCAGAAACTCCTCCATCCGTGCATCGAGCTGACCTGGTCCGGCGAGCAGACCCGTGTCCGGATCCACACTTACCGTGAGAATACTGGGCGGTTGCACGAAGCGAGTGTTCGGCCGCCTGACGTGAGCCCGCTCCATGAAGTCAATCCAAGCGGGGAGGGCCGTGACAGCGCCGCTTTCGCGCTGACCGAGGGGGAGAGCATCGTCATATCCAACCCAAATGGCGCACGCGATTTCCGTGGAGTAGCCGACGAACCAAGCATCTTTGGCGTCGTTGGTCGTGCCGGTCTTGCCCGCCAACTCCCGGTTGGCGCGCCCAGCCGCACGCCCGGTTCCAGACTCAATCACGCTGCGCAACAGGCTGGTCGTCAGGTACGCCTCCTCGGCCGTTAACACCTGACGCTCAGCTGGTAACGCGGGCAGGGCCAGCGGCTGCCCGTCAGCCGTTCGGATCTCGGCCACGAATCGTGGTTCACCCACGCCACCTCCTCGGGCGAATGCGACGTAGGTTTGTAGCAGCTCGAAGGGAGTCACCTCGTAGGAGCCGAGCGCCAATGACAGGTCAGCCTTCAAGGGTGATTGAATGCCCAAAGCCCGCGCCCATTGAACAACCTGAGCGGGACCGCTCTGCTGCAGGACGATGGTGGCTGCCTCGTTGTTGCTATGGGCTACGGCGGCTCTGACGTCGATGCGCGGAGTACCGTCGGACGAGACGCCGTGCTTTCGCTCATTGACTTCGATAACGGTCGCTGGCGTGAACCGGCGCGAATGGATGGCATAGCTATACACTACGGGTTTGAACGCGGAGCCAGGTTGCCTACGCGTTTGGGTCGCCCGATCCAGTCCTCCTGCTAGGGCTTCGTAGCTTCCCACCAGCGCTAGGACGTCACGTGTCCGCACGTCGATCGCCACCAGCGCCGATTGCGGGCCTAGCTCCAGCCTCAAAGGCGGTTTTACCCCTTCCTGCGCATCCTCGAGCAGGCTGACCCTCAACACAGATCCGGGCAACGCGAACTCTGACGGCGGTAGCCCCGTCGGGTTGTAGCGCGCTTCAGTGGAGAGCGCGACTTGTCCCACCACGTCTCCCACACGTACGTCGATGGTTCCGCTCAGATCGTCGCTGCTCTCCACCACTCCGACGTAGATCTTGTGGCGCCGGGGCTTGCCCTGGAAAGCGGGTCCCCACGCCTTTATCTCCTTGGTCTTGTAGGGCGGAACGAGCTTGTGGCGCTCCATGTAGCGGTCCAGGTTGCGTCGCACCGCCTTGCGCGCCGCTGCCTGCAGTTCGGGGTCGATGGTCGTCTTGATGGTGTAGCCACCTTGGTTCTTCCGCTCACCTAGCGTGGCATCCAATACCCGCTTCGCACTGTGCACGACCTCGGGAGCTAGCTTACTTTCGGTTTCGGTCGTGGGCGCGAGACGCAGCGGCATGGTCAGCACCTGGTCGTGCACTTCTTGCGTCACGAACCCCTTCTGCAGCATCTGACTTATGACGAAGCGCCGCCGAGCCAGGGCCTTATCGGTGTTCCGGCGGGGCGAAAACCTTTCCGGCGAGGCTATTACACCCGCTAGCAGTGTTGCCTCATCGAGCCCAAGCTCTCGCGCATGCTTGCCGAAGTAATAGCGAGCGGCTTCCTCGATACCGTATCGACCATGACCCAAGTAGATGTGGTTGAGGTACAACCAGAATATCTCATCCTTCGTCAGGGATCGCTCCAACCGCAGCGCGAGGAGGAACTCGCGCACCTTGCGGCGTACGCTGCGACTCGAGTCGAGCAACACGTTCTTGACGACCTGCTGAGTGATCGTGCTGCCTCCCTGAACCGTCCGACCTGCTTTGAGATTTGCAAACAGCGCACGAGCGAGGCCGAAGTAGTTGATGCCTTCATGTTCGTAGAAGGTCGCATCCTCCGCGGCCAAGAATGCATTCTTTGCAAACGTCGGGATTTGTTCAAAGGGTACTACCGTACGCCGCTCCGTGAATTCCGTCGCCAGCAGTGTATCGTCCCGGGCGAGAATGCGAGTGATCTGCGGCGGATTGTAGCCCGCTTTCAAGGCTTCAACACTCGGCAAATCTGCCGAGTAGTGCCTCACCACCAGGAAGAGTGTTAGCCCCCCCACTACTGCGGCCAGGATGGCCGCTGCCAGACACCACTGAACCCATCGTCTCCATGGCGAGCGCGGTGGTGGGACCAGGGGAGGAAGCGGGGGTTGTCTGAAGTCGTCGCCCGGCGCAGCCATTGTGGGGCTGCCGGCTAGAGACGGGTTCGCGTGCGCCTCTGTAGATGCCTCGGGCGGCGTAGAACCGAGGTTGCCCCGTGCCCGACGTGATCGGCGCGCAGCTGACGGCGCTCTGGTGTCTACAGCTGTCGGTTCCAACGCTGCCGGTGGCTGACTCAAAGGCGGGCGCCGGCTGCGACGTCCGGCTACCGCCGCTTCCTGGGGCTGTGAAACAGCGGTGGGAGCACCTGAGGGCACGACAACCGCTGGCTGCGTCACGACCGTGGGAACTGGCGGTGGGGCAAGGCCGAGAATGGTATGCTTGATCGGCGCCTTCTCCGTCGTAGCCGTTGGCACTGTCGCCGTTGGCACTGTCGCCGTCGGCACTGTCGCCGTTGGCACTGTCGCCGTTGGCACTGTCGCCGTTGGCACTGCTTCCTTGTCCTCTAGGCTGGGTAGAGGCCGCCGTCCCCGTTTCCGGCGTGAGGGTTCAGTCGTCATTGCGCGCTTCCGTTTCCATAGCCTGACTCCTCGGCACTCAACGACGTAGCGCCGTGCCTGGGTCCGTGTCATCCCACACGCTGGCTGCAGAGGCAAACTCACCTACGCCACCCGCGCAGGCGCGACGTGTTTTCACTTGTTCAAGAACAGCAGGATGAATGCTGCGAGGGCAGCGCCCAAAAGCAAACAAATCACCGCTCCTGCAGCCAACACCAAGACCGCCTTGCGAGACAAGGGAGTCGGTTCATCCGATGAACGCAATTCGCTGCGCGAGGATGGGGGGAGCGCCTCTATGGGTGGCCGAAATGTCGGCGGGTCCGGATACATCTGGAAAATCGAATCCACAGATGCCGTATTGACGCCGACGAAGGGGCGCAGGGCCCCGGCGAACTCGATGGCAGTTTGGTAGCGGTGCTCTGGTGCCTTCGCGAGCGCGCGGGCAATCGCCTCCCATAGGCCGGGAGGAAACTGGCGATCCGTGATGCGTAGTTCGAGCGGGATTGGAGCTTCGAGTACGTGCTTCTGAATGTATTCCATAGGTGTACGAGCATCGAAAGGCAGCTTGCCCGTCAGCGCCTCATACAGAATCACGGCCAATGAATAGATGTCACTCCGAGCATCCAATGTCTTGCCTTGCGCTTGCTCGGGCGACATGAACTCGGGCGTACCGAAAACCATCCCCTCCTGCGTCAGTTGTATCGACCCCGGCCGCATTTGCCGCTCGGTGACTTTGGCAAGCCCGAAATCCAGGACCTTTGGGTAGTCGGTCAACTGCCCTTGGCGACAAAGGAAAATGTTCTCGGGCTTTAAGTCGCGATGCACGATGCCCGCGTTGTGTGCTTCCTGGAGGGCACCGCATACCTGTATTAGGATGGTCGTAGCTCGCTCGACCGACAGCGGTCCTTCCCGCTTGACGGCGCGGTTCAAGTTGCGCCCGTCCAGATACTCCATGACGATGTACAAGGAACCGGCACCTTGCCCCTCGTTCAGCTGGCCATACATGAACACCTTGACGGTGTTCGGGTGCGTGAGCTGACTCATTGCCCTGGCTTCACGCCGGAAGCGCGACGCCAAATCCTTCCGTCCGGCTAGCTTGGGATGCAGGATCTTGATCGCCACCAAGCGGTTCATCTCCACCTGAACCGCTTGGTAGACGGAACCCATTCCCCCGGTGCCAATCTTCTTGGTTATATGGAACTGACCCCCTAAAATGGTCCGGTCTAGAAACGGGTCCTCCGCAGGCATGGACCATACGTGTTAGCAAACTCCAAACAAATGAACGAGCAGATGCTGAGCAAATTCGAGTCGGGTGGCGAGGCAGGCTCGGCAGCTTCTTCCCGCGGGCCTACTGCGCTATACAGCCGTTTGCTCACGCAGCATGGCTTCCGACACGCCTTCTTCACGCGCTTGGGAGGAGCCTCGAGCGGCCCCTTTGCTAGCCTGAACTTCTCGTTTGCCGTCGGCGACAGAAGTGAGTGCGTCGACGCCAATTTGCGCCTTGCGGCCAGGACCCTGGGAGTTGACGTATCCCGCCTCTATTTCGCGTCACAAGTTCACGGAAGGGACGTCGTCGAGATTCGCGGGCACGAGGAGCAGCGCCGGATCGTGTTCACAGAAGCGGATGCCGTAGTGAGTGCCGCTACCGACATCGCGTGTGCCGTGAGGACCGCGGATTGCCTCCCCGTTTTGCTCGCCGACCCCCTCACGGGGCGAACTGCCGCCGTACATGCGGGTTGGCGGGGATTGGTCGCTCATGTGCTCGAAGCGGCGCTGCGTGTTCTGGCCCCCGCCACTACCTCTTCATGTATCGCGGCCATAGGCCCACATATCTCGGCGACAGCTTTCCGAGTCGCCGACGATGTTGCGTTGCAACTGCAGGCAGCGTGTCCAGAGGCCACTCCCGTACGGCGTAACGGAAATGAGGTATACGTTGACTTGCGCTGGACCGCGCGTGCTCAGTTACATGCACTCGGTTTGCAACCAGCTAACATCGATGACGTCATGGGCTGTACGTATTCCGACCCCGAGCGCTTCTTCTCGTACCGGCGAGACGGAAAGGTGAGCGGTCGGCACCTGTCAGCCATCGTGCCAGGCGTTTTTCAGGCACCCTAGCCGCGAGAGCGTCAGGGGATGGCCCCCCCGTCAAACCCGGTCGCTACGGATACCAGGGACGCGTTTAGGTCATACTAGAGACACTCAGGTTTGATGCGACGAATGCCTTCAGTGTCGACGTTCCACGGTTGGGCGCAGTGACCGGGCGGCGTCTGGGTCTGCTGCGACGCAGTTGCCGGTGAAACCGCTCGAGTCGCTGCGGCACGGCGGGGCTTTCGCACCTGGATCCGCGAAGCGGGTGTGGATTCCTCTGGCGTAGCCATTTCCGCTGGGGTCGGCGTGGCCGCAGGCTGTGCCGGCGCCATGTGAACAGGCGCCGTGTGAACAGACGCACTTGGCGGCGCCGGTTGAAGATCGGCTGAGAGCGCTTGTGCCGGCGTTGGTGCAGGTGTAACGCCTTGCATGTTCACCGTCGAAACGGGCGCCGGCCAAGCCAGCCACAGCACGACGCTGCCGACCACTGCGGCGCCAACTATTCCAAGCGTGCGACGGCGGCGGCGTGCGGTACCGAACGGATCACCTTCAGGGTCATCGGCTGGGACCTGCAAAGGATAGGACGGTGTGCCGGCAGCGTGGGGTACGGCCACTGCCGTGACCGCAGACTCATTTGAACGCGGCGAAGGATGTGTGGACGATGCAGAGCGCGAGAACGTCCCGCTCGGGCGCGTCGGCATAGCGGCGCCGGGCGACGGCACGGATGACGGTAGCAGGTGGGGGAAGTCCACGACGTGGGGTCCGGACGGGGGGGACAAGTCGGTAACGCTGGAAAAGCTTTCCAACTCAGCCAGAGCTTGTTCCCGTAGCTCCAGGACGTCGCCCATGATTTCCTCGACCCACTCGCCGACTTCGCGAGCGCTCATGAGGTCCACGCTGTGCTCCAAGGCGACAGCAAATTCCCGCGCGGTGGAATAGCGCGCATCGGGGTCCTTCTCCAAGCCACGTGCGACAATCTTGTCGAAGCTTGGTGAGATACCCGGTCTCACCATACTGGGCGCGGGAACAGGTTCGTCCAAGATGCGCCGGATCATCTCTTGCGGCTCATCGGCAAGGAAGAGTCGCTTCCCGGTAAGCGACTCCCACAACACAACCGCTGCCGCAAAGACGTCCGCCCGCCGATCGACGACTCGTCCCGTGAGCTGCTCCGGACTCATGTACGACAGCTTCCCCTTGATCTGGCCGTCGCGAGTCACTTGGGCCCGAGATGCGGCCTTGGCTACTCCGAAATCGAGCAACCGAGGTACGCCATCCACCCCTACTAGTACGTTCTGTGGAGAAACATCACGGTGTACCACTCGAAGTGGCTGGCCGCGTTCGTCCGTTGCCTCGTGAGCGGCGTGCAGGCCATGCAACATGCCCGTGACGATGGTCGCTACGAATGGCACGGGGGGCTCGAGCTTCTTTTTCCGGGCCGTGCGCAAGATGCGTGAGAAGGCGTCCCCCCGGATGTAATCCATCACGAGCAACAGCTCCTCCTCCAACGCCACCACGTCGAGGGTAGCCACGACGTTGGGATGCTGGATGCGGGCGGCCAGACGCGCCTCGTCCAGAAACATCGTCACGAACTCTGGATCCTTGGCGTACTGGGGGTGCAACCGCTTGATGGCCACGGTGCGGGAAAAGCCGACGGGACCCAACAAGCGTCCGAAGTGGACGGTGGCCATGCCTCCGGTTGCAAGCCTTCCATACAACGCATAGCGGCCCACTATCCGTACATCGGAGCTCGAGATGGGCCGGGAGGGTTGCATGGCGCGCTTCAAAACCAAATTCAGCTTATACTGCCGGACTTCGCTTGCCGACCACGCAGTGAGAGAAAAGCCTCTGGTGCCTCACCCCACCCGGAAAAGGTGGTGCTGTTGGTACCGCGGGCCGAACGGCGGCGTCGGGGTATGTAGAATACCCCTTCAGCGAGCGCCGAACGACGTCATTCGATGTTAAAACCTCTCGTCCTCAGGGTTCGATTGCAGGCCCTTTCCTCTCCAAAAGCATGGCAGACCACACAGATAAACCGGCGTCCGAAAGCAATCCCCACGCTGCGGAAGTCACCACCGATGACGGCCTGTGGCTGGTGAGCTACGCGGATGACGATGATCGCGAAATGACCCCGCGTGAGATTGCCGTAGCACTCGACCAAGGGGAGATCGATTCCAACACCATCGTCTGGCGCGACGGAATGCTCGAGTGGAAACCTATTGCGGAAGCGGAAGCGCTCAAGGCCCAACTACGGCGGTGCAACCTATCGCCCGAGACGCTGCGTCGACGACGAACCGTTCTCGGCGGCTTTGGGCCAGTGCGCCAAGGGGTGGAGGAATCGACCGCTTCACGGTCTGAAGCAAGTTTTAGGGACGCCGACGACGATGAACCCACGGTCGTCCAACCTATGTTCACGGAATCGATGCTCGGAGCCTCAGAAGCGGGAGGGACTGCAGCGTCCGACCCACGAGCGCGCCATTCGACAGCGGGCAACACGCTGCGCATCCGCACCGGAGAACCACCGCCCGTAGCACCACGCCCGCATGCGCAGACTCCTGCTCATCCTGCAGGGAATGCCCCGCCGGATGCCCTCGCCGAAGATGCTGAATTGGACTCGTTGCCCTCGAACATGTTGGTCACGGCTCCTTCTGGCGGCGAGATGATGGTCAGCGAACCGCCAAGACGAAGCGTCGCGCCCCCCGCGCCCACGCGTGGAATCATGTCGCGCAAGAGCGACCCGAGCATTCCTCGGGCATCTTTAACCAAGGACGACGACGGACGTGCTTTGGGAGAAGACGTCTTGGCGGCACGCTCCGACGTACAGAAGCCGCCAGTGCCGAGACGCATCACGTTGCTCGACAGCACGTCCCCAGCAGACGAGAGCGGCACTCCGACGCCCCTGGCCCACGACACCCCAACGCCTCGCGCCACGGCTTTGCCGTCATCACTGCGGACAGACTCGGCGCGCTCTGACGCAGAGGCGTTGTCCAAGCAGCACACACAGCCGCCGCGCAGTCGCCGCACCCCTACGCCGCGCAGTAGCGATCCGCGCAGTAACGATCAGCGCAGTAACGAATTTTCGGTGGCGCGCAGTGACGCGCCCGAAGTGAGCCCAGGACCCAAGACGAGTGGCATCGTGTTGGCTCTGCTGGGTATGGCTGCAGCCGCAGCCGTAGCGTTTGCTCTCGGCAAGAACTACGGCAACACGGATCCCGCCTCCTTCGCGAGCGCTGACGTCGGCGCCCAAGGCCCAGGAGCCGTCGCGTCGGTGCCGCCCGCGCCAAGCACCGGTGTCGACGGCACGGCAGGTAATGTCGGTAACCTGGAACACGCATCCGCAACCCAAGCAGCCCAACCCGCACCCCCTCCAGAAGCGCCAGCAAAAGATGTTGATACGCGACAGTCGGGACAGAGCGCGGCGCTTGCGGGACCAGAAGACGGTCTAGAGGCCACTGCCGCAGCCAAAAAAGACCCGGCCGTCCCTCCCCGTGCTGACCCCAAACCCGTCCCGCCGAAGAGCCCAGCGGCGCCCGCCGCTGCTGCGCAGGCAGGCCCCGATCCGACCGCAGAAGAGCAACCCTCCGCTCGGGCGTCGGGCGGCGGCAGCGCGCCCACAACGGCGGCAACCGACAACGGCTCTCTAGAAGTGGCAGGGTTCGATGCTTCGGCCGCCGCTACCGCCTTGGCAAACGCCGCCCAACGCGCTTCAGCGTGTCGAAAAGCAGGTGACCCATCAGGGGTCGCTCGGGTAACCGTCACCTTTGCCAACTCCGGAAAAGCCACGCGCGCTATCGTCGATGGCCCTCCGTTCGCCGGCACTGCAACCGGAGGTTGCATCGCGGAAACGATGCGCAACGCCACCGTGCCCCCCTTCTCGGGACAGCGAGTCACCGTAAAAAAGACGGTCGTCATTCAGTGACTCACTCGTCCATTTCATCAAAACAGGATCGACTCATGCAGACCAACGCACAACGCACCCACTCCGAATTTGGCCAAAGCATCTGGTACGACAATGTCCAGCGTGGTTCGCTCAAGAGCGGACAGTTCCGTCAACTCGTAGCAGCCGGCGTTCGGGGATGCACCAGCAACCCCACCATATTCCAACAGGCAATCAGCCGTTCCTCCGACTACGACAGCGCCATGGCCGCTCTGGCCCAACGAGGCTCCACCACAGACGCGATTTATCACGAACTGGTGGTCGAAGACATCCGAGCTGCCGCCGATGACCTGCGGGATGTGTACGAAAGCTCCAGCTACAGGGACGGCTACGTCAGCTTGGAGGTGCGTCCCCAGTACGCTCATGACGCTGGAAAGACCGTCGCTGAAGCTCTGGAACTCCACGCGCGAGTAGACAGGCCGAACTTGATGATCAAGGTTCCCGCGACCAACGCTGGACTGCAGGCACTTTCGGAACTCACGGCACGCGGCGTTTCTGTCAACGTCACGCTCATTTTCTCCCGCACACGCTATGTAGAAGTGGCGCAGGCGTACATCGATGGTTTGCAAAAGGCCAAGGGCAATGGCCTCGACCTTTCCAAGATCGCTTCGGTCGCCAGCTTCTTCATCAGTCGCATCGATTCGAGCGTCGATCAATGGCTAAAGGAACATGGGCACGAGGAGCTGCAGGGCAAGGCCGCCATCGCCAACGCGAAACTCGCTTATCGCGAGTTCGAGCGACTGTTTACCTCAGACACCTTCAAGGCTCTCGCCGAGAACGGAGCCCAGGTGCAGCGCCTATTGTGGGCATCCACGAGCACGAAAGATCCAAAGTACGCGGACACGCTCTACCTCGACGAGCTGGTCGGCAGAGACACCGTCAACACCGTCCCCCCCGCCACCTTGGCGGCCTTCCAAGATCATGGCCGCCCCACGGCAGCGTTGCACGCGGGTTTGGAAGAAGCGAAGGCTCAGTTGGAGCAGCTGTCGAGCTTGGGACTCGACCTCGAAGCCATCTGCAATGATCTTTTGGACGCTGGCATCGTGAGCTTCACGAACAGCATGGTCGATCTCTACGCAACCATCGACAAGCAGCGCGCCGCCTTCGAGCGTGCTCAGCCGTCGGCATGACCGAGCGCATATACCGATCCGTGATGCCGTGGCTTTGGGTCGCGTGCTTGGTTAGCGTCGTCGCTTGCCAAACTAGCCCCTCCCAAGACAGCCGTTCCGACCTTCCAGCCACCGTTGCGCCCGCGCAGCGAGAGCTTGCTCCGGCGCAACTCGGTGTCACAGCAGCACCTTCGCCGGCGGCGTCAGATCCGGGCGGAGCCGTCTCTGTCGAGGCGACCTCACCCGAGCCGACTGCACCGACCACGTCGGCTACCCCGCCCAAGAGCGCTCCACCCGCAGCCGCAACACCACCGGCTGGCTCCGAGCCTGCTGCCAAACCAGCGACCACGACACTGGTGCGTGGGACCGAGGTGACCGGTGAAGGGTTCAAAGCCTACTTGCAGCTCAACGCTCCGCTGCAGGTGGGTGCTGAAGCTAGTGTCGAAGTGGTTTTGGAGCCCCAAGCACCGTTCAAATGCAACGAGCAGTATCCCTACCGCTTCTCGAATGTTCAGGGCGAGGGCATTAACCTCAAAACGGTAGATATCCGAAACGCCGAGATCACCCCACACCGGACCGTGCTCGTCGTTCCCGTCACCCCGTCCCGTACTGGACGAGCCAACGTTTCCGGCACCTTCGCGTTCTCGGTTTGCACCGACGAAAAGTGCTTAATCGAGAAACGGCCCCTGCAGCTAGCATTCGACGTAGTGCGTTAGGGGAACGCCCAACAGGAGTTACATGGATCTGAAATTCGACGAGCAGGGGCTCATTGCTGCCGTGTGCCAGGACCACATAGACGGCGCGGTGCGCATGGTCGCCTGGATGAACGCGGAGGCCATACGCGCCACGCTAGAGTCAGGCAAGGCGACCTTCTTCAGTCGGTCACGGCAGCGTTTGTGGACGAAGGGCGAGACGTCTGGAAACGTTTTGCATGTGGTGTCACTGTTCGTCGACTGCGACGCCGACACCTTGTTGCTCAAAGTCAAAGCGGACGGTCCGAGTTGCCATACCGGCCGACCTACCTGCTTCTTCACCCGATGGCCAGGCGACGATAACTCAGACGAGGCTCCAGCGCCCACCTTCGTCCAGGCCCTCGAACGGGAGATCGAACGACGCAAGGCGAGCCCGAGTTCTCAAAGCTATACGCGTTCATTGATGGACGGCGGTGTTCCCAAGATCCGCGAGAAACTGCTGGAAGAGAGTGCTGAGTTTAGCCAGGCACTCGAATCGGAGAGCGAGCAACGCGTGGCAAGCGAGGCAGCGGACGTCCTGTATCACTTGCTCGTGGGGCTGGGCTTGCGGGGCGTGAGCATACGACACGTGTGGGAGCAGCTCGAAGCCCGCTCCCACATGAGTGGCCACGAGGAAAAATCGCGGCGCAGCTCGACGGCCCCAGGCTAATGTTGACCTGCGCTTCGGCCGAATCCTAGGATGGGCAGCTTCTACAATCGCCCCCAAGTGCCGTTTGAGTAACTCGATGCCAAGTATTCTCATCTTCGAGAGCGACCTAGCGTTCGCCAACGAACTTCAGTCCGAATTCATCCGACGCTCCTGCGAGGTGTCGGTGGTGGACGACGCTACGGTGGGCCTGCAGCAAGCCGCGACCAATCCGCCGGATCTGATCCTCCTGTGCACCGAGCTACCCCGCATGAATGGGTTTTCGGTCTGCAACCGGTTGAAGCGGGATCCAGAACTGCGACAGATCCCCGTGATCATCATGAGCGCCAATGCGTCGGAGGAGAACTTCCAGCAGCATAGGAACCTGACTAACAAGCGCGCCGAAGACTATGTGCACAAGCCGATTGCCGTCGATGCGATGCTCGAACGCGTAGAAAGACTGATTCGATTGCCCGGCGGACACGGGCTCGTCGACCACGGTTCACCTAACGGGTACCCTTCCGACGCTGAGCATGGTGCGGGTCCTGCGCAGGAGGCTGCGGGCGACATGCCGGAGCTCGAGCTCGGCGAGGTGGAGGACCTGGACGCCGACGACTTGCTCGTCGACGACCTCGTGGACGACCTGCTCGCCGAACCGGAACAGCGGGAGGCGTCAGGGACACGTCATTCTGCCCCTGCCCCCGTTTTGGAAGGCGGCCCCGCCGATCAAGATCTGGACGCGGTCACCGAGAATGCGTTTGATGCTCTCATGGCGAGCGACTCGTTCACGAGTGGGCAAGCCATGTCTAGTGCGCCGCCCACCGTGGCCGCGCATCCGAGCTACGATGAGGCTGTCCCGGCGCCAGCCGCCGTCCCGAGTGTCATCCCGGCGAAGCCCGCGTCTCACTCTCCTTCTAGTCCTCCCTACGATGGGCGAGCCAGCGACGACACCACTCGCCAGGCGCTCGTCCAGGCCCAGGCGGAGCTGGCTAATGCAAAAGAACGGCTAGCGGAGCTCGAGGACGAGCTGCTTCGTGAACGGGAGAAGGGCACCAAGCTAGAGACACTGTACGTCGAACTCGACGAGGCGAAGGCACGCTTGGCTAGTGGTGGGGGCAACCGTGCCAGAGAGGTCTTGGACCTGCGCGAAGCCTTGAACGCCAAAGACAAGGAGCTGCTTGCTCTCCGGGATCAGCTAACCAGCAAAGAAAAGGAGCTGCTTTCGACCAAGGACTCGGCGCTCGAGCTGGAACGCAAAACGGCCGACGCAGAGGAACGCGCGGTTGAACACGAGAAGCGGGCCGCGTCACTGGAAAGAGCCGAAAGGGCCGCTCAGCAAGACCGCGAACAGGCCACGAAGAGAGCCGACACCTATAAGCGCAAGCAGGAGCGTCTCACGGAGGAACTCACTGCAGCGCGCAGCGAGTTGGACGACGTCGAGAATGCTCGCCAAGCGCTCTCTGGGCAGCTGGCTCAACTGCAGCAACTGTTTGAGCAGTCGGAAGCCAGAGCTCAGGATCTGACCGAAAAGCTCGACCAAAGCACGGCGCAGGTGAACCAGCTTCAAGCGGAACATAGACGAGTGAGTGAGCAATTGGGTCAGGCTCAGTCAGCCCTCGCGGAAGCTTCGTCGGCACGGGACGAGTTGCAAGAGCGAGTGACCCAAGCTCAAGCTCGCGTCGACGCCCTGGAGTCGGAGCGCACTCAGCTCGCGTCAGAACTGAGCAGCGTCAGAAGCAGTTTGGAACAAGAGCTGGAGACGCTTCGTGGAAGTTTGGAGGCCGAGCAGCAAGCAAGGAGCCAGTTGAGTCAAGAGCACGAAGCGGTGCAAGCGCGACTGAAGGCAGCCGAACAGCAGTTGGATGAGTCGCAGTTGCAAGCTGCGGAACAAGGCGAACAGCTGGACCGCTACCGCGTCGCGGCTGGGGAACTTGGCGGGCTTTTGACGGACGCCATCGGCAAGCTGCGCGAGATCGACGTTAAATAGCGGCTCATGGTTCGTGGGGTGACGGGCTGGGGGCCTGATCCGCGATACGGGTGACCCACTGACGGATGAGGGACTGGAAGCTTTCAGTCACCTTATCCGCGGTCTCCTTCACCTCAGCGTGAGACAGCGGGTGCGCCGAAATACCCGCGGCGAGGTTGGTGATGCAGCTCATGCCACCAACCCGCACTCCCAGGTGCCGTGCGGCGATGGTTTCGAGCACGGTGCTCATACCGACAGCACTTGCGCCTAGCGTCCCTAGCATGCGCACTTCGGCGGGCGTCTCGTAAGTCGGACCCAGCAAGCCCGCATAAACCCCCTCCTTCAGCGCAATGCCCGTGTCACGAGCCGCAGCGCGAGCCTCCGTCTGTAGCTGGCGGTCGTAGGCGTAACTCATGTCTAAGAAGCGCGGACCCAATGCATCGAGATTGGGGCCCACCAAGGGATTGAGGCCGGTGAGATTGATGTGATCCGTGATGAGCATCAGGTCGCCCGGGGCCATCCCCGCGCCGAGACCACCCGCAGCGTTCGTCAACAGCACCGTGTGACACCCAATGGCCGCGAGCAGCCGCACGCCGAAACAGACGTCACTTACGGTATGCCCCTCGTACGCGTGCACACGCCCCTGCAAACACGCTACTCGCACGCCGCCGAGCTCTCCCAACCAGAGGCGCCCCTCGTGCCCTGACACGCGAGCTGTCGGCATGCCTGGGATGTCCGCATAAGGGACCGTAAAGACGTGAGCGAGGCCTTCGGCCACCGCACCGAGACCCGAACCCAAAACGAGTCCCACCTGCGGAGCCGCACCCCGCTCCCGCAGCATTGTGGCCGCATCGCGCACATCGGGATGTGCGGCTTGCTGATCAGTCATGGTGAGGTTCCCTCTTTCGAAATGCCGAAGGCATGATATGGTTCCGCTCCCTTTTCCCTCGGGCTTTTGGGCCGAGGCAACGATTGCAGAGTTATGGCAACGAAGTTCGCTGATTTTCTTACACAAAACAACATCGACCCCCGTCGCGTGCTCAGCGCCTCTCAGAAACTCGAGCGCCTGCGTCCGGAGGATCGCCGCGTGCGCCTCGAGCGCAGAACCGCTAGGAAAAGCGAAGACTCCGACGAGAAGAAGGAAGCGGGACCGAAGCCACGTAGCGGGCGACCCGTCACTCCCCGCTTGTTGAGCGCCGCTTCCACAGAAGGCAAAAGCGTTTCTGGTCCGGCAAAGACACGCCTGCTCAGGGCCATCAACCACGTGCTCGAGCAAAAGAAGCAAGACACGGTGGATCTGCGCACGCTGTTTTAGGCAGCGCGTTTTCCCACGGAGCTCCGCCGTACGAGGTCAATCTTGGCGGCGGAAGACGATGCTTCGCCCTTCGCCGATCTGCCAGCGTAGCGTTCGAGCGGTGTCCAGCGTGAAGGTAGCGACATCCACCTGATGGTCCGGGCGCTCGATCCCGACGGTAACGGTGGTGTCCGTCGCGCGCAGAACGCGGAATGCACCCGTACGGGATCGTTCACTGGGAACGGTCACTGTCGCCGTTGAACCGTCGAATTCGAAGCGCAAGCCACGAGCCCAGCCCGTGACCATGGCTAGCTGGCTCAAGTCGACATTTTCGACGCTCTCCCCCACCCACTCTCCTTGCAGGCGTCGAGCAGCGGGATGAGCGCAGTTGAGCAGAGCCGCCAATGAGAGCGCAAACAGACCGACGCTGAGCGCCGGACGGACGCGAGCGCGAACTCGCACAGCGCAAAGACGCAGGCTGTCCGCAAGTCTCCACGACAACTGCCTCACGTCGCCGACTTTGATCGACCAAGATTATTCGGGCAAGTTTTCACGACTTGCTGAGCGCGCCCCCTCTCGTCAACGGCAGCAACGCACACCTAAGCTGTAGTCATAGTAGGCTTGCGGGTGGGCAGTGATCTTGGACTGACACCCTTCTTTGGTTCCACGCGAGTAGAAGCCTCCGAGGAACGCCCCCTGCTCATCGTCAATCCATTCGTCTAAGTTGCCGACCATGTCGTAAACGGCGTCGCTTCCCCAACGGCTCGCACAGTCCTGGTTGCTGCCCGTGCTGTGAAGCAGTGCACGCCCCTGGTAAGCGAAGTGATTCAAACGAGGATCCAGATGCCCCAGCGATGCGTGGCCGTGCAAGATCCGCGCGGGGTGCACGTCCCGATGCACGTTGCAGCGACCAGGCTCGTACACGTCCCCGTACGGGAAACGTTGGTCAGACTGACCTCTACAGGCTAACACCCACTCCTCCTCTGTGCACAGTCGTTTTCCGGCATTGCGGCAAGCCTCACCGGCAATTAACCCACTCAGGTACCCATTCGGCACGACACCCGGCTGTGATACAGCCTTCACTCGGAAAGGAGCGCTGAGCTGAAAAGCAGGGGGAGCGGGCAAAGGCAGCGTTTGATAGTGCTCGTCCCCCATGGTGAAGCGCAATGTTTCCCAGGCTTCGAACGTGCTCTTGGTTCTGTTGAGCGAGGGATAGTAGTAAGGTGAGACGCGCCGCTCCCGCTCCAGATCTACGAGGCTGGCTTCGTAGCGGTCGATGCAAAAGCGTCCAGCGACGTCTACCATTTCGTGGGAGCATCGCCCGGAGCGGACCAGGCCTTGCTGCGGTCGAGGAAGCGGGGCTGCCGGGGCCGCGTCGGGTAAGTACAGTACCTGCGGACGGGGACCTGCCTCAGGTTCGGCTGGTATTGCTGGGACCGTCGCAGCTGCCTCCTGCTCGGGTTCCGGTTGGCACGTACAGCCAATGGCCGTGCTATATATTAACACGGCCATCGCAGGCAAGGACGACACTCGACGTCGAGACACGGAGCCAGGGCTTTGGGGCAGGTTAGCCACGGGTCTGGTCGAGACGCCGTCCCAAGCAATGTTGAGAGAAACGCGGCCGGCGGACACCGTGGTAGGCGAAGCGGTCTACGACCGACCGCGGTACACGATCAAACCGTGAGTCAAGTCGTATGGGCTTACCGCCACTCGAACCCGATCACCGGGCAGCACTCTGATGTGGTGGCGACGCATACGCCCAGATAACTGTGCTCGTACAAGCGCCCCTCCCTGGTCGACCTTGACGTTGTATTGGCCGCCACCGAGAGCATCTTGGATAACGCCCTCCATCTCCAACAAATCACCCTTGCTCATGCAGTCAACTCGTGTGAACTAGTCTGGGTTGGGGTCGGCCCACCTTTGGGCGGATTGCTCCAAAACCTGTTTTTCGGCTTTTCGCCGCGGCGCGGACCCTGGCACAGTGAGCCACCAAGCGCAAGCAGAGCCCAACTGGCGCCCGAGCTTTCAAGGGTCGCCGGACGGCCAAGCCGCTGGCTGCGTCACCTGTCCGCTCATGTACCAACCCGCCATCGCCGTGTCCGTCTTCAGCAAGTGCGTCAACGCCTGCGCAGTAATCGGCCTTTGCGCCTGGTTGGTAGCCCCTAGCGCTGCAAAGGAGACAGCGGAGGGCAAACTTGCACGCCATGCGGCGTCCATTGCCCCGCCGTCCCTGTCTCCGTTGGGCCCGGTGCCGGTGAAAGGCATAACCATCGGCCCCATCGAGTCAGCACTGCACCCCGACCGCGGCTATGGAACGGCGGCCTACGAGTCAACGCTATCCTCGGTCCGATCATTGGGTGCCAATTGGATCGCGCTGACTGTTTTCGGCAGGATTGCTTCGCTCGAGTCGACTGCTATCTCGCTGTCCTTCGAACAGCCCTTTCCTGTCAACCGAGCCGCCGTGCTTCGAGCCGTACACCAAGCACACCGAGCGGGATTGAAAGTCTTTCTCGTGCCTCACTTATGGGTGGAGTCAGGAGAGTGGCGTGGAGAGCTGGCGCCCAGGAACGGCGCCTGGGACGCATGGGCCGCCGCCTACGAAAAGTTCGTGCTGGAGTGGGCACGGGTCGCCCAAGAAGGCGACGTGGACTTGTTCAGCGCCGGGGTCGAGCTGCGCTCGTGGGTCACGTCGAGCCATGCCGCCGGCTTCATCGACGTCATCGATAGCGTGCGCAAGATCTATCGCGGCCCAATCACCTACGCTGCCAACTGGGACGACGTCGAGGAAACGGCAGTGCTGGCGCACCTGGACGTGATCGGCGTCAACGCGTTCTTCCCGCTCAGTGAACGACCAGGCACCCGACTGCCTGACCTTCTGCAAGCGGGAAGCGACGTTGCTTCGCGCATGCGAGAGCTTCATCAGCGCTACGACAAGCCCATCTTGTTTACGGAAATTGGGTACACGAACCGAACGGATCCCGCGCTTCGGCCATGGGAGTGGCCCGATGGTATGAGCGGCGTGCAGACCGCCCCCCGTCAACAGGCGGAAGCCTTTGCCGGTTTGCTCGCTCCGCTCCTGGATGAACCGTGGTTCAGCGGTTTCTTCGTGTGGCGCATCTACTCTGACCTGTTCGATAGCTCCCAAGAGGCGGAATGGGGCTTTTCGCCCCTCTACCGAGAAGCAGAACTCGTTTTGCGCGATGCCTTCATGACGCGCTGGCGAGTCGGCCACCCCGACTTGGCGACGCGTCCGCCGCGGCTGGCGCCCACCCCTTTTCGCCAGGTCCGCGCCACGGGCCTCGCCAAGTTCTAGCGCTCGAACGATCCCAGACGACCCAGCGGCCAAGTCGACCCAACTGACGCCGTGCGGCCGTTGGGGGAAGTCCTTATTGACGAGACTGCCCCTGTGCTAAGAGCGGCAGTACTGTGTTTGAAGCGCTAAAAAAGGGCTTTCAGGAAGCTCAAAACCGTCTTGCCGGGTTGACGTCACTCGACGAGACCAACATCAAACCCGCACTCCGCGAAGTCAGGCTTTCGCTCCTGGAGGCAGACGTAGAGCTTGGCGTCGTCAAACAGTTCTTGGCTCAGGTCGAGACTGCAGCCCTAGGGCGAACGGTACAGACGAAGGTCAAGCACGACGGCGGAGTCCTGCGCGTGTCGGCCGCGGATCAGTTCGTGAAGATCTGCCACGACGCGTTGATCGACATGATGAAGAGCGACCGCGAGGCCATGACCTTCGCGGGTCCAGGCCAGCGCACACGCATCATGATGGTCGGGTTGCAGGGTGCGGGTAAGACCACCACCTGCGCAAAGCTGGCGCGACGCCTGAAAGCTGATGGCCACCGACCGCTGCTCGTTGCGTGCGACATGCAGCGACCAGCGGCAGTCGAACAGCTGCAAACGCTGGGGTCGCAAATCGATGTTCCCGTGTTCAACATCGCTGGTGAGACACCCGTCAACATCGCGATTGCGGCGGACAAAGCGGCGCTAGAGCAAAACTGCGACGTCGTCATCTACGATACGGCGGGCCGGCTCGCAATAGATGAACCCTTGATGGCCGAGCTGTTGAACATCAAGTCCAACACCAAGCCACAGAACATCTACCTCGTCATCGACGCGATGATCGGACAGGATGCGGTCAAGACAGCTCGCGCCTTCAATGATCGCCTCACATTAACAGGCGCCATTCTCACCAAGCTCGATGGAGACGCTCGCGGTGGAGCCGCTCTGAGCGTCAAGCACGTCACCGGCGCACCCATCGTGTTTGCGGGCATGGGAGAAACGAGCGACAAGCTCGAAGAGTTTCGCCCAGAGGGCATGGCTGGGCGAATCCTCGGCATGGGTGACGTCGTCGGCCTCATGCAGGACTTCTCCGAAGTCGTTGATCAAAAGCAGGCGGAGGAAGACGCGACTCGCATGCTTAGCGGGCAGTTCACCCTCGACGACTTCTTGAGCCAAATCAAAACCATTCAAAAGATGGGTTCGCTCAAGGATCTCGTCGAGAAGATGCCAGGCATGGGCGGAATGATGCCGCCAGGAGCAGACATCGACGATCGGGAGCTCGTGAAGATCGAGGCAATGATTCAGTCCATGACACGCTTCGAACGCCGCGATCCCCAAAGCCTGATCCGAGAACCTTCAAGAACGATACGCGTCGCCACGGGGTCCGGCACCCCGGTGGAAGCGGTGAAAGAGCTCGTACAGAAATTTCAGTTCATGCAGCAAATGATGACGGGGTTTGGACAGGACCCTGGCTTGTTGGGAAGGATCCCGGGGCTGAAGAACATGGCGATGGCGCGGAATGCGCGCCGGGCGATGAAGTCGGGAAAGATGCCACCCGGATTCGACCCCAACATGTTGGCGGGCATGGGCGGACTCCCTGGAATGGGAGGATTCCCTGGAATGGGGGGGTTTCCAGGGATGGGATTCCCGGGTATGGGTTTACCAGGTGGATTGCCGGGAGCAGGAGTAGGTGATGCCTCGTCCGCCCCGCGCATGAAAACCCTGTCCAAGACTGAGAAGAACGCACGGAAGAACCTGAGGAAATCAGAGCGCTCCGCGCGCAAGAGAAACCGAAAAAAGTGACGGCCACAGCAGCCGCTAACCAACCTCGATGGAGGGAGTAAGATGAGACGAACAATCCTGGCCGTGCTGACCCTGACCGCATCCGTAGCGGTGAACGGTTGTGTCAGCGAACCGAAGAAGTCGAAGCCGAAGACCGAGTTGAAGACGGAAGAGGTAGTGCTCGAGGCTGAGCCCGAGGGACTAAAAAAGGTTAACACCACCTTCGACGACAAGATCATACTTGCCGGCTATAAGCTGAACACGAACAAGGCTTCGTTCAAGCCCGGAGACAAGGTCTCCTATACCCTCTACTGGAAAGTCGACAAGCCTCTCGACAAGAAGGGATGGCAACTGTTCACCCACGTGTTCGATGCACGCAAGAAGCGCGTGTTGAACATCGACCGGGTCGGTCAGCTCCGCGAAGGCGGCTTGCAGCCTAGTGACTGGCAGGCGGGGAAGGTTTACGCCGACGAGCAAACGTTCAAGATCCCGAAGAACGTCAGTGGCGACAAGCTTCAAGTGGTGACCGGCATCTGGCGCGGTGATGACCGTGTGAAAATCACGAAGGGTTTGCAGTTTGGACGTAACGGAGCTTTAGCCATCAACATCCCCCTTACGGGTGGAGCCAAGGCGTCCGCATGGAAGCCCCCCACCTTGCGCGTCGATCGGATGCCGAAAGGCACGTCGATCAAGATCGATGGCAAGTTGGACGAACCCGCTTGGGCGAAAGCGGCCGACACCGGTGCCTTCGTCAACGTCGGTAGCGGCAAACCAGACAAAGGGTTTCCGGTGCAGGGCTCGGCCAAGGTGCTGTGGAACGATCAGGCACTGTACGTGGCCTTCGACGTCAAGGACAAGGACGTGATCGGCGGCTTCAAGAAGACGGACAAGGATCCGCAGCTTTGGACGAAGGACACCGTCGAGATAATGATTGATCCTGACGGTGACGGCGACAATAAGGACTACTACGAGATTCAGGTTAATCCGCAGAATCTAGTGTTTGACTCGCGCTTCGACGACTACAACAAACCCAAAGGCGGAAAAGACGGCCCGTTTGGTCACCAGGACTGGAGCGCCAAGTTGACGAGCGCGGTGGTCGTCAATGGCACGCTCGACAAGTCAGATGACAAGGACGTCGGCTACACCGTGGAGATGGCGATTCCATGGTCCTCTTTCGATAAGGCAAAGAAGGCTCCCCCGGAACTCGGCGCCACTTGGCGCATGAACTTCTACGCGATGCAGAACAATTCTGGCGTGGCCTGGTCACCAATTATGGGCAAGGGTAACTTCCACCGCGCCTCTCAGTTTGGGCGTGTGCTCTTTGCAGAGGAAGGCTTCGAGCCCAAGAAGGTGGCCAAGGCTGAAACGGGTCAAAAGGCTGGTCAGGTGCCAGCTCCCACCGGTATGACGGCTCCTGTGAGCGCCACCGCAGCGCCGCGGGCCGGCGCGAAAGCAAACGTTAACCCAGCAGCGGCCACTCCAGCTGCGAAGCCCACGGCTCCAGCTGCGAAGCCCGCGGCTCCAGCTGCGAAGCCCGCGGCCCCAGCCAAACAGGCGACCCCCACACCGCCAAAACCGGCTGCCCCTCCCAATCCTTGATAACCGACGTACGGTCCGCAGGTAAACGGAGTTACCCCGGGCCGTGCTGTATGGATAGCGCGCGTTTCAGCCGCCTACAGCTTGTACTCGCGCGTCAATGCCCCTTGAAGCTGCACGCATTGGTGAGCCCCTTGCCTGGCGTGCTCCAAGTCGCGCTGTGCTCGTTGAAGCAAGCTATCGACGAGCGCAGCGTCCTTTTCCGCCGACAGGGCTGCCTTGGCTTCGGCGGTCAGGCTCAACGCTGCTAGGTGTAGCCGATAGGCTTGCGAGCACACGTGCATGAGCTCACAGCCCGGCGGTGATTGACACGCGAGCTTCTCCAGCTCCCGCAGCGGTCCCGCTTTGTCGTCGCTGGGCGCTGCGCGTAGTTGGTCAACGGCGTGAACGATGGTGGCCAGATCGCGCGAAACCTCGCGTTGTTCCGCGCTGCGACAAGCGAGGGGCACCGCGAGTAGGACCCACAAGCAGCAGTGGGAAGCTAGCTTCGCAACCGTCGGTGTGGCCCGATCAGTCTCGGGCTCTGGAAACGGGACCCGACTGAATGCGCTCACCTGCATAGGAGCCAATCAATGAGAAGAGGATCCCCAAGGCAGCCATCAGGACGTACATGAACACCGGCATGGTCTTCACGGTCTGACTTCGAATCAGGAAAAACACCGTCGGCAGCGCGACGAAAAACGTGGCGATCACAGGCTCAAGGAACGTTTTTCCGGGAGAGATCAAACCCACCAACAATCCCGCCACGAACCACACCGGTATGACGACCATCATACCCGCGGAGCCTTCGAAGTCGAGCACCCGCACCACCATGGGGAGCCCCATGACGATGGCCGCTGTAAGTACGCCCGTCACAACGAAGGCAATACCCAGCCAAACCGTATTGAAGCCGTCCTGCTGAAACCTGCTGTCGTGCTCGCTGGCAACATCCTCCATCAGCGAATCGACGCGCGCCCCGCAGGATGCGCACCGGTTTTTGGCAAGGGGCGGGATGTTCTTGTGACCACACGAAGGGCAAACGATCAGGTTGCTTGGCATACTCCCTCGGGACAACAGCGATGATTCAGCTCGGCTCTTCCCCATCCTTCACTTCTCCCTAAGGCGGTAGTCGACCGCAGCTCCAGGCATCATTGCAAAATGGGACCAGTAGAGCAAACGGACGCTGCGAGCGCAGACTAAACCCAACCGGCCGCTTCTTCGCTGCTTTTTTTGGGTGCGTCGCGCCAAAGTTTAGCCGCCCCGGGCGCTCCCGAGGCGGCACCCGCACGGGCGCCGAAATCTCAACGGCCGGGAACCGTGCGCGGTAACGTGTGTCGAACCCTTGCTCATGGCCCAGTCCCCCTCAGGCAGCGCCCACACGGACGTCACGAGTCCTGATCCCGAACTGCAGTCGCTTCCCGAACCGAAGCGACCATGGCGCCGGGCCACTCTCTTTAGTCTGGCGTTGGCGGCGACGAGTGCGCTGGTGCTCATGCTCAGTCTGCGGTCTGATATTACCTACGCACTGATGGGCGGCCAGCCTATCAGGCTTGGTGATTTGTCCAGCTTCACTCCCGAAGGCAAGCATGCCAACCGCTGGGTTCACGCCCGAGCGGTACTACTCCCCAACGTCGCTGGGTATCGGCGCCCGCTCGACCCAGATCGATTTCGGCTCGCTCCCATCGAAGGAAACCCGAAGATATGGGTCGAACTTCGCGAGCCCCTGAACGGGGCTCAGGGTTCGTTCCTGCCGCCTCCCACATTCGTCGGGCGCCTGGTACCGTTGTCTGGAGCAGGGCTGACTTATTCGGCGTTGGCAGCAACGCTCGAGCGTTCGGGGCAGCCAGCCCCGGCACCCGGCGATTGGCTGCTGGCAGACGGCGCGAGCCCCCAGAGCTATCGCTGGCTGTTGGGGGTATTAGGCGTTTTGCTGGCTATCGCCGCATTCTGCACGGTGGGCCTGTACCGTCTCGCTAGGCCATTCCGGAACGCGTAAGGGTTCAAGCGCCCCGCGCGGGTGGCCCTGCTTGGCGCCACGCACCTTTATTAGTATGAGCGCCCCATGGCGATTTCGTATCAAGACGCGGGCGTGAGCATTGAGCGCGGCGATGCGCTGGTTGACCGCATCAAACCCTTGGCGAGGGCAACCCGAACGCCCTTCGTCCTCGACGGGATTGGTGGCTTTGCCGGCTTGTGCGCGCTTCCGAGTGGCATCGAAGAGCCCGTGCTCGTCAGCGGCACTGACGGCGTCGGCACTAAGCTCAAGGTAGCCTTCCAACTGAACCGCCACGACACGATCGGTCAGGACCTGGTGGCGATGTGCGTCAACGACATCGCGACGACCGGAGCGCGCCCGTTGTTTTTCTTGGACTACTATGGCTGCGGGAAACTGGACGTCGACGTGGCACAAGCCGTGGTGGCAGG
>CAZNZA010000003.1:76626-106786 GCA_964577325.1 uncultured Polyangiaceae bacterium
ACTACTATGGCTGCGGGAAACTGGACGTCGACGTGGCACAAGCCGTGGTGGCAGGGATTGCTGACGGATGCAAGCTCGCCGGCTGTGCGTTGCTGGGCGGAGAAACCGCCGAACTTCCCGGAATGTACGCGGACGGCGAGTACGATCTCGCCGGCTTCGCCGTAGGCGTGGTCGGAAGACGCGCGCTGCTTGGTCCGGATCGAGTAAGGGTTGGTGATGAACTCGTCGCTGTCGCCTCTAGCGGATTACATTCCAACGGCTTCTCTCTCGCGCGCCGGGTGCTCCAGCAAGAGCGCCACATCGACTTGAACGCCTACGTTCCCGAATTGAGCAAGACTCTGGGCGAAGAACTGCTCACGCCAACCCGCATTTACGCCTCTTTGATCCAAGATCTGTTGAAGGAACAGCCGCATGCCGTGCACGCTATCTGTCACGTCACTGGTGGCGGCTTGGTGGGTAACCTCAACAGAGTGCTGCAGCCGCACCAGGCGGCTCACGTGACGTTGAAGCATACCCGACCGCCAGTGTTCGAGCTGATTGCGCGAGGAGGGCCCGTCGACGAAAACGAAATGCGGCGCACCTTCAACTTGGGGATCGGCCTCGTGCTTTGTATTGCAGAGGGAAGCGGTGATGCCGTTGTTCATCAACTGCGTGCACAGGGGGAGTCAGCTTGGATGCTGGGAAACGTGGTTCGCAGCACTGAGGAAACTCCGACCGTGATCGTTACTGATTGAGCGCGTGTTTACATGCCTTTGCTCCTTGCCCCAGGGCCTGAACTCCCCGTCGCTTCCCCTTCCCACATCGAATGACCACGGTTTCTCCTCACACGACTCTTCCCCGTATCGGCGTGCTCGTTTCGGGTAACGGCTCCAACTTGCAGGCCCTGATCGACGCACGCCAAGCCGGACTTTTAGCGGCCGATATTGCCGTCGTGGTTTCGAACAAAGCCAATGCGTACGCCCTCACCCGAGCAAGAGATGCCAATATTGATACGGTTTGCGTTCCGCATGAACAGTATGTGAGTCGCGCAGCCTTCGATGCTCGGGTGGTGGAGGAACTACGAAAGCGCCGTGTCGAGTGGGTGGTGTTCGCTGGCTTCATGCGCCTCGTGACGGACACCTTGCTCGACGCTTTTCCGGAGCGGATCCTCAATCTCCACCCTTCGCTTCTGCCCGCTTTTCCAGGTACCGACGCGATCAGGCAAGCGTGGGATTATGGCGTGCATGTTACCGGCTGCACCGTGCATCTGGTAACCAAAGACATGGATTCCGGTCCCATTGTCGGGCAAACGGCGGTGACGATACAACGGCAAGACACCTTGGAAAGCTTGAGCGACCGCATCCACGCCGCCGAGCACGAGCTTCTCGTACGTACTGTACAAGCTGCCGTGAGCGGAAACGTGGTGGTCACCGCCCACGGCACCCGAAAGCGGGTACGGCTGAGGGAGCCATGACGCAGCGCCACTACGACGTGGTGGTTCTGGGCCGCTCCTTGGGCACCTTGGCGTGCGCAGTGTTGTTGGCCCGCCGTGACTTCAGCGTCCTCCTGCTAGGGCAAGATCAGCCAGCGCCCAGCTACGCGTTCGAGCGCTTTAGGCTGCGGCGACGCTGCTTTTCGATGTTGTTCAACGCCAGTCCCATTTGGCGACGCATGCTACATGAACTCGCACAGACGCAGACGTTTCGTCGCCGGGTGGAGCCACTCGAACCGATGTTTTCCGTACTCAGTGAGACACGTCGGGTCGAGGTCTCATCGACGCAAGCTGTCTTCCAAGAGGAGATAGAGCGAGAGTTCTCAGAGGTCCGTCAGCTCGTCGATGAGTTCTATCTCAATCTCGGCGCGGCCAACCGCGCCATAGACGACGCGTTCAATAGAGATATGGTTTGGCCACCACAAGGCCTACGGGACAGGCTCGACGCCGCTCGTGTTTCGGCGGGCTTGCCATTGATCGGAGAGCGAGAGGGCGCTGATCTCTTGAGCAAGTTTCCTCCGCATCATCCCTACAGAGAGTTAGCCACCTTACCGGCCGTGTTCTCGACCGATCTCGACTATGGCTACATGGGGCTACCGCCCCTCGCCTTCGCTCGACTGCACGGTTTTTGGACTCGGGGATTGGTCAGTGCGCCGGGGGGAGAAGACGACATCGAGACCTTCCTGCTCGAGCGTTTTAGGGCGCACGGCGGTGTTGCGCTGTTGGAGCGCAGCGCGGAAGCCATCCAGGTACGAGGGGGCAAAGCATCGGGCATCGTGGAGGAAGGGACGGAAGCTGTCGTCGGCACGGGAGCTGTGATAACGAACCTGACGGGCGAAGCCGTTGCCGCACTGACCGAAGGGGCTGGTGTGACGAAGAAGGCACAAACCGAATGGCCGCATACGACACCCACGGCGGGGCGATTTACGGTGAGCCTGGTCGTGCACAACGATGGCCTGCCGCCCATCCTTGGAAGGGAGTCCTTCCTCCTGCCACCGGAGAGCCAATACCCGGACCCGCGCCGTCCGGTAGTTCACCTGCAGAGGTTTCCTGCCGAGACCGCTGAGGAGAGCCGGTTCAACGAGTCGTTGCTTGTCGCTGAAGCCATCCTCCCCGCGGATGGTGCCCTGACGTTGCTCGAAGCGCGGGCCGCTGTCGTGAGTACGATTCGCAGTCACTTCCCATTCATTGGTCACCACCTGAGAGTCGTGGACTCGCCTCATGATGGTTTGGCCCTCGAAGACTACACGACCGGCGCTCGCCGCGAGATTGACCGCATCCACGTGACGCAAACCTCCACCAAACCCGAGTTTATGGACTACCAGTGGACGGTCGAACCCACCGCGCATCATGGGCTGGCCGGGGAGCCTCTCACGGGACCGGTCCAGGGGACTTACCTCGTGGGCAAGACCACGATTCCAGCGCTGGGCCAGGAGGGCGAACTCATGGCCGCCTGGGGGGTCGCACGCATGCTCACGCGCAAGGATTCAGTGAGACAGAAGCGGCGACGTCAATTGTGGACGAAAGTGGAGACCACCTGACGCATGCGCATCATTGCAGGCACGCACCGCGGCCGCCGATTCTCGGCGCCACCCGGAATGAGCACGCGACCCACCACCGACCGGGTGCGGGAAGCGCTGTTTGCGGTGCTGGGTCCGATAGACGGTTTGAACGTCGCCGACTGCTATGCGGGCTCGGGAGCTTTGGGCCTCGAGGCGTTATCACGGGGCGCAAGGCACGTCATATTCATCGAGTCCGATCGCACGGCGAGTAACGTGCTACGGGCGAACATCACTCGGCTGGGCTTTGACGAGCGGTGCGTGGTCATTGCAAAACCGGTGGAACGGTGCGCGAGCGCTTTGGCTGATTTGGATCTCGTGTTGTCTGATCCGCCCTGGCCCATCGCTGCACAGGCCGCCGCAGTCGTGCAGCGCATCACGGACAGCTCACTCACGGCTGATGGACGACTGGTGCTCGGCCACCCTAAGCGGTTGACCCCAGCACCCATCGCTCTGCCCGGATTCGAACTGATCCAGACGCGGGCGTGGGGCGACTCCGCCTTCAGCATCTTCGAGCGAGCGCGCGACCGAACCGTTGACCGGTCTTCGTGATTTTGATCGCGGGAACGTGGCGTTTCGACGATCGTCCGGTGCATGGACGGCGTGCCACGGTGGCCAGCTTCACAACCGCCACTCATTGCTCGAGTCCGACACCTGGAGAGTCATGTCGCAAACCAGTCTTCCTCCCCCGACCAAGAACAGCCAGGGCCCGCTAGTCATTGGGAGCGTGTTGGTCCTGCTCACGATCGGCGGCGTTGTCGTGTGGAGGACGATGACGGGTGAGCAGTCCGCAGACACTCCTGAGCCAGCTCCAGTCGTGGCAACCAACCCATCGCCTGTGCCCGCGCCGCCGCCGCCGCCACCAGAAGCGACCGAAGACACAACGACCACTGCGGAAGCTCTGACTCCAACGCCCAAAGCTACAGCCCTCATCCCGCCCCGCTTTGACACCGGATGCTCCGGCACTTGTTCCGGCAGTGCCGACTCCACCTTGCGCGCCGCTTTACGGCAACGCGGGGGTGCGGCAAAAGGCTGCTACGACAAAGCCTTGCGTAGCAAACCAACGCTGCAGGGTAAGCTGATGGTCGCGCTGCGCCTGAGTGCCAACGGGTCCGTTTGCTCGGCCAGCGTCGTGTCGGACTCGCTTGGCGATGCCAGCGTCAGCAACTGCATCATGCAGAACTTCCGCTCTGCTTCCTACCCTAAGCCGAAAGGCGGCTGTGTAGATGTGCAAGTGCCACTGAATCTGGTACCCAGCGCCCAGTAACATCGTGCGCTGTTGCTCTAGCTCCAATTGCTCTGTGAGATGAACGCCCCCTTGCCCACCCGCTATCGTCAAGGCGTCCTGCTGAAGGTCGCCTACGATGGCAGCCTGTACTCCGGACTAGCCATCCAAGACAATGCCCACACGGTCGCAGGTGAACTGCAGCGGGCCATCCGGCTCATGGATCCGGAAGCCTCGTCTGTCCGCGTTTGTAGTCGTACCGATGCTGGCGTCCACGCCCGCAGCCAATACATTGCGTTCGACACCAATAAGGAAATCAGCAATCGCGGATGGCTGCTTGGACTCACCGGACACCTTCCGGCGGACGTTGCCATCTTGAGTGCGGCTCGGGTCCAGCCTGCGTTCCGTCCGAGCAACCACGCTTTGGCAAAGACGTACTCCTATCTCGTGCTCCAGGGCACGATTCGGGATCCGTTTTTGGAACGCCGTTCGTGGCGCGTCTTCGACAGGTTGAACCACTCGCGCATGCGGGCAGAGGCAGCCGCTCTCATTGGCACTCACGACTTCCGAGGCTTCCGAGGGCGTAATGACTTTCGCACCAATACGATCCGAACGATCTCACGCGTTGAACTCGATGTGCTCCCCGAGCAACCGCGCGTCCTGCGCCTACGCGTGACAGGGACTGCTTTTTTGTATCACATGATGCGGATCATCACGGGCACGCTGGTAGACGTT
This sequence comes from uncultured Polyangiaceae bacterium, assembly GCA_964577325.1. Taxonomy (GTDB): domain Bacteria; phylum Myxococcota_A; class Polyangia; order Polyangiales; family Polyangiaceae; genus SZUA-265. The sequence goes on from CAZNZA010000003.1 coordinate 81,617, forward strand.
GGCCGCGGTAGGTGTGTTCCGGGGGCCATCGCTCGCGCTATTGAAAGCGGGCAACGCTCTGATCTCGGCATGACGGCACCGGCAGCGGGCTTGTATCTCGACTCCATTGAGCTTGACGACTACGGCACGCAACAGTGGCCATACCACCTGGACGGTGCGTCGGAAGAGTCGTCCTCTGAAGTAAATCTTGCTGTTAATTGACGACCGGACATAGCTTACGTAGCGTATGCTCGGCGCGGCGTGCTGAATCGGCGCGAAATATTTTTCGCACTTGTTGTCGCACCGCCACGCGAGCCGCCGCTCGAATGGCTTTGCTCGGAACGTTCTATGGAAAAACAAACTGGACTTAGGCAGAAGCTTTTGGCGCGAGGCAAGGACGTGATTCTTTCACCTCAGGTCATGAAGTTGGTCAGCGACGATCGGTTCATGCGGGCCGCAGAAGGAGTGATGGACGCACGCTCCCGGCTGCGGGCGGCCTGGGGCATCTTGAAGCACGGCTACGGACTTCCCGCCGTCGACCCCGCTCTAGACGACACGATTGGAGAACAAGAAGCCGGCTTCTCGAGCCCGAAGCGACCTTCAAAAGTCAATGGACACGGCTCTGCGATTAACGGCTCTGCCATCAACGGCTCTGCCATCAACGGCTCTGCCATCAACGGCTCTAGCGTCAATGGGACCCAGGCCTCTGTGCTCGCCGGCGCGCAGGCCGTTGCCAATGGGTCCGGCGCTGCTCCCGTCACGGCGTCGGAGATGCGGGCCAAGACCAACGGCGCGCTGAACGGTCATCGTTCCACGACCGAGCCCCAAAGCCGCGAAGAATCCAATCTCGCTGCCTCCTTGCAAGAGCGCACGAGCCTGGCCTCCATCGCTGGTCGCGATGTATTCGAAAAGGCATACGCCTTCAAGACTGCAGACAACGCACGAAAGATGGGCATGTACCCGTTTTTCCGACCGCTCGACTACAACGACGGTCCCGAGGCGGTGCTCGACGGCAAACGAGTGACGATGTTCGGCTCCAACAACTACCTCGGTCTGACGACCCATCCCAAAGTGCGGGAGGCAGCCAAGCAAGCGATCGACCGCTTCGGAACCAGCATGACGGGTTCGCGCTTGGTGAACGGCTCGATGAAGCTGCACAACGAATTCGAAGAGAAAATTGCCGCCTTCTTCGGCAAGGAGGCGGCCGTTGTGTTCACGACGGGCTACCAGGTCAACGTAGCAACCTGCGCGGCATTGTTGAGTAACAAGAAGACCGTGGCGGTCATCGATCGCAACGTGCACGCCTCCCTCTACGACGGAGTACGCCTCGGGCAGAGCGCCGGATGTCGTTTGGTGCGCTACAAGCACAACGATGCAGAGTCGTTGGAGCGCGCACTGTCCAAGTTGGACGACAGCGAAGGAGCCCTGGTGCTCACCGACGGCGTGTTCAGTGCAGAGGGCGAGATCGCTCACCTCGACCAGATCGTCCCGGTCGTGAAGAAGTACGGGGCGCGGCTACTGGTTGACGATGCCCACGCCCTCGGCGTCATTGGTCCCGGAGGCCGTGGCACCGCTCACAGCTTTGGTCTCCAAGACGATGTCGACTTGATCGGCGGCACCTTCAGTAAATCCATGGCCAGCATCGGTGGCTGGCTGGTTGGGGAGCGGAAGGTGCTTGACTACGTGCAACACTTTGCTCCGTCATTCATGTTTGCCGCAAGTGCAGCACCGCCTAGTGTTGCGGCCGCCATGGCTGCCTTCGACGTCATGCAGGAAGAGCCTTGGCGCATCGAGAAGCTGCGCGAAAATTTTACCTATATGCGCACGGAACTCGCCAACATGGGCTTCGAGCTTGGGAAAACTCAAACAGCGGTGATCCCGATTTACGTCCGCCAAGACCTGCGCACACTGATGATGTGGCGTTCGCTTCTCGAGGATCACGGGATCTATACTAATCCGTTCATCTCGCCGGGCGTCCCCCCCAAGCACGCGATGCTGCGCACGAGCTACATGGCCACACACGAGCGAAAGCACCTCGACCGCGGCCTGGAGGCCTTTCACAAGGTCGGCAAGAAGTTCGGCATCATATAAGGACCACGAGCGGGCCCTGCGCGGGCCCGTTTACACCGTCGGCCATCATCGCGGAGATTGACAAGCGCCCGCTCGCACACTTAGCTGCAACCCATGAGCGTCGAGATTCGGGAAGTACCGCTAAATGGCAACCTCAGGCCCTTTCTAGACGTCGTTGAAGAGATATATCGCTCCGACCCCTATTACGTTCGGCCTCTCGATTTGATGCTCAAAGATCGGTTGAGCCCGAAGAGCCCCTTCTTTCAGCATGCTGACGGAGCCTTGCTGTTAGCCTTTCGGCATGGACGATGTGTCGGGCGAAGTTCCGTGCAAATCGACCACGAACACCTCGCGAAGCATGGGGACGACACAGGGTTCTTTGGCTTCTTCGACACGGAAAATGATCCCGAGGTCGCCGCGGGGTTGTTGAGTCACGCTGCCCGTTGGTTGTCGGATCGAGGGATGAAGCACATGCGAGGTCCGCTGAGCCTGAGCATGAATGATGAAGTGGGCTGCTTGATCGAGGGATTCGATTCACCGCCCATGATCATGATGCCGCACCATAGGCCGTATCAAGCGGAACTCATCGAGCGTGCCGGGTTGGAGCGCATTCGCACGTTCTACGCGTGGAAGTACGATGTGGGCAACCTGAAGCGTCGCGTGCAGCAGGCGCATGACGACATCGCTTCGCTGCCAGAGGTTAGCTCCAGGCCTGTCAACATGAACAACATCGAAGGCGATACCCGCATCGTGATGGAGCTGTACAACGATGCGTGGTCCGATAACTGGGGCCACGTACCGATGACGCAAGCTGAGCTGAAAGCTTTGGCGAAAGATTTTAAACTGTTGCTGCGTCCGGAGATCACGCAAATTGCCTTCATCGAGGGCCAGCCGGCCGCTGTGGCAATTGCAGTACCCAACCTCAACGAGGCGCTGCGTGACCTCCACGGGAAACTACTGCCACTGGGTTTGTTCAAGCTCATCTACCGCCTCAAGCTGCAGCAGATGGACACGGCTCGGCTCATCATTCTCGGCATCGCTCGACGCTTCCGGAACAACCGTAAATATGCGGCGCTGAGCCTCTACTTGTACGCGAAGTTGAACGAGGGAGGCCAGAAGCTCGGCATCAGGTGGGGAGAGTTGTCCTACACTGACGAAGCCAACGGACCGGTCAATACCGCCATCAAGATGATGGGGGGCAGTATCTACAAGAAGTACGCGCTTTATCAGCGCGACATCTGAGCAAGCGTCCGCCACACCCGAGCCGAAGCTCAGCGCCCAACGCGGAAGAAGGTGCCGTCCGCGACGCTGAGTGGCGTCGGCTGGTTCTTCAAGTTCAGGCCCAGAGCTTCCACGGCTTCCGTATCGAAGTACAGGCCCGCGCCCCACCCGGCCTCGCTGCCCATGCCGTGGCATGCCGCCTCCGCATGAAGCGCTTTGCGAAGCGGCTCGCTGGGCAGAGAGATGTCTGCCACCCGAGCAGCGGACGTCTTCCGCACGCGAAGTTCCACGACGTCCTCTTCCTTAACCCATCGACCACCGAAGGTCAGAATCCCGGCGCTGCTGATACCCAACTCGGTCAACGCGTCTCGCACGTTACGCAAGTACTGAACCACTCCGGGGCGCTCGCTCGCTTCTGGTAGCTCCGCGTAGAATGCGTGCCCGAAATGAACACATGTCGTGTGCTCGCCCAGCCGGCAATCTTCCAAAGCTTGCTCGCAGGTGGCCTCGAACGCGGCAACTCGCTCGACGAAGGAGCTCGCGACCGAATCGTACTCATCGTCTTCTACCGTCAAATAGGAGATGAGCACACCAAAGGCATTCTCGTCAATCACGCCCGGGATGTGCCACGAGTAGGAGAACGTATCAATTGCCAAGGCTCAATCTAGGGGCGGAGGCGTAGAAGAGGCGTAGAAGTGCCGCAGCAAGCCTTCCAGTCCGGCCTGAGGGGCGTGGCCTCGGGCGGAAACTGCTTCGTCAAGAGGACCACAAGCCATTCCGCCACTCTGACGCCATGGGCGGCACCCGCTGCGTTCGCTTGGTTGTTCGCCCTGCCTGTTCTTGCTAGGGTGCCGCCGTCGCGCATGGCCAATCCCCCCTCCCCCACATTAGTGCTCGCGGCATACGGCGCTGACTTTTTCTCTGGGCGCCGTGTCGTGGTGTTTGGCAACGCCCTTGCCGGTCTAGCCGATGCCCTCGTCGAGCGCGGAGCGCGTTTGGTTCACGTGTACGACGAACAGCCAACCCGCGTGGCTGAAGCCAACGCTAGAGCGACGACACCAGCTGTATCCTACGCCCCTTTCGGTCCTGGAGGAATTGCTGCCCGAGATGGCGCCTTTGACGTAGGAATCGTCGAAAATCTGCATGCTGCCACGGATCCTACCAGCGTGGTGCAGTGCTTGAGACGAGCCTTGAGCGCGCGTGGCGTTGGGTTCGTCTGCGCCAGCAACCCGGATCGCCCGGCTCCACGCTTCGCAGCCGAGACGTTGCTTCCCAGCAGCGCCATGCAGCAGGATGGCCAACGAAGCCTTGGCTATTACGACCTTTATGACCTCGTCTCTGCGGAGTTCGACGAAATCCGCATGGTGGGACAGACGCCGTTCGTCGGCTATGCCCTTGCGGACTTCAGTCCGGACGCCGACAGCGAGTTCTCCATCGATACGGAATTCGTGCCGGGAGGCGCTGAAGAGGCAGAGCGCTTTGTCGCGGTTTGTAGCCATTTCCCGGTAGTGATCGACCCGTTTTGTGTGGTTCAGCTGCCGGCAGACCAACTGCTCATTCGCGCGAAAGATTCACAGCCAGAGCCCTCCAGCTCTTTGGTCGAAAGACAAGAGGTGCAGGCGACACGTCACGACGACCCCGGCAATGTCGACGCGCAGTCAGCTAGCGCTGACATCGTCGCCGGGCTGCAGCAGGACCTAAAACAAGCTCTCGCGCTGGCAACGAGTGAACGAGAGCAACGACTCAAGCACGAGTCGTTGTTGCAGCAAGCTCACCAGGAGCTTCAACGTCGCGACGAGTGGGTTGCCGAATTGGAAGGGCGGGCGACCACTGCTGATGAACGAGCCGACGAAGCCCAAGCTCAGTCCGAGCATGCACTGCTTCAGATTACCAAGGCACAGCGTGACCTTGCAACGCTGAAGCAGGAGTTGAAGGAAGCCCGAGCGGCGCTCGAGGTGTCGGATGCGCACAGGGATAACAAGCTCTCTGCGCATGAAGCGGCCCTAGCTGAACTGCAAGCGACCAACGACAAGCTGACGGAGCGCGAAAAGGAGCTCGCGGTCCTGCGCGAAGAGTTGAAGGTGCTGAGCGGGGAATTGAGCCAATGCGAGACGCTGCTGAGTCAGCAAGGGCGAACGCTGCTGGAGCTCCAAGCAGCGCTGCGCGATACGGAAGTCTTCGCCTCGACTCTCTTGATGCGCCTTTCCCCTTCGCCCGAGGTCGAGATCCCGGAGGACGCCGAGCACGAGTCGGAGCAGCACGCCGCGGAGGTCCAGCCGGATTGGGACTCGGTCACCACCGACGAGCCAGATGCGGCTCCGGAAGCGAGCGGCGAGGACGAGACCGAACTTCGGGCCGCCTTGCAACGGGAAGCAACCCACCTCGCGGCGCTCGAAGCGGCGCGCTGGACGGTGGAGGAGTTGGAGAACAGGTTGCGAAGTCAGTCCGACGACGACGTCCAGGAACTGCTACACCAATTGCACGTCGCCCGTCAGCAACTGCAACGCCAAGCGGCTTTGATCGAGCAATACAAGGCCGCACACGCCGATACGATGTGAGTATTGCCTGCGTTTCTCGAGCGGGCCAATCGTCCATCCGGGAGCGAGTTGACAGATTCTGCAGCCGACTTAGCTTGCTGCCGGTTGATTGCCTGCCTAGTGGACGGGCTAGGGATGAGCTTCAAGACCCATTTCAGAACGCGAGATCATGAGCGCAAAACGCGACTACTACGAGGTGCTCGAAGTGAGCTCAACGGCGAGCGAAAATGAAATTCGCAGCGCCTACCGAAAACTTGCTCTGAAGTATCATCCCGATCGCAACCAGGGTGACGCCGCCGCCGAAGCCAAGTTCAAAGAGGCAACGGAAGCCTACAGCGTCCTTTCAGACGCCGAGAAGCGCGCGGCGTATGATCGATTTGGACACGCAGGGTTGGGCGGCAGCGGCTTTGACTTTTCCAACGCTGGCATGGGGGATGTCTTCAGTCACTTCCAGGACATGTTCGCCGACTTTTTCGGCGGTGGCGGTTTCGCAGGGGGCGCCGGACAACGTCGGCGCGGGGAGCGCGGCCGCGACGTTCGCGTGGAAGCGGTGATCACTTTAGAAGACGCCATGAAAGGCGCCAAGCGAGAGATCGTAGTGGAGGGCGCGGCACCCTGTGACGATTGCAGTGGCTCTGGTGCGGCCCCGGGAACCCAGCCGCAGGCATGTGTGGCTTGTGGCGGTAGCGGTCAAATGGCCACCCAACGCGGCTTCATCATGTTCAGCACGACGTGTAACCGTTGTGGCGGTCGCGGAAGCGTTGTGTCGGATCCGTGCAAGACGTGCCGTGGACGGGGAGTCTTGGAAAAGCGCCGCAAGGTCGTGGTGTCTTTTCCTGCAGGCATCGATGGCGGGCAAAGGCTGCGCGTCCCTGGGCAGGGCATGCCGGGGCCGAACGGATCTCCGGCAGGGGATCTGTATGTAGACGTGGAGTTGGCGCCGGATAAGCGGTTCGAGCGTGACGGCTATGACTTGATCATGCGTGAGCAGCTGAGCTTTGCCGAAGCAGCGCTTGGTACCAAGCGCACCGTCACGTTACCTGACGGAAGCACGACGGAAGTACAAATCCCGGAAGGTACTCAACCAGGTACGGTGATTTCGGTAAGAGAACAAGGTATCCCCGTGCGCAACCGCAAAGACTCACGCGGATACTTGCATGTGGTCGTGAACATCGATGTACCCCAGAAGCTCAACCGTAAGGCTCGCAAGCTGCTCGAGGAACTCGATGCAGAGCTATCGGCAAGTTAACATATCGGCTCTGCCCCTCGATGCGGGCGTGCTCCCTCCTCGGTAAAGGCTCAACGTACATTTCCCATGGAAGCTTTACGTCTGAGAGCTCAACTCGACGAGTTTTACACGCAAATCAGGACCGTTGTTCTCGACAAGCAGCATCCGGTTTCCGGACTGCTGCCGGCAAGCGTCGCAGTAACCGCTCATGGCAACTATCGTGATGCCTGGGTCAGAGACAACGTGTACAGCGTACTAGCGGTGTGGGGGCTCGGCCTCGCATATCGCCGGCTTGATGGCGACGAAGGCCGAGGATACGAGCTTCAACAGCGCACGGTGAAGTTGATGCGCGGGCTTCTCAGAGCCATGATGGCCCAGGCCCACAAGGTCGAAACGTTCAAGAAAACGCGCAATCCCAACGACGCGCTGCACGCCAAGTATGACACGGAGACTGGAGCTGTCGTCGTTGACGATACTGCGTGGGGACATTTGCAGATCGATGCCACGTCGCTCTACCTGCTGATGCTCGCGCAGATGACTGCTTCAGGTCTCGACATCATCTGGACTCAGGATGAAGTCGCTTTCATCCAAAACCTCACCTACTACATTGAACGTGCTTACCGCACGCCCGACTATGGCATCTGGGAGCGCGGGGCCAAGTCTAACAGCGGGCGCGTCGAGCTCAACGCAAGCTCCATCGGCATGGCCAAGGCGGCGCTCGAAGCACTTTCTGGGTTCGATTTGTTCGGCGCTCGAGGTGGGCAGGCGTCGGTCATACATGTCTCACCCGACAACATTGCTCAGGCAGATATCACTCTGACGTCGATCTTGCCGCGCGAGTCCACGACTAAAGAGACGGATGCGGCTCTATTGAGCATCATTGGCTATCCCGCATATGCGGTGGGGAGCCGAGCGTTAGCCGCAAAAACCAGGAAGACTATCCTCCTCAAACTCGAGGGCCGCTATGGCTTGAAGCGTTTCCTGCTCGACGGTCATCAGACGGTGCTGGAGGACGAACGACGGCTGCACTACGAAGAGCAAGAGCTCAAGCAGTTCGAGAACATCGAATCGGAATGGCCGCTGTTTTTCGCCTACTTGTACCTCGACGCCTTGCTCCGCAATGACGAGCCGACGGCGAACGCTTACTATCAAAAACTGCAAGGAACGCTCGTGGAGCGCGACGGTCAACTCCTGCTGCCCGAGTTGTACTACGTACCCAGCGAAGCCATCGAGGCGGAGCGTGCACAACCTCAGTCCCAAACGCGGGTGCCCAACGCAAACGTGCCGCTCGTTTGGGCCCAGAGTCTCTACCTGCTCGGACGCATGGTGCACGCGGGGGTACTCGGTGCCCACGACATCGATCCGCTCGGGAGACGCCGTCCTCAAGTCCCCCGGCGCCCAGTGGTCCAACTGCTGTTCATCGCGGAAGATGAATCACTGAAAGCTGATCTTGCAGAACAGGGCATTCTCACCGAAACCGAACAAGACATTGCACCGGTCGCGGTCTACCACCCTGACCAAATTGCCGCCGCACATGGTCAGGTGGGACGGCACGATGCCCTCGGGCTCAGCGGTCGTTCCGCCCGCGCGCTGAAGAGCCTGACCACGAGCCGTATCTACATGCTGCAGGGGAGAACGGCCGTCTGTCTCGCCTCATTCTTCATTCAGCAAGAGTTTTATCTCGCCTACGATGTCGACTTTCTCGTCCGTCGCTTTCAAAGCGAACTGGCGTACCTGCATCACAACTGGACTGGCAGGGGCCGTCCAACTGTCACCGTGTTGCTGACTCGCGCTCTCTTGGAGGGTGCTTCGGAAGGTTTTTTCGCCTTCATGCACCAGCTGTCGAGCGGCATGGTGGATCGCATTCCCGTGAAGGTGGGGCGCCTGCACGAACTCATACCGACTGCATCTTTCGAGCGTATCGACAACTTGTTCGATTTCGTTCTTCCGTCGTCGCCACTGGCCGAACTCGTTCGGAAGCCAAAGGCGTTAGTTACACCAGGCAAACCTATTCGCCTGGAGTCGTCAGTGGAGCTGGATATCGACACCACTGACGAACCCGCCAAGCTCATCGCTCGCCTCGTGGAAACGGACAATCTTTACGAACAGATCGAGATTCTCGGGGCACTATCGCGACTGCAGGCTCTGGACAGCGTGGTAACAATCCGCAACGAGCAGTCGACGCTACTGCAGCTTCTCGAGGAAGTTTACGAGCAGGCAGGTCGCTTGCGCCTGTGGGCGATCGTACGACGCGCCGCCGGGCTGCTACGCAAAGTAGACGTCGACCTTCACCTAGCGGTCGGAGCCATTCTCGTCCAGCAAAAGGATATACAGGTGGGCCGTGCCTACAGCGACGATTCACTCATCACTCGCCCTGTACCCGAACACGAACTGCTTTCGAAGATCCACACCTTCTGCAGAGACGACATTCGCGATCACGTTCTCACGCAGGAGTTAATCCTGTACATCAGCTTGCTCATCAAGTCACAGCCACAGTTGTTTAGCGAGCTGCTGACCATTCGTGTCAGTCACCTGATCCTATTGCTAGCCAGTGACATCGCCCGCCAGCATCAGCTCAGTCCGGACGAAGCCTACGAGCGCCTCATGCATCTCGCTCCCTCCCAGATTCAACGGCTGTTGGAGAAGGTCATGGCACGCTATCGTGAACTGGAGGGTTTGCCTCAAGAACAAGAGCAGCTGCACGCCCAGGCCACGACACACCCGTTGGGTTGGACGCCGGATCTAGGGTTCGAAAAGCTCAAGCCGGCGTCCGATGGCTGGCTAGCCTGGCGGCAACACCACGGCATCATCGATCGGCGGCCTCCCAACTTCTATGCCAACGCCTGGCGTCTCTTCCAACATGTGGAGGGGATCATCATTGGAGACAGACTGGAGCGGCGCAACCGCATGGACAGCAAAGTCGTGCTCAGCGACATGACTGCAGGTGAGAAGGCCTTTGCGCTTTGGTTGGAGCATCTCCTCAACCGCGTTCACTCGCCCGAGTATCGCCAGCTCAACATAGAAGCGTTGCATGTGCTCTCGAGCTTCTTCGATCAGAACCCAACGCTCAAAATCGACGATGCGGTGTCCGTCGATGCCATACTCGGGCACGCGGTGCGCCTATCGTTTCTGGAAGCGCATCCCGAGCACGAGGCTGCATACAACGACTACAAGGCGCAGGCTTGGGATGAATTTTATGCGCTCTCCCCTATGGCGACTTCAAAGATGCTCGTTGGAGCGCTGAAGCTGTTGCTGATAGCGCCACCGTTGGAGCAGGCGAGCTAAGGGGTGGACATTTTCTGTCCGATCGACTCAGCCTTCGATGAAGACTGCTCGCGCGAGCAGTGGTAGCGTCCATGCATGAGCGACTTCGTCTGGGACACTTCACCTTCGACTGGCGGATTCGACGTAGGAGCGAGCGGAAACCACGCGCTGACAGGGGCGGAGCGCCGTGCAGGTGTGGTAAGGCCTGCGGTTACGCTCATGCCCAAAGGTGCCCGCGAGCAGGATGCGCCGGACGGTAGCGTCATCGCCCATGACATCACCTCACCGGACAAGACTCTCTCGTCGCCCGGAGTAGCCTCGTTGCATCCGTCTGCATCCGAAGACATAGCGGCTCCCGCATTCTCACTGCATCAACGCGACGCGGTCGACTGGTTGAGCAGCCTCAGAGACGAGAGCGTCGATCTGGTGATCACCGATCCCCCTTACGAGTCCTTGGAAAAGCATCGTGCGATTGGCACCACGACACGCCTCACTCACAGCAAAGCGTCCAGCAATGATTGGTTCCAAATTTTTCCCAACACCCGTTTCCCCGAGCTGTTCAAGGAACTATTTCGAGTTCTACGCAAGAATCGACACTTCTACCTCTTCTGCGATGCGGAGACGATGTTCGTCGCGAAGCCTGCCGCCGAGCAACAAGGCTTTCGCTTCTGGAAGCCACTGGTTTGGGATAAACAGCGCATCGGCATGGGTTACCACTACCGATCCCGCTACGAGTTCATATTGTTCTTCGAGAAGGGGAAGCGCAAGCTGAACAATCTCGGACAGCCCGACATCATCGAGTGCCCGCGCATCCACAAGGGGTACCCCACGGAGAAGCCAGCTTTCGTCAGTGAGGTCTTGATCCAGCAGAGCACTGAGGAGGGCGAGATGGTGATCGATCCGTTCTTCGGCTCGGCGTCGGTGGGCGAAGCTGCGCTACGGCAGCGGAGACCCTTCATAGGTTGCGATTTGAGCGCGCACGCTTTAGAAGTGGCTCGGCGACGTCTGCTCGAGTGGGGACCGGCGAGCGATGCGCTTTACCATTCCCGTCTTCAAGCGCAGCAGAGCTTGATCTAAGCTGGCCTAAGAAAGCCCCTCCATCCAAAGGGGTCGATTGAGACACGGTGACGGGAAACGAATACAAGAAGCTCATTGGACGCTATATCGTCAGCGCCTATGGCCACCGGGGCTTGTCCGTCTATGATGAGGTGCACCTTGGCACGTCAATCATTGGCAAACAGCGACGCATTGATCTGTTTGTGCTCGCCCAAGACGGGACCGCACTGTGCGTTGAGTGCAAGTATCAGGATTCCTGCGGCACCGCGGACGAGAAGATCCCCTATGCACTCAACGATCTCGCTTCGCAACGAGTGCCCGGAGTCATCGTCTATGCGGGAGCTGGCTTTTCTGCCGGTGTATTGCACCTATTACAGGGCTCGGAATATGCGGCGTACTGCCTGCCTGACGAGTCGCTGCGCTCCACCGTGCGAGGAAGCGGCCCGCTCAGCTCGGGCACCTGGCAACTGGACCACATCATCGCGCAAACCTTCCGCTTTTGGGACATCATCCTCGGCAACAAGCGACCGGTACAGCTCGATCAGCAGCTGAGCATCGTGCACGAAAAGAGAGCGCCCATCGCCTTCGCGCTTTCCCCTTCGGCGGTAAAGCCCAAACCTTGAGCCTGCGACACGGCTCGACAGTAGTGGCCTAGCACAGGTGACAGAGATATTAACCCCCTGCGATGATACCCAGCAATGAGACCAGCGAAAAGGTCCCAAGCCCGAAGAGCGCAACGGTCATCGTCAGTAAGGACAAAAAGTCGAACTCCTCCGGAGCCGGCGAATCAGTGCCTGGCGGATTGCCTTCCTGCGGCGTCGACCGCCGAGGCTGAGCCGACGTTCGGATACGCTTGGAAGCACGGACTGGCACGGGGGAGGAGGAAGCAGTGGCCATGGCTCTATGAAGTGGGCTAATGGCTATAGCGCCGATAGGGGTGATTGTCCTACTCTGCCTCCCTAGTACTAACCTGTACAGGGCAGTTCGCGGGGGATATCACGGCCGGTCTCTCGACCAAGCCTGAACGGAACATGACCCCACAATCATCCACCATGGTTGAACGGCACTGCCGCGGGACCCAGGCCAGCTCGTCAGCTTAGCCGGCGTCGCTCACTCGCTTTGCCCAGTCACCCATCGTGCCAAGTGTTGAAGCCTGCGCTGCGGGAACGATAGGGAGCATGGTATGTGGGGCGGGCTTTGGACTCGGTCGCCCTCTTCGCATGGCTCCCGCTTTGCGCGGTCATCTTCGCTACCAAAAAGCCGCATCAAGCGGCGCTGTGGGTGCTTTTGGCCGGCATGCTCTACCTGCCGGAACGCGCGGTCATCCTGGTTCCGGTCTTCCCAAACCTCGACAAGGACTTGCTTCCGCCGCTGGCGATACTGCTGTTCAGCGCGCTGTTTGGCAAACAGCTACTCCGATACGGAAAACTCGACGGAGTGAGCAAACTTCTCATTGTCGCGCTCATCGGTACCAATGTGGCGCGGGCATTCTTGAACCCGGATCCGATAATCGTCAACGGCTACTTTGCGGCTGCGTCCATAAGCAAGCACACAGCTATCACTTTCATCCTCACGGACGTCATCAGCTACGTCGTGCCATTCGTAGTAGGCATTGCGCTCGCTCATCGACGTGACTGGTTCATCGACAGCACTCGCATGTGGTTGTGGTTCGCGGTCGTGTACGGCGTGCTCATCATGTTCGAAGCCCGCTTCAGTCCGCAACTGCACCGTTGGATATATGGTTACCTCCAGCACTCATTTCTCCAGCTGATGCGTGGCGGGGGCTTTCGGCCCATCGTGTTCATGAATCACGCTCTGGAGGTGGCGCTGTACGCGGCTACGAGTGCCATTCTGGCCCTGACGCTGTATCGACGTAAGGTGCGCTCAGTGCCAAGGCTGGGGCTGTTTGCCGCCTACCTCTGCCTAATGCCAATCCTATGCAAGAGCAGCGCGTCGATCATCTACCTGCTGATTGGCGGCACGGTGATCTTTTTCCTCAAGCCGCGTCTGCAAATCTATCTGGCTGCGTTCCTCGGCGTGCTGGTGATCTTGATGCCCCTGATTCACCTGTCTGGGGCTTTTCCGAGCGAGGAGATCATCGACTATGCTAAACGCCTCACGAACGACGAGCGTGCCGCTTCGCTAGCCTATCGCTTCAAGAACGACGATGACTTGGTGCGCCAAACCTTGCAGCGGCCGTATTTCGGCTGGGGCGGCTTCTCTCGAGGGTGGGTCTACAATGACGACGGCACCTCCTGGACGGTGGTCGATGGCGCCTGGATCATCGCCTTGAACGACCGCGGAATTCTGGGTTACCTGGCACACTTCGGGCTCTTCCTTTGGCCATTGTTCAAAGCCCTGCGCGCCTTCAAACGTGGAGTTACGCTAGAAGCACGGGGATTGATTGCCGGGATTGCGCTGATCTTGGGCTTCGTGAGCTTCGATCTGCTCATGAACGGCATGTTCAATCCCTTCGCCTTTTTCTTCGCCGGCGTTTTGCTCGGGATGCTCAGGGCTCCGTGGATCTACGCCAACGCAGGCCCGCCCGGTGGTGTGGGGGTGGGTTACGTGCCCGCGCGCCCGTCTCACGCTCCGCTTCCACGGCTCGCCAGCGCCAGCCGCCCGGCTCCGTCATAGCCCGCGGCGGGTGACGTCTGCCCATTGCACCGCTTCGAGCCACGCTCTCGTGAGTAGGATCTGCTCTTCGCAGGGGATATGAGGCGGAGCGTGCTCTCGGCTAACAACGGCTTCGAGGATTTGCCCCTCTGGGCCACTGAACTCCAAGATTGCGGAGCGCACGTTCGGCGTGAGCGGCAGCTCTTCGAGCAGCTCTTCCATCGTACGATCCAAAAGCGCGTCCATGATGCTCAGTACGCCAACGGTAAACGCTTGCGCCGGGTTGGCATCCCGTCGGTGCCGAGCAAAGTTCTCGCACGTCCGCGCCCGCACGAGCGCCGTCGTGAGCAGCTCGCTTGGTTTGTTCTTGCGTGCAGAGAGCATGACCAAGAGTAGCCACTTGGTGAACTCGTTGGTGCCCAACAGAGAGACAGCCTGTGAGACGCTCGCCACCTCGCGCCGAAAGGCATACGCTCCGGAATTCAGAAACTTGAGCACAGCCACGGTCAAGGAAGGGTCACGCTTCACAGCCTGTTCGATGGCTGCGAAATCGACGTCCGGATCTCGGAGAATCGCCAGTACGTGGCTGACGGTCGCAAAGCTACTGGGCAGCTCGGCGCGCTGAAGGAGCTGTGGCCGAAGGAGGAAATCGCCTTGAAAGCTAGTAAAACCCAACGATGAACAGAACCGGAGCTGCTCGCCGGTCGCGACGTGCACGGCAATGGGCTCCGCAAAGTGGCGGCGCAACTCTGCCATTACTGACCGCAACTGACCTTCGTCGACTCCCGTTACGTCAATCTTTACCCAGTCCACGACGTCGAGCAGCGGAAGTGTCGTCCGGCTCGGAACGAAGGCATCCAAGGCTATGTCAAAGCCTTGATCTTTCCAGTCTCTCAACGCAGTCAGCAGACGCTCTGAGCCATGTATGTAGTCGTTGATCTGCAGTGTAACGCGCTGTCGAGGCAGTGGCAGAGGCAGACCCGCGGTCAAGGTTCTGGCACTGGCACTCACAAAAGCTTTCCGATCACCTACGACGCGATGTAGCCCGAACTCGACGAAAGCGCTGAGAATGAGAGCACCCGTTTGTTCGCCCGAGCGCGGCGCATCTTCGGCAAAAGCGGACGTGCGCGGAAGCTCTGCGTCCCCTGATTCCGGGCGCGGCGTTGCGTGCCTGAGCTCGTAGGCCCAGACGTCGAGCTTGGCGTCGAAGATGGCCTGTCTCGACAGAGCTGACGCAACGACCGTCGCGTCGGCGAAGGAGTTCAACATCAACGAGTGGATACGTCCGAGCAAGCGCGTGAGATAACTGCCGAAGGCGGTTTGCTGGCGCTCCGCGTTGACTCCGCGATAGACTCGCTTCATGCAGAAGCCTCACCGCCACCAGCCGACCGGCGCGCAAGGCGGTCGCGCACACCGTCGCCGCGTTCGTCCGCCAACTACGCCCTGGAGCACGCTTGCCACAGTCACTGCTGCCGCAATTTTTTTCGGCTGCGGCGGGGAGCACGGATCCCGAGCAGCAACTTCGCCCGCGGAAGAGGCAAATACCCTCGCGCCGGCAGAGGTTGAGGCACCAGCAAAAGCGGCAGGCGCGGCGAACGACGAGCAGCTCAACGAACGTCTCACGCAGCCTGCAGAGCGCGAAGAGGCCGTTGCTGCCTTGGTTATCGCTTACGCCGAGGCAGCGAAACACGGCAGCCATACCGAAAGCGCGCGCAGCTTCGTAGCTCAACATGCAGCCACCGCGACGCGTGTCTACGTGGATGGCCGCGAACAACTCTCACCTTCGACACGGAAGCAGCTGCTACGCACGCTCGTCAGTTTCGATAGCGAAACGGCTGTTCCAGCGTTCATCGAAGCCATACAACAGTATGCGCGGACGGGCGAGTCGGTGGACGACGCGATCTGGGCGTGCCAAGGGGTGATGCAACGCCGAGTCCCACAATACGGCGCGCCGCTGCTCGAAGCCTACCTCGCATTAGACCCCGGTGACAAAGACGGACATCGATACAGTCGCCACCTCGCAGCGGCGATGGAGTACCAGGTCGATGCTGAGTGGGTCCCGACGCTAAGCGAAGAGCTCGCGAAGCCGCTCGAGCGCCCGACGCGGTTTGACGACACGGGCGCCGTCAAAGCGTTTCGACGGGCACTGTTCCGACAGACCGTAGCTGCGCGCCTGCTTGGGGATCTTCAGGTGCAGCAGGCCGTCGATCCGCTGCTCTACGTGTTGATCGATCAGGGCAAGCCAGAAATTCATCCGGCAGCGGAGCTGTCTCTGGCAAAGCTCGCTGAATATGCCCTGCCACGGATGCTAAGCCTGCTGCGCCGTGAGGATGAGCAACTGGTGCGGCTCGGCGCGCAGGCAAAGCCCGATGTTGGGCCAAGCCACGTCTACTTCGCCACCAAATGGCTCGACCTAATCCGTCACCCGAGTACTGAGAAGGAGCTGCTCGAGACGTGGGCGCAGACCAAAGAACCGGTCGCGCGCACACTCCTGGTCCGCTCCCTCAGCCGTCTACCGGGATCGAAAGCTGGCGTGCCCGCTCTGAAAACGACATTCAACGAAACCAACATCAAAGTCACCCTGCCCGACGGCGAAAGTGCTCTAGAGACGTTGGCACAAGCTGCCGTGCAGTTCTTTGATCCCACCATCGTGCCATGGCTCATGGATAGAGCGGGGCGGGTGCCCAGTGTGTGGTCACGGCGAGCGGACGTCCAGCTAGCGCTGGTCATGGCAATGAACGCGCTGGTCACGGAGGAGCAGCTAAAACAGGGCCAGGTCGTGGCGCAACGCTATGGGGGCAAAGTAGGGTTGGGTGCTTTCGAGCAGGCACGTCAACTCGTGCAACGATGTAAGAGCGAGGGAGCTTGTTACGCAAAGGCCCTCACCTCCGCGCCAACCGATACGCTCGCTGTGACGAAAGCCGCAACCATGGTGGCAGTTTGGGGGGGTGACGGCAGCGTTGACGGATTGCTGGAGGCCACGAAGCAACTCGAGGAACCGCTTGCTCTGCATCAGGTCCTGGCTGCCTTGGAGCACCTGAGCTTCAAGGATCCGAAGCCGGTAGAGGCCCGACTCTCTCAACTCGCCGCGCCGGAGCGCGACCACGCCGCGTGGTCCCGAGCAAAGACGGCCGCAATCA
Source organism: uncultured Polyangiaceae bacterium (assembly GCA_964577325.1). Classification (GTDB taxonomy): domain Bacteria; phylum Myxococcota_A; class Polyangia; order Polyangiales; family Polyangiaceae; genus SZUA-265. The sequence continues at coordinate 98,728 of CAZNZA010000003.1, forward strand.
GCGCCAGCGTGGCGCGGCTGAGGGCTTGGTAGCGGAGCAGGTTTCGTCGCGCAGGGCACGTTTGACGTTAATGTTATGAACGAATGCCGCCGTCCTAACGGAAACGCACCCGTGCCCCCTGCCCCCACCTTTGCCTCTTCGACTTTGCGTGCGCTGTGGACGCGACGCTTGATGCTCGTGGGGATTGCCGCAGCCGGACTATTTGCAGCGGTGTTCGCCATGCAAGCGCTACAGGGCGAACACCAACCATTCTCGAAAGTGAGCCACTGGTATACCGGTCCCCCACCGCCCGCTTCTTGGCAGCCCGTCGACCCCGCTCACATCAAGGAGGTTGACCCTTCCAAAGCGAGCGACGCCCTGTCGCTCCTGCAGGAGCGCCCTTTCATTGCCCTCAGCCTAGAGGGATACGAGCTGTTGACGGCTGAAGGATCCCTGCCGGCAGCCGAGCGCTCCCCCTTCCTCATTCGAGCTTTGCAACTGAGCCGCTACGTGCACGAACCGCAGGCGCACGTCTCACCGCCTGGAGACGTATGGGTCAACGTGGAGGTCGTTTCGCGTTGGCCGCTCCCCATGCTCGAGCGACCGCTCATTCTATGGCTGCAAGCACCGCCGCGCGATGTGTTTGTGGACGCACGCGTATACCAATCGGCGCCCGCAGCAGATGCCGCCGATTAACTCTGGTTATTGCTGGTGAGTCAACGGCAATGAACGGTCAAGGTGCGCTTGGCGCCTCTTGCCCTGCGAGCCACTGCTCGAGCGTTAGCGCGTCCGGCGGATACTCATCGTCCGCAACGGAGGAAGCCGCCAGTCCCTCGTCTTGCGCAAGCTCGGACTCGTTCACTTCCAAGTCCATGGCCTGAGGGGCCGCAGCCTGAGGGGCCGCAGCCTGAGGGGCCGCAGCCTGGGGGGCCGCAGGCGCACTTGACGACGGTAAGGGGGAAACGGCAGGCGTGGCGGGACCGCGGAAATACTGGTCATTGGCGGCGCCAATGACCGCTCGATCGACTTCTTCGCCGGCGACACACCCTACGGCGACGGCGCTCACCGTCATGGCGGCAGCCATTGAAACCACGGATAGGGACTTCCGCCTGGCGGCTCCCGCTGGCTGACGCGCGCATATCATGGGTGCCTTATAGTAGGCGTGTCGGCAAAAGTCATCAGGGGTCGATGGCAGTGCAAGACTCTGCTAGCACTTCACGGCCTCCATCACGCGGACGGCCCACTACGCCGCGCACGACGTCTTGCCGACACGGCTTTGGCCAGACGCTCGAGCAATGGTTCTGTCATCTCCCACGATAGGCAGGCATCCGTGATGCTCTGTCCATACACGAGCGCATTGGGATCAGTCAGCGACTGATTGCCTTCGACCAGGTGGCTCTCGAGCATCGTACCCATCAAATACGGCTGTTGAGCTTCGATTTGCTCGGCCAAGCCGTAAACGACCTGAGGCTGATTGCGATAGTCCTTGTTGCTGTTGCCGTGGCTGCAATCAACCATGACCCAGGGCCGTGCTCCAGCCCGCTCCAAGGCTTGCCCCGCCTCACTGACGCACGCGGGTGCGTAGTTGGGACCATTTTTCCCACCGCGGAGAATGATGTGGCAGTACGGGTTGCCCGTGGTGCGGACGATTCCGGCGAGGCCTTGCTCGGTCACCCCCACGAAGTGGTGGGGCTGCGAACTGCTCTTGACGGCGTCGACCGCGATTTGAACGTCTCCACCCGTGCCATTTTTGAACCCAATGGGAGCAGACAAACCCGAAGCCAACTCACGATGAGATTGGCTCTCGGTAGTACGAGCACCAATCGCTCCCCAGGATATGAGCTCCGAGTGAAACTGCGGCGTGATCAGGTCCAGAAACTCGGTGGCGCAGGGCATGCCCAACGCGTTGATGTCGAGCAGGAGTCGGCGCGCCAAGCGCAGCCCTTCGTTGATGCGAAAGCTGTCGTCGAGCCGCGGGTCGTTGATGAGGCCTTTCCACCCCACGGTTGTGCGCGGCTTCTCGAAGTAGACTCGCATGATCACCAGCAGGTCATCCGCGAAGCGACCGGCAGCCGCCGTGAGACGGCCCGCGTAGTCGAGCGCCGCCTGCTGATCGTGTATCGAACACGGGCCGACTACGACCAGGAAACGGTCGCTCTCTCCGTCCATGATCGCGGCGACGGCATCGCGCCCCGCGGAGACAGTGCTAGCAACAGGATCCGTCAGCGGCAGCTCGTCTGCCAGAATCGCCGGGGGAAGCAGCGGATGGACGCTCTCCACGCGCAAGTTTTTCAATGCTTTCATAAAGTATTCCGCGAGCCAGGGCGCGCGCTTATAGCTGGAGGAAAGAGCGCGGCCAACACGCACGGCTCAAAAACTTGCCCCTGTTGCGTGGGTACAAGCACAACCGATGCATGCGTTTGCGCCACCGTGTCCTGTTTCGGCTTGCGCTGGTGTCTGCAAGCCTGTCGCTCATTACCGCCGCAGCAAGCGCGAAAAGCCATGTCGTGGCACCCGGTGAATCATTGTGGGCGCTGGCGCGCCAATATGGGGTGAGCGTGGAGGCCCTGCAAGCAGCCAACGAGTTGGGCGCGTCGTCGCAGATCCGAGCTGGACAGACGCTCAGCATTCCCGCGTCTATTTCAGCCAACAATACGTCGCCCCAACGCCCAGCGACGAAGGCCGCGACGTCGCCCACGAAAAAGGAAGGCCAGGTTGCGGCCCCGTCGAGCACGAAGAAAGACCCGGTGACATCGCGCGCGGAAGCGCCTCTTCAGCGTGCACCTAGCACCATCCAAGAAACCGCGCCGGACTGGGTGCTAGCCGCGCCCGGCCGTCTCACTCAAGGAGAAAAGCCAAGCGCTGCGCGGGGAGGCATCTTTCCTTGCGCTGCGCCAGATCCTGGCTTTGCTCAGTACGCAAAATGGGTGCAGGTAGCGCCCATGGCTCACGTGCTCGCGCCTCCTGCCGGATCTTCATCCCCGATGGTGAACGACGGCGACGGATTCGACGTTCTGTTTCACTTTCACGGCCGCGAGCCGATTCGCAAGGAGTGGGTGCGAGCCCTGCAAGATGGCGCGTACAGCCCAGTGCTCGTGGGCATTGACGTGGGCATCGCGTCTGAGTCCTACCGCGAAGTGTTTCGAGATGCGCGCACCTTCAGCCAGCTCCTGCTTGCCGTCGAGAGTGAGATCAGGCGCAGGTCGGGGAACCCCCGCGCCTATGCCCAGAATGTTACGTTGTCGGCATGGAGCGCCGGATATGGCGCGGTCGAACGGCTTCTGACTCAGCCAGAACCTCAGCGCCGCGTCGGAAGTGTCATCCTGCTCGACAGCTTGCACGCCGGCTTCACTGATGAGAACCTGGATGAGAAGCGCTTGGTCCCTTTCGCGAGGTTCGCTGAAGCTGCCGCAAAAGGACAGCGCTTCATGTTCGTGAGCCACAGCTCAATACGAACGCCGGGGTATGCATCCACGACTCAGACAGCCAACTATCTCACCTGGAAAGTCGGGGGCCAACCGACCACTACGACTCCACTCCCCACCGACCCGATGGGTCTGGATCGGATAACGACCTACAGCCAAGGCAACTACCATGTCCGCGGGTTTCGAGGCAGCGGAGCGTCCGACCATTGCGCGCACCTGGGTCTCATGACGGACGTCATCAACGTACACTTGTTGCCATCGTGGAAGGCGACAAGAGAGAACGTCGCCCCGCCGAAGGTGGCGACAATCGGCAACTCGTCCTCGAACGACGCAAGCCGCTGAACGGCGAACTTTGCGTCCAACGGCCTCAGTGTCGTTTACCTTTCACATATCTACGTCCCAAGGCTTGACCGTACTCGCTCCGTGGACGAGGGCTCGGTCGGCCAACGAGCGATCGGCGGTCACCAGACGCGCCACGGGGTACATCCTGTCGTGGGCGCCGTCAGCGTCTTCGTGCAGTTCATGTGAAGCGCTGCGCCACGATTGCGCTTGATCATGAGCACTCTGGGAAGCCTCCTTGCAGCGAGACACCATCCAAGCATCCGCATTGGGAGCATATACTATCCGCACCACGTCGTGTTGAGGTGCCGTGTCTGCAGGGGGCGTCCGCGATGCATCAAACACGATGATCACCTCGTCGCCGGAGCAGTGCTCGGCGTCAGGAAGAAACGTCTCCAACCGCGCCGTCACCCATTCGAGCACCCGTTGCTGGTACTCGGGTTGCCACCACTCCACGTCCCGCTTTCGTTTGAGCACGACCGCGTGCAGAACATTATAGCCATCGATCAACCAAAGCCGCGTGCGCACCGACGAATATGTCTGCATCCGAGCCTTCATGGAGCAGAATCACAGTCTGCATCGCCGCTAGAACCCGCGCCGTCGGCCGTCTCCAGAAAGGCAACCAGTCGCACGAGCGGGGCATGAAGGCGCGATACCGTCTGCTTTCCGATCGCAGCCTCGAATTCCGACTGCACCCGCGCAAGTAGGTCGAGCCCGCGTCGCAGTTGGTTTTTACCTTGGCTGGTAAAAATGATGCGCTTCGCGCGCTTGTCTGCCTCGTCGGACACTCGAGTCAACGTGCCGGTGGTTTCCAGGTCATCTACCAACTGACCAACCGCTTGCTTGCTTACTCCCAAGCGCGACGCAAGCTCCGTCAAGCGGATGCCTTCCCACGGAATGTGGGGAAACAGGGCCAAGTGAGCTGGGCCCAGGTGTACAGGCGTGCCGGAAGCTCCGGCTTGGTCGGAGTGAACGGCTGGTGAGCGCCGAATGGCGTATTCGTTCGCCAAGCGAGCCGCCTTGAGCAAGAGGTGCAATGTCGTCTGCTTCTTCGCTTCGATTTGACGTTCCACGGGGTCCGGCACGACACGGGACGACGCCTTCTTGCGCGCTTGCTTAGAGCCTCCTGGCAAAGCGGATTTTCCTCGGGTCACGCCACTGGACTAGGTCATCTAACGAATTTAGTCAAGTCTACTTGATTATATGCATCGCCTGTCACATAGTTCACAAGCCAACACAATCATACCCAAGGAGGCCGCGTGGCTCATCTCACAGAAGTCGGCAATGACATGTGGCGAGCAGTACAGGATGTTCGTGTGGGACCGGGCTTCTATCTCCCGTCACACATGACCGTCATCCGACACCCGGACACCACGTTGTTCGTACATTCGCCCGTCGAGCTCGGAGCTGCAGCTATCTCCGAACTCGGCGCGCTGGGCGAAGTACGCGACATCGTGGCACCAAACCTGTTTCACCATCGCTGGTTCGGAGAAGCAGCGCGCTTGTATCCTCGAGCGCGTTGTCATGCACCGTCTGGCCTTTCCTCCAAGAATTCCGCTCTGCCCGAGTTCACGCCCCTTTCAGAGGAACAACAGCCGCTCGCTCCAGCCCTCGAGACGTATCTCCTCCCGGGCGTTCCCGGCATCGACGAGTTCGTCTTCTATCATCCAAGATCCAAATCCCTGCTGCTCACGGACCTCGCCTTCAACATGAACGGCACGAAAGGCTTCTTGACGCCGCTAATCTTGTCACTCGCTGGTACTCGTCACGGCCTTTGCTGCAGTCGCCTTTTCAAAACTCAGATCTCCGACAAGCGGGCCTTTGCTCAGGCGCTACGCGGCATACTAACCCTGAACTTCGAGCAGGTGCTGCCGGCCCACGGCGAGCCGGTGACCGAAAATGCCAAAGCTCGTTTGGAGCAGGCTTGCCAGAGACTACTGAGCTGAATTGACGTTAGAAGCCGGCCTAACGAACCAGGTGCCTGCCGGCGTTCGCTTACTGCACGCACCGCAGCCCCAGTGGCATTCGCCGCCGCACGATGCGCGGTGGCCCATCGAGCCCTGTCTCTGGTCGCCACACCAGATCCCCGCGGCGAGCGCCTTTCGGCCCACCAGCCCTAAGCGGCCCCTTGCGGACGCGCACCCTCTACGGGTATCGTCTGCGCCCCTTGCGCGAGTGGCGGAATTGGCAGACGCACTGGATTTAGGTTCCAGCGAGGCAACTCGTGGAGGTTCGACCCCTCTCTCGCGCACAGCTTGGAAATCAGTCGGGTTGTCGCCCGTGCGTTCTAGAAACAGCGTGCGGCTATGCGCGGCGCGAATCGCGGATCACAGGCGGTGACCGTGTCCCTCGTGCGCCTTTACCTAGTCATTTGTTCAGTGTACAGTGGGGGTTGTGCTGCGCCGGCTCCCCCTGGTCAACCCCACGCATCGATTTAACGAAAGCGTCGTCGAGTACGAGCCAGGCGAGGTGCCGGACCTGGGATTGATGCTGTACGAGGATGCTTCGCGCAGCATCTTGTCGAAGAACGACAGCCCTGATCTTTCCTTTCGGTATAGCTTGAACGCCTACCGAGGTTGCGCGCACGGCTGCGCGTACTGTTACGCAAGGCCAAGCCACGAGTACCTCGGCTTTGGTAGCGGAACCGACTTTGAACGCCGCATCCTGTACAAGCCGCGCGCGGCCGAGCTCCTCCGCCAGACCTTCGAGCAGCGTTCGTGGGCCGGCGACCTGGTCGTCGTTAGCGGCAACACCGACGCTTATCAGCCCATCGAGAAGAAGTTGACCTTGACTCGACAGTGTCTGACGGTGTGCGCGGAATACCGTAACCCCGTGCACATCATCACGCGGTCCGCGCTCGTGGAACGAGATCTCGACGTGTTGAGCCAATTGAAAGAGGAAGCTTCGATTGGTGTGTCCGTTTCCGTCACGGCGTGGGACGACGCCATTGCGCGCGCCGTCGAACCCTATGCTCCGCCTCCGCGACGCCGTATCGAAACCATCCGACGGCTGAGCGCAGCAGGCATTCCCGTCATCGTGCACGCAGCTCCGATCATCCCGGGTCTCACCGACTCCCATCTGATCCCGATACTGGAAGCGGCACGTGACGCGGGTGCGGTCTCCGCAGTCATGTTACCCGTGCGCCTTCCTGGCAGCGTCGCCGAGACATTCAGTGCGTGCGTACAGCGAGCGTTCCCGGACCGCGCAGACAAGATACTGGCGCGCATTCGTGAGATGCGTGATGGCAAGCTCAATACGTCGACCTTTCATGACCGGTTTGCGACAAAAGGCAACTACGCGCGCATACTGCAAAGCATGTTCGACACAACATGTGTGCGTTTGGGCTATACACCTTTCCCAGTTCCTCGCATCGGCACGTTCCGACGCCCACATGCAGAGCGTCAGTTGCGACTCTTTTGAGCGGTGCCTTGCGGATTTCCTGAGCGAAAAGAGTCACCATGGACGCCCTCCGGAGAGGATAACCGATCCCCTCGATCCCACTGCATGCGTTTGCCGCTGTTCCACCGCTCTTCGGCTGTTGCATTTCCACCATCGCTCGCGCTCGGAAGCGTCGACTGCTACCGTCCGGCAATGGCTTTCCAATACGCAAAATCTACCCCATCTTTCATCTTCTCCTTTGCCGGACTAGGGAGGAGCATTGCCTGGAGTGCACTTGCGACCCTTACCGCGTGTGGCTCGATGGCGGACTTCGAGTCGGAGGGAATGTACGAACCTGATCCGGTCGACGCGGACGGCAACTCGACTACCGACTCGAGCGGCCCCGCCGTTTCAACCGACACCGAACCGACGGACACCGGCACCACCGATCCGACGAACACCACCGACTCGAGCGATACTACCGACTCGAGCGATACTACCGACTCGAGCGATACTACCGACTCCACGAGCACGACGGACACCAACAACACCGATCCGACGGACACCGCCGACTCGAGCGATACTACCGATTGGACGGCCACGACGGACACCAGCGATACTTCCGACTGGACGAGCACCACCGATTCAACGAGCACAATGGAGTCGACGTGTACTACTGACTCGACGGTTTGGACCGACACTACTGACTCGACGGGTTGGACCGACACTACCGACTCGACGGGCTGGACCGACACTACTGACTCGACGGGTTGGACCGACACTACCGACTCGACGGGTTGGACCGACACTACCGACTCGACGGGTTGGACCGACACTACCGACTCGACGGGTTGGACCGACACTACCGACTCGACGACGGATACCACCGACTCGACGACGGATACCACCGACTCGACGACGGATACCACCGACTCGAC
>CAZNZA010000004.1:0-3682 GCA_964577325.1 uncultured Polyangiaceae bacterium
AACCTTCAGCTCTTCGACCCGACGTGGTTTACGACCCCAGACTCACTCGCCGACCACTTGCGAGCCCAGCTCGCTGCCAAACACGATCCTCGACTCGCTCTCGCGACGCAACCCTACCTTCAATTCTTGGAACTCGGAGGGCGTGTTTTTATGGGTAACAAAACATCGGCGCTGATCCGTCGCTTCCTGAAGCGAGGGATCCCCATCTTGACCGGCTTGTCCGCCACCTATCTGTATCGCTGCGCCCGCGAATACGGCGACGAGTACGATGCGATAAAGGGCGATCCCCAAGGCCATTTCGTCGTTTTATCGGGCTATGATCGACGCACCCGCGAGGTGACCGTGTCAGATCCGCTTCAGGACAATCCTGGATTTGGCCAGCAGCAGTATACCGTCAACGTAGAACAACTCGTCTCTGCCATTCTGCTCGGCATTGTGACCTACGACGCGAACCTACTCATCATTCAACCCAAAGCAACCGCCGCACTCCCGGCAGTTCCACCGCTGCCTGGCAGTGTCTGAGCCGCAGTCGATTTCATGAGTTCTCTATTAGTCGTTGAAAACCCCAAAGACTGGAAACCGCTTCTTCCTGGTACCGAACTGGTGTCGGCATCAGAGTATCTGACCAACCCTCGCTTCTTCGAGCTACGACGTGCTCGGGTCTACAACCTGTGTCGAAGCAACGGCTATCAGACGGTGGGCTACTACGTCTCACTACTTGCTGCTGCGCGTGGCCACCGGCCTCTACCCAGCGTGACCACGCTCCAAGACCTGAGGCTCAATTCCATCATCAAGGTCGCGTCGGCAGAGCTTCAGGATCGCATCCAGCGCCTCCTTGCACCTCTCCGGAGCGACCGCTTCGAGCTGAGCATCTACTTCGGCCGCAACCTCGCCAAGCGCTACGATCGCTTGTGCCAAGCCATCTTCAACCATTTTCCGGCACCTTTTCTTCGCGCCGAATTCGTCCACGCCGATGAGTGGCGCCTGGCCAGCGTCCGGCCCATCGCGTGGAGTGAAATTCCAGACGGTCACCACGAATTCATTGCCGAACAGGCACGGCGTTTCTTCGAACGTCCGCAGATAATGGATGTCGAGCACCCGCGTTTCTCGCTCGCCATCCTCGTTGATCCGACGGAAACAGATAGTCCTTCGGATGCTAAAGCTTTGGCGCGTTTCGCTCGCGCCGCAGCTCGTTTGAAGATGCAGACTACGTTCATCGAGCGCGACGACTTCGGTCGCCTTTCCGAGTTTGATGCACTGTTCATCCGCGCAACAACCGCGGTCAATCACTACACGTACAGATTCGCCCGCCGGGCCGCGGCAGAGGGCATGGTCGTCATCGATGATCCCGAATCGATCGTGCGCTGCACCAACAAGGTTTACCAAGCCGAGTTGTTCCGTCGCAACGGCATACCGATTCCACGCACGATCGTAGTGCACAAGGGGAATGTGAACGCTATAGCTCCCCAGCTGGGGCTACCCTGTGTCCTCAAGCAGCCCGACAGCTCGTTCTCCGCCGGCGTCGTAAAAGCGACGGACGAAGCGGAACTACAGCGTCAATTGCGCACGCTATTGCTGCGTTCTGAGCTCATCATCGCTCAAGCCTTCGTTCCTTCGGAGTTCGATTGGCGGGTCGGCGTTTTGGACGGAGAGGCTTTGTACGTCAGCAAGTACTACATGGCGCGGGGACACTGGCAGATTCAGCGCTCTACTCCGAATCAGAAGCGCGTGTACGGGCGTTCAGAAACGCTCGCACCGCAAGATGCGCCTCCCCACGTCGTCAATCTAGCCATACGCGCTTGCAACTTGATCGGCAGTGGGTTGTACGGTGTGGACATCAAAGAAGTCGACCAAAAGCTGAACGTGATTGAAGTAAACGATAACCCGAGCATCGACGCAGGATGCGAGGACGAAATTTTGAAGGACGAGCTTTACGATCGCATCATGCGTTCGTTCGTGCGACGTCTGGAGGCGCGAGGCCTTGCGAAAGGCCAGTGAGGCACACGAATGACCATGACGCCCTATGACTGGTTCTCCGTATACGGCATCGAACTCGAGTACATGATCGTAGATGCTCAGGATCTACGCGTGCGCCCGATCGCTGACCAGGTGTTGCGCGCGCTGGCGGGGCGGGACACTGCCGAAGTGGAGCGCGGCGCGGTCGCCTGGTCCAATGAGCTGGCGCGTCATGTCATCGAAGTGAAGACGAACGGACCTTGCGCCGACCTGCAGCAGGCTGCTGTGGCGTTTCATGAGGCCATCATAGATGTGCATGAGCGTCTCACACCGCTTGCGGCGCGACTACTGCCGAGTGGCATGCATCCGTGGATGAATCCAGAGCAGGAGTTCCAACTTTGGCCGGTTGATGAGGAAGGCATCTACAACACCTTCGATCGCATCTTCGACTGTCGCGGACACGGATGGTCGAACTTGCAAAGTATGCACATCAACCTGCCGTTCAAAGACGACGAGCAACTCCAAGGCGTGCACGAGTCGGTCCGCATGCTGCTGCCGCTCATGCCCGCGTTGGCCGCGAGTAGCCCTTACGTCGAAGGCAAGCGCGCGCGTCACGCGGATGAACGTTTAGCCGTCTACCGCTCCAATGCCCGTCGCGTGCCCTCGGTATCTGGCTGGGTAATCCCGGAGAGCGTGAAGACTCGGCAGGAATATGAGGCGCGCGTCCTCGAACCCATTTATCACGCTCTGGCTCCGTTCGATGTGGAGGGGGTTCTGCGGCACGAGTGGGTGAATGCGCGGGGTGCTATCGCGCGATTCGATAGAATGGCGGTCGAAATCCGCGTTCTCGACACCCAGGAGTGCCCCCGAATGGATGTGGCGGTTGCCTATCTGGTGACCGAAACACTGCGCCAGGTGGCTTTGGACGGCCGCTTCTCTGCCACCGGTGAGGCATGGCCGCCAGAGCGACTAGCGGCGACGTTGTCCCAGGTCATCCTTCGGGGCGGCGACACAGTGGTTGACGACGCGGAGTACCTGAGCGCCTGGGGCTTGGAGAAAACGCCGCGCACGGCGCGTGAAGTGTGGGCGGACCTCATCAGCCGCTTGCCCACGCCGCCTCCGAGTCAAGCGAGCCTCCATGCAGACGCGCGTTGGCTGGTCGACAACGGCAGCTTGAGCGAACGCCTCGTGCGCAAGCTTGGTGCGACGCCCCAATTGGATCAGCTACGGCACCACTACGGCACGCTTGCCGATTGCTTGTTGAACAGCCGCCGCTTCGAGTGAAATCAAAGCCAGGATAGCCGCGTCTTGCCGCGCTCATGGCTGCCCCGGCATAGCACTCTGGCCATAAGGTGCAGGTGATGCTCTCTTGTAGCCACAAGCCTTGACAACGGACGGGAGCGCCCAACATTGCAAGGCGTGCCCAGCGGATCCGCAACCAGTCGGCAAAGGAGTGCGGCAAGTACGCGAACTCCCTCGCGGTAAGAATGGCATGGACTTCGCAAACCCGGTCGACTACACAGCGCCGACTCGCTCCCACCGGAGCGTCGTAACCTCGACCGCGTAGGTTGGGGAATAGATTCAGCTTCCGAAGGTTTAGTAGGCGCAACAGACTCCGCACGGCGGCGGGTTCCCTCCCCTCCCTCCCTAACCTGCCGCCGTGCCCCTTTTCGCGCGGTGTCGTCACCTCCCTCCCCCTCCCTGACGACACCGCGCCCTATTTTTT
>CAZNZA010000004.1:3782-9471 GCA_964577325.1 uncultured Polyangiaceae bacterium
GTCGCGCCACGGCCGCTGCTGGCGGTGTTGCTAAGGTCGCGCCGCTCAGGGAAAGCCGTGCTGCCGAGGGCACTGCATGTGTCGTCCCGCTGATCACGGGTGCGGCATCCCCGAGGGGAGTGGAACGCGGGTGCCGCCAATCGCAGCGTCGTGCCTCGTGACCGTTGTCGCTCGGAAAGGGCGATGCTATGGTCCAGGCAACCTGGCGTGACGGGGTGTTTCCGTGACTTCCGGGGCGAGGACGGGTGGTATCCGTCCCGCAAGAAGGAGCATAGATCATGATACATATTCGGCTTCCCGATGGGAGTGCGCGCGAGCTTGCGGACAACGCTTCCGCGCTGGACCTGGCGAAAGCAATTGGCCCCGGACTGGCCAAGAACGCGGTCGCCGCTAAAATCGATGGCAAAGTCGCCGATCTTCGGACGCCGCTGGCGGACGGCAGCGAAGTCGCGATCCTGACGAAGAAGGACGCGGACGCGCTAGAGGTGCTGCGGCACTCGGCGGCCCATCTGATGGCGGACGCGATCCTGCGCGTTTATCCCAAAGCACAACTCACTATCGGTCCCGCTATCGAGGACGGGTTTTACTACGACATCTACATGCCCGAGGGTGAGAAAATCGCCCCTGACGACTTTCCGAAAATCGAAGACGAGATGCAGCGCATCGCAAAGGAGTCGCTGCCCTTCGAACGGCATGTCGCCAACGAGACCACCGACGAAGTGTATCAACGCTATCGTGCCATCGATGGCGGTTCGAACAAGTTCAAGGCCGAGATTGTTGCGGACATCCAACAACGCGGAGAGGATCTCACGTTCTATAAGCATGGTGACTTCGTCGACCTCTGCCGCGGACCGCATGTCCAGGATACGGGTTGGCTCAAGCATACCAAACTCACGAAGGTGTCTGGCTCCTATTGGCGAGCTGACGCCAACCGTGAGCAGCTGGTAAGGGTTTACGGCACGGCTTTCTTCTCAAAGGCCGAGCTGAGCGACTATTTGACGGCACTCGAAGAGGCAAAAAAGCGCGACCACCGACTGCTGGGAGAACAGCTGAGTCTATTCGTGTTCAACGAAGATGCCCCGGGCTTTCCCTTCTTCCTTCCTAAAGGGACGGTGCTCTTCAACCAACTTGCCGATTACATGCGCAGCCTCCTGAGGCGTCGCAACTACCACGAAGTCAAGACACCTCTGATCTTGAGCGAGCAGATGTGGCACACGTCTGGTCACTACCAGAACTACATGGAGAACATGTTTTTCACGAAGCTCAAGTTGCGTGATGACAAGCATCCGGAGACGGTGAAAGACAATGTTGCAGAAGAACGGCCGATGGCCGTTAAGCCCATGAACTGCCCTGGCCACCTGCTGGTGTATCGTAGTCGCTTGCACAGCCACAACGAGTTTCCGTTGCGGCTCGCTGAGATGGGCTTGGTTCATCGCCGCGAGCTCAGCGGTGTGCGGCACGGATTGTTTAGGGTTCAGGCGTTCACGCAAGATGATGCGCACCACTTCTGCACCCCCGATCAAATCGAATCCGAAATCCGCATGCTGATCGACTTCTTCAAAGAAGTGTATTCGGCGTTCGATCTCAACGATGTTCGCATCGAACTATCCACTCGCCCGGATAAGAGCATCGGGAGCGAGGAGATGTGGCAGAAGGCAGAGTCGGCACTCAAGACCGCGCTCGATCGCGCTGACATCGCTTATGTCGTCAATCCCGGCGATGGTGCCTTCTACGGGCCAAAAATCGATTTCCACATCCGCGACGTGTTGAAGCGATCTTGGCAGTGTGGAACGATCCAACTCGACTTTTCGATGCCCGAGCGCTTCGGCTTGACCTACGTAGGGGCTGACGGGGAGCGGCACACCCCAGTCATGATCCATCGAGCCTGCTACGGGAGTCTCGAGCGCTTCCTCGGCATCATCATCGAAAACTATGCAGGCGCCTTTCCGCTGTGGTTAGCACCAGTTCAGCTGACTGTCGTTCCAGTAAGCGAGCGTTTCGACGAGTACGCAAAGCAGGTTCACAGCCAGCTCATGGACGAAGGACTGCGTGCCGAACTCGATCTCGGCCCTGATCGCGTCGGCTACAAAATCCGCGCGGCAAGCCTGCAGAAAGTACCGTACCTGCTTGTCGTTGGCGAGCGAGAGCAGGAATCTCAGACACTGGCGGTTCGCTCGCGCGAGCGGGGCGAACTGGGATCAATGTCGTTACAGGGGTTTCTCGAAAGCATCATTGCCGAACGTAAACCTAGCGGACACCTGAACACGGCTCTGGCCGCGGAGTAGGCAAGCGACCGGCTATAGGGCGTGGGAGGAAAGCTTCTCCCCCGCCCTCTCGGCTCTTCCGATTGCGGCTCCGCCTGTTCCAATGTGGCGTCCCTACGGCTTAGCTTGCTCCCATTTGAAGGCCAGTCGGTTCGCAACGGAGCACTGCCCCAGTGCGCTCGGATTGCGGCGTTGCCCGCCATACACGGCCACCCTAATGTCTTCTCACCAGCGCGTGGAGAGGCAAGCCAAGAGTGGAAGGGTACATCGCAGCTATTGTCGTGGGCAGCGCTGCCCTTACCGTCCCTCGAGTACGCCGGGCACGCTTTGCAGCGCTGCTGAGCTTTGCGGTAGTCACCTTGGCGCTATTGGCGGCGGTCGGGGTCATCTGGGCGTTCGGACTCCGCGACTGGTTAACAGTGGCCTGGGCTCTAGGCTTGCTTGCAAGCTGTACCGCGGTGGCCACTCATCTCGTGCGCTGCCCGACCGTTGCAAGAACGGTGAACGTGAGTGCGCTGATTGTCGCGACCTTGGGTTTGTCGCTCAGTAGCGCTGGGCTGCTTTTTCCGTCGAGCGACTTCGTCGTGACCCTAGGAGTTGCGCATGCGCCCTACCGCAACGACATACCGTTCATACTGCTCGGGGACGCCTTGTTGAGCCTGACGGCTATGGGCATCGCCTTCAAGGGTCTGCGTTGAGCCTGCTCACGGCCCTGTGCGACAGGCTGGCTCGCATTGGCGACGAGAGCTCACAGGCGGGCTTTCACCAACCAACGCCCTTCGTGCCGTATCACATCGTACGTCGCGACGTCGCGCAGCGTTCGACCTTCGAACGTCTCCGCACGTATGAGGGCGGAGCTCGACTGCGACTGCAAGACGATGGCCCGGGTCGCAAATTCGTGGGCTGGGGGCGTTCCGCAGCCCGTTCGCTGACACTGCTGCTCGCGGTCCGTCACGAGAACTTCTGCCTCAGACGTCGTGAGCAAGCGAGCCACTCCGAAGTCGGCGGTGTTGAGAGCGTGGTGGAAGTGCAGGGCGACGTCCTTGGCGCGCGCTGTGAGCGAACTGGCTTCGACGGGTCGGAACGGCTGGCTGTGAAACGGGTCCTGGTTCCACACCAGCTTTGCTCCGAGCCAAAGCAACATTGCCGGCAGCATCACCGCACCCATGAGCGTGAGGGTGACCGTTACTTGCCGCTCCAAAACTTGCCGAGACCGTTGAGGTCTGAAGGCGGTAAACCAAGGTAGTGGAGCCCTGGCTTGGATAGGCTCGGGGGAGGCGGGATCGGGGCGCTGGTTCATTCCGAAGTCCGAATTGCCGCCTCAAGGTAGGTCAGCTGGGAGTAAAAGCCCAGGCTGAGGGCGCTCTAGGGGTAGCCGGTCCTGCCGAGACGTCAACGAGGGTGCGTCCGTGCTCGACGTTCCCCGCGCACGTTTTACTCCCTGCTGCCAAGACTGGCACACTTTTGGCATAGCAATCGTGCGCCTATCAGGCACAGCAACAGGGCGTGCGACCGCTGACGAACCAGCATTTCGTGTCCTTATATCGGGGGCAGCTGTGGCACACCTCCAAACGACGCGCTAACGTTTCCCTCGCGTGAGAGCCATCAACTTTCATTTCGCCAATTTTGCTGAACTCGCGACGTTGGTCGAAGCCGGCCAAGACGAACAAGACGTCCCCCTCGCCAAGTGCTGCGGCACGTTCGCCGAGGGCGAGTGGGTTCTCGTAAACTTCACCGTCGCTGATGGTGCAGGGTTTAGCTGTGCAGACACCGCGGCCAATTCAGCGCAAGCGGAGTTGGCGGAAACGACCGCCGTCGCCGGCTGCGTCGTGGACCGCGGCAACGGGTTGCGAATTGCGTTCGAGGACCGGGATTGGGACACGCTTTGGGACTTCGCGTTGGAGCAGCCCATCGAATCGGCCCCGCCTAGTATTCCTCCGGCACCAACGGCAGAGACCGTTTCGGTCAAAGGCACCCACATTCTGTTCGTGGATAGCGATCGCGAGATGCAAATGGTGGTGAGCGCCCTGCTCAAGAGCGCTGGCTACGAGGTGCTGTGTGCGGACAGCGCCGAGGCGGCCTTTGATGTGCTTCGCATCACCCGCGTCGATCTCATCATGCTCGAGTGGTCGTTGCCCGGTATGAGCGGATTGCAGCTGTGCGAGCGGATCCGGCGCGATAGGCGTTTAGGGGAGCTTCCAGTAGTGTTCTTGAGCACCCATTCCTCTGCAGAACGAGTGCAGCGAGCTTTCGAATCTGGAGCGGACGACTATGTCACCAAGCCGTTTCGAGAGGCCGAACTTTCGGCACGGATGGCGTGCCTCTTGCGCCGATCACGTCAGCGCATGGCTGAGAGCGCTTGATAGCCGCCCCCCTCTGAGCCGTCACTGCTCTCGAAAAGCTTCGGCGGGACGGAGGCGCGACGCGTGCATCGCAGGCCAAACGCATGCGCACAGGCAGACGGCGACGGCGAAGATACCGGTGAGTACAAAGTCGCTGAGGCGGATTACCACGGGCAAGCGCGAAATGAAGTACACCTTCGGGTCGAGGCGAATGCCGACCTCGAGCGCCCAGGTGCACAAGACATAACCTAAGCCCAAGCCCACCATCGTCCCGGCTACGCCGATGATGAGCCCCTGGTAAAGGAACGCTCGGAGCAGACTCCCGTCGGTGGCTCCCATCGCTTTGAGTACGGCGATTTCCCGCTTCTTGTCGAACACGATCATGATCAAGGTGGCGATGACCGTGAAGGCCGCGACCAAAATTATCAGCGCCAGCACCAAGCTCATCAGGATCTGCTGTATACGCAAGGCAGTAAACAATCCGTGGTTGAGCTCCTCCCAGTCCATCGTGTGGTAGATGCCGTTGTTGAGGAGGGCATCTACGCGAGCTACGACCTGTGCCGATTCGTCAATGTCACGGATGCGCATCTCGACTCCGGTCACGGTATCGCCGGCACCATAGAACGCCTGCGCCTCATACAGATCCGTGTACATCAGCTTGGAGTCGTACTGGTCGAAGCCGGCTTTGAAGACTCCCTGCACGCGAAACTGCTTCGCTACAGGAGGACGCAGATGACCGTCCGAGAATGAGTAACCTATGGTGGGAGAAGTGACTTGTACGCAATCGCCGAGTTCTACGGCGAGCGTGTCCTTCAACGTCGCCCCGATCACTATGCCTGGAAGTTCGTCGTTACTCCCCTCCGCGCAGGGGTCGGACACGATGCCGTCCAAGACGTCGTCTTCAGGCAGAACGCTCTTGAACCCGGCTTCCGGTTCCAGGCTTCCACTCACTTCCTCCTGCCCCACCGTCGACGGCACGCCGGCGTTCGGCACGGCCGTGGCTTTCGGCACGGCGCTGGCTTTCGGCACGGCGCTGGAGCTCGGTGCGGCGTCCTCAGCCTGTTCGAGGGCTTCGAAAAAATC
>CAZNZA010000004.1:9571-22178 GCA_964577325.1 uncultured Polyangiaceae bacterium
CGGCGCTGGAGCTCGGTGCGGCGTCCTCAGCCTGTTCGAGGGCTTCGAAAAAATCATCGGTGTCGCCACCGACGGGCGGCGCTTTGAAAGTGCGGTATGACTTCTTGCGCTCAGGCGGTTGGGAATCGGGCCGCCGTAGACCCATGAGCGTGCCACTCACCATGTGCTTGGGTAGGTCGAGCACCTGCTGCATGCGGTCGGGGTCCACGCCCTTGAGAAGCACCCCGGTCGCTGTACGGTTCTCGTGGGTCACCATCATTGGGTTGATCACGAACGGCGAGGCTCCCAAAACGTCGGGATCCTTTTCAACCTTGGCCATCACCTCGCGGTACTCTCGGAATTCGCTCGCGTACTTCAGGACAAGCACGTGCGCGTTAACTCCGAGCACCTTTTCGCGAAACTGCTCGCGAAAACCTCCGGTCACTCCCAACACCGTCACCAGCGCGGTAGTGCCGAGTGCCACACCTAGTATGGCGAGCAGCGTGCCGACGGAAACCATGGCCCGTTTGCGCGAGCCCATGTACCGAAGGGCCAGAGACAGCGGAAAGCCCATGCCCGCCGCTACTACCAGAA
This sequence comes from uncultured Polyangiaceae bacterium, assembly GCA_964577325.1. GTDB lineage: Bacteria > Myxococcota_A > Polyangia > Polyangiales > Polyangiaceae > SZUA-265. The sequence continues at coordinate 10,145 of CAZNZA010000004.1, forward strand.
TCGTGCACTGGAGGCGGGCTAATTCCTCGCAAGATGTAGAGCGACCACCTCTTTGTGCAGCCGTACGACGGCTCCGAAGGCACGTCTAAAAGAGTGCCCGTCCGACGAGTAACGCGAATGGGCCGGATCGCTATGAGTCGCGCCAGCCCGTACAATTGCAATGTGTCGCCGTCCCCACTACGTATCTGTCCAGTACAGGGGCGCCCAAAATGAGAAATCTGCGCGACCGGGTGAGAAGAAAGTTTCGGAAATGGAATTTTCACCGCTTTCCTTGCTCCGCCTCTAGAGACACGCTGCAATACCTCGTATTCTTTCCCTAGGTCCTCGATGAGTCACGAAAATGCCCGCTCCGATGCACCGCCGTCGTCGCATTCCAAAGCGGCTGCGAGCACGAGTGGTCTAAAGATCGTGTCCGTAGCTCCTGGAAGCCAGACCCATCTGAAGACGCCTCCGCCGCCCGATGGTCCCGCTTTCTTAGGCTCTGACGGACCACTCACTCCGGTGGATCCTAACGGTTTACCACCGCCACCACCCGATCCGTACCTCGGTTACACCATCGACAACCGGTACAAGGTCGAGTCCCTGCTGGGTGAGGGCGGCATGGGCATGGTGTACCTGTGTCGCCACAAGATCATCGAGAAGAAGGTTGCGCTGAAGATCCTTCGGGCGGACCTGGCGAGGGACAAGGAAGTTACCGAACGCTTCCTCATCGAGGCGCGCGCCGCGTCGTCGATTGGCAGTGAGCACATCATCGACATCAGTGACTTCGGCCAACTCCCAGACGGGTGTGCGTACTTCGTCATGGAGTACCTGGACGGGGTCCCGCTCACCTCCCTCATACGGTCAGGGCTACCTCTGAGCACAGAGCGTATCGTGCACATCGCATCTCAGATGTGCCTGGGGTTAGCGGCAGCACACGCTGCCGGGATCGTACATCGCGACCTCAAGCCCGATAATGTTTACCTCGTCAAGCGCGGGCAAGACGCCGACTTCGTCAAGATTCTGGATTTTGGCATCGCGAAAGTCACGACCGTCGCCTCCCCGAGTCGCCTCACCCACGCCGGCTCGGTCTTCGGAACGCCTCATTACATGTCCCCCGAGCAAGCGGCAGGCGGGACCGTCGATCAACGTGGAGACATCTATTCCGTCGGGGTCATGCTGTACGAACTGACCGTCGGGCGACTGCCGTTCGATGCCGACAACTTCATGGGGATCCTGACTCAACACATGTACCGGCCGCCGGTGCCGCCGCGGACGATGGCGGGCTACGTTGGCAGGACGGTGGATCCGGGCCTGGAAGCGATCGTTCTGAAGTGCCTCTCGAAAAGGCCAGAACTTCGTTACCAGTCGATGGACGAGCTTAGGGAGGATTTGGAACGAGTAAAGGCGAGTCAGCAACCGCTAGCCGTAGGCGAGTTGCTTCAGCTGTCGAACGGCTTTGATGTCGCCTCGTCGCTTCCGGCGCCAGCCTCCTCCGCACAGCCAGTGATGACGCGCCCCACGCTCGACGAAATCCCAGCGTTTAGAAGGCGGAGCAAAGCCCCGCTCTGGATTGCCGCAACTGCACTGCTCGGCGTGGGTGCCTATACGTTCACGCAGGTGTGGGGCAATCCAGCGATTTCGCGGGAGATGCCGAACGACGTCGCGCCTATTGCGCGCGCCCACGCCATCGAAAGCCTAAATCCGGCCGCCATCCCCTCGTCGACAACGCCGTCTGTCGGAGCGGGCATGGCGCTTGGCCAGAAGCCCGCACAACCGGTAGAGGTCGTCATCATGGTAGATCCTCCCGACGCGCGCATCATTCAAGGCGCGAACGATCTGGGGAGCAGTCCGGTCGCCATCAAAGTACAGCCCAAGAATCCTGTCATCGTTCGTATCGCGCGCAATGGGTACGTATCCAAGACGCTGAGCGTGGACGGACAAGAGGTGAAGTACGCCGTAAAGCTGACCAAGAAGGCTCAAACGCCGAAGCGCGCCATGCGCGCCAACGACACCCGGGACAGGCAGGTGTCCCCCGGCGCCCCAGCCAAGAAGTCCTCTCCCGCGAGCGATTTGATCGAAGATCCCTGGGAGAGGAAGTAACACGCACGCGCGTGGACAAGAACGTTCTCAACGATGACGTGATCTCCACGGCAATCCTGAAGGCGAGCACGCCGCAGGCCGTTCTCCACATCTGTCAGCGGCTTCGTCAAATGGGGCATGCAGCATGGGTGGTGGGCGGATGCGTACGGGATCAGCTGCTCGCAGCCTTGCACAGCGAAACACCAAGTAGGCCACCGGGGGATTGGGATATCGCAACCAGCGCCCGACCGGACGTTGTCATGCGCGCGTTTCCGCGCGTCGTGCCGACGGGGCTCGAGCATGGTACGGTAACCGTTATCTTGAAGGGCACAGGGTACGAAGTCACCACCTTCAGGGCCGAAGCTGAATACCAAGACGGAAGAAGGCCCGTGGGGGTACGCTTTCTCGACGACATCGCTGCCGATCTGGCGCGGCGCGATTTTACGGTCAACGCCATCGCCTACGATCCACTGAGCGACACCCTGGCCGACCCGTTCGAAGGAATCGCAGATTTACGGCGCGGTGTTCTCCGCGCCGTGGGTGATGCCACGGCTCGATTCAGCGAGGATGGTTTACGCGTGCTGCGCGCCGCGCGCTTCGTTGCAGCGCTCGGCTTTGAATTGGAGCCATCGACGGCTGACGGCATCGTTCCGTCTTTATCGAGCTACCGCAAGGTATCCGCGGAAAGGGTTCGTGACGAATGGACCAAGACACTGAGCGCGCCTTTGCCGAGTCGAGGCTTCGAAGTGATGAAGCGATATGGCATGTTAGCTATCACCGCGCCCGAGCTGACGACCTTGTGGAGTACAACGTCTGCGGGCCAGACTGAGTCAAAGTGGGAGCACGCGATGCAACGCGTGGATATCTGTCGAGCTTCCACTACCCTACGATTGGCAGCCTTGTTTCACGACGTGGGCGAAGGCACGGCTTTGGTGTTGACGAAACGTCTGCGCTTTTCCAACGCGGAAGTCACTCGCGTAACGGAGTTGGTTAGGCATCGCGAAATCCCCTACGACGGCACCTGGAGCGATGCCCAAGTGCGCCGCTGGCTCCAGCGCATCACTCCCAGCTTGGTGGACGACCTCTGTGCGCTGGCCCAAGCCCATGCCGCGGTCACGTGCGGCGAGCGCGCGGAGCAAGAGTGCACAACAGCGCTACACGAGCTCGAAGCGCGGGCGCGGCGCCTTTTAAGCGAAGGCGCTGCTATGAGCACCAAAGATCTCGCGGTGACGGGGAAGGACGTCATGCAGGAACTGGGCTTAGCGCCGGGTCCCCGGGTGGGAGAGCTGCTTGGTCGCCTGCTCGAGGTCGTCACCGAGGAGCCAGCCCTGAACAACCGCCAGGCGCTACTGGCGGAGGCGCACAAAGCAAACGAGCGAGCCTAACGGCTCGCTCGTTGCTTCGTCGGGGTGACGCTAGTTCACGCCGAAGGGGCAGGCTTTGGGGCCCCAAAGATGCTGGCGGGGCGCTTCTTGTCCTTCGTGTCTTGCCGCTTTTCGGCGTAACTCGGGATGACTACGCGCTCCCGCGTCGGCAAGTCCGTGCCAGCCATTGCCGCATCGATCTCTTCGGAGTCAATGGTCTCGCGCTCTAAGAGTGACTGTGCGAGGCGGTCGAGCTTATCCCGGTTGTCGCTTATCACTTTACGTGCAAGAGCCAACTGCCCATCGATGATTGAACGCACTTCGCGGTCGATATCGCGCGCAGTCTCTTCGCTGACGCCGTCGCTGCGCGACGTCATCTCCCGACCGAGGAAGACGTTCTGCTCACCTTCACTGTAGGCGATCGGGCCCATCTTTTCGCTCATTCCGAGTTCGCACACCATGGCGCGAGCTACACGGGTGGCGCGCTTGATGTCGTCGGAAGCGCCACTCGTGATCGTCCCAAACACGACTTCTTCCGCAACCCTACCACCGAGCGCCATGGCAATCCGTGCCATGAGCTGGTCCTTGCTCATGGTGTGACGGTCTTCCGTGGGCAGGAACTGCGTCACGCCCAGCGCCGCGCCGCGCGGGATGATCGACACCTTGTGAACGGAATCGTTGCCGGGGACCAGTTTGCCCACCAACGTGTGGCCAGCCTCGTGCCAGGCACTGATTCGACGCTCATCTTCGCTCATGACCATCGAGCGGCGCTCCGGTCCCATCAGCACCTTGTCCTTGGCAAGCTCGAAGTCCCCCATGCTTACCGCGTCCTTATCTTGACGCGCGGCGAGCAAGGCTGCTTCGTTGACGAGATTCTCGAGATCGGCGCCGACGAAGCCGGGGGTACCCGCGGCAAGTATCGACAACTGAACATCGTTACCCAGCGGCACCTTGCGTGTATGCACGGCCAAGATGCCTTCGCGCCCGCGAATGTCGGGCCTTGCGACAGTAATGCGGCGGTCAAAGCGGCCGGGGCGAAGGATAGCGGGGTCGAGCACGTCTGGTCGGTTGGTGGCCGCGATGATGATGACGCCTTCGTTGTGCTCGAAGCCGTCCATCTCTACTAGCAACTGATTCAACGTCTGCTCACGCTCATCGTGGCCGCCACCCAAGCCGGCACCTCGATGTCGCCCCACGGCGTCAATCTCGTCGATGAAGATAATACAGGGTGCGTGCTTCTTGCCTTGTTCAAACAAGTCCCTCACGCGGCTTGCGCCGACGCCGACGAACATCTCGACGAAGTCGGAGCCGGAGATACTGAAAAATGGCACCCCAGCTTCGCCCGCAATGGCCCGCGCCAACAGCGTCTTACCCGTACCGGGCGGGCCAACCATCAACACGCCCTTGGGGATCCGACCGCCCAGACGTTGAAACTTTTTCGGGTCCTGGAGAAAGGCGATGATCTCTTCGACTTCGTCCTTCGCTTCGTCAGCGCCCGCAACGTCGGCAAACGTGACCTTGTTTTGAGACTCGCTCAGCATGCGAGCTTTGCTCTTGCCGAAGCTCATCGCCTTGCCGCCGCCAGCCTGGAGCTGCCGCATGAACAAGTAGAACATCAGCAACAAGAAACCCATCGGCAAGAGAAATGTAAGGGTTGTCGCCAAGTAGGGACTGCCCTCCTCCTCGAGGTACTTGACCTTCACCTTGTTCTTCAACAACAGCTCGGCCACGTTGTCGCTCTCGGCCGGGCCTAGCGCCACGCCGCGCTGAGGCGCTGCCTTGTTCGCGGGATCGATAATCTCGAACCGGAATTCGCGCCCCTGGATATCGACCTCTTCGATGTGCTTTTGCTCCTTCGGAGCCTCGACCAAGGCAACGAAGTCGCTAAACGCCATCGGCTTACGATTGGTTTCGCTTGGATTGACGAACTGGTAAATGCCCAAGAACGCGACGATCAGGACAACCCAGGCGAGCAGCGTTTTACTTGGTTGTTTCACGGAAGTACCTCATTCGGATCAGACGAAGCCCCTTTGGATCGAGGCGGTAGACTGGGTTGGCTAGATGCTAAGAACGACGGGAAAAAAAGGGAAGCCGCGCTGGGCCTGCGTCACCGTTTGTTGTCCCGTCAGGACGGACCCTGACAGAGCAAACTATAGACTGAGTTAGTCACTTTTGGGGCTTTTGGTAGTCCTCGGCGGGCAAATCAGACGCATTGGTGGGAGGTGGTGCGGCTTTCAACTCTATGCGCGGTTGCCCGCTCCGTGGATCGAGGGTCAACTCGCGCCCGTGGCCGAGGAAAATTCGCGTGTTTTCGTGACCCAATTGGAGTGCACGCCGGAGTTGCGCACGTTGGCCCCGATTCAGCAGCACCTCTTCGCCGGCATACGTAAGACGGGGCAAGGGTCTCGCCAATACTTCATCCGCCAAGTTAGTCAGGTGGTCGACAATACCGGGCGATAATTGCCGCATCAGGGGCAGTAGCTCGGCGCGTACGCGCACTCTCGCAAAGCGCGCGTCCACGTTGGAAGGATCGTGGACATGCGGGATGCGGTGACGCTCCACGTGCTGCAATACGCGCTCGCGAGCGGCCCTCACCATGGGACGTAAGCGATTTCCCAGGCGCGGGGACAGCACCGCTAACCCTTCGGGGCCTGCTCCGCGTAGCAACCGTAAAAGCACGGTCTCCGCGCGATCGTCCTGGTGGTGTGCGGTGACGAGAAAGTCGAGCTGGCGCTCTGCGAGGAGAGCTTCCAGCGCTTCATAGCGCGCGTTCCGCGCCCGCGCCTGCAGGTTCCGCGAAGCATCGACCAGGACACGTCGACGAAACATCGGCACGTCGAGCCTGTGGCAATAGCGTTGGACCAGGTCCAGTTCGGCCGCACTTTCGGCACGCAGGCCGTGGTCTACGCCGCACACCTCCACCGTGAACCCAGCCCGCGAGCGCAACCCCGCCAACACATGTAGCAGGGCCATCGAATCCGGCCCGCCGGAGACTGCCAACAATAGTCTCGCCCCCGGGGGAAGCTGACACTCGTCGCGCAGACAACGCCCCACGAGCGTCCGCAGGCTGGGGGGATGGCTTCCTGTTACCAAAGCTCGAACTTTTTGCAGTACACGACTACGTCACCAACACTCTTGCGAGCGGTGCGATGCATTTGATTCGGGTAGCCTTCCGAGCAGGTACCAGCATCTGCCACGAAATAGACGCAGTGCTCACATGTAGCGCGCAGTTGGAAAGTTTCCGCTTCCTGGAGTAGCCGCTCGTCTACCACGTGGTGCACTCACACCTCCGCTTGCGGTTGCCATAGCGGCAAGTGACGTCGCTCATTTGGCAAGGCGGCAACGATGCGCCCACCGCCGAGCACTCGCTCGCCAGACTGCAGCACCACGAACTGTCCGGGTACCACCGCCGCCACCGGGCGTTCGAAGGTCACCACGACGTCGCCGTCTCGTACGCAAACCTCGGCCGCACACAAGGTACCTCTGTACCGGACGCGCGCCTCGCAGCTCAGCGGCAACGTCACGTCAGAAGCCAAAGTGAATTCCTCGAGAAGAGCACCTCGCGCCAATAGGTGTTCACGGTCGCCGAGGGTAACCTGGCCAGTCTCTTGGTCTAGGCCGACGACGTAGGCGCGTTTGCCCACCGCAACGCCGAGGTTTTTGCGCTGACCGATCGTATAGCGGTGGATGCCCCCGTGAGTCGTGAGCAGGTTGCCACTTTCGTCGACCATCGAACCCGGTCGCACCCGCTCCTTCGCCCTCGCCTCCACAAACGAGTCGTAGCGGCCTGTTGGGACGAAGCACAGTTCTTGGCTTTCCCCTTTCGTGGCTCCGGGCAGTCCACGCGCCATCGCCTGTTCGCGCACCTGCGCTTTGCGCAGGTCGCCCAACGGGAACACGAGGCGGGCCAAAGCACGCTGATCCAGCATATGGAGGAAGTAGCTCTGATCCTTGCTCGAGTCGCGTCCCCCTAAAAGACGCATCTGCCCGTCCTCTCCGTGGATGCGCGCGTAGTGGCCGGTGGCCAACCATGGCGCGCCGAGCCTATCGGCAATGCGGAGCAGCTCGGTCATCTTCACGCCTCGGTTGCACCGCACACATGGACTCGGGGTCGTGCCTGCAAGGTATCCGTCCACGAACGGTTCGACCACCTCCTTGAGAAACAGTTCTCGCCGGTCGAACGCGTAGTGGGGCACGCCCAAGGTGTCGCAGACACGCCTGGCGTCGTGGATATCCTCCGGCGCGCAACACCGGCTCTTCACGGAACCCTCTTCTGGGTAGTCCCACAGGTGCAGCGTCACTCCGACGACCTCGCATCCCGCGTCGTGCAGCAGCGCGGCCGCCACTGATGAGTCTACTCCGCCACTCATGGCCACGATCACTCGGTCTCCGGTGCTTATTCTGGGATCGAGTGTAGAAGGCATGGCAGGCACGGGTGGCGCGGCAAGGGAGCGCGTTGACGACTAGGGCACCGCGCCCAAGCCGAGACGAGGCTGAACGGAAAAGGATCTCCGGCGGTAGAGCAAGGCGGCGGAGCGGTTTACCAGGTTGCGCGCGAGCCTGAAAGCTTTCACGCGGTCGGCCAGACCCACAAGACGCGCGGCTCCCTAGCGACAGGGCCGAGCTGGCGCCGCGGCCCCGGACGCCTGAGGGAACGGCTGGGAAAAGCGCTTGGCTAAGCGTGCGATGGCGCGCGTATGAAGTCGGCTTGCCCAAGACTTACTCAGCCCGAGCTCCGCTGCCACGCGATCGAAGCGCTCGCCCTCGAAGTAGTGGCGCCGGATCAAGTGGGCCTCCTCCAACGGTAAGCGGCCGACTTCGTCAACGACAGCGCGCAGCAGTTCCGCCCGCGCCAGCTTGTCGTCTGCTGGCTCTTCAGCACTCACGGCGACGGGTTCTCCAGCGTCTGAGCGCGCGCACTCGGCGATGAGGCCGATCGCCATGGCGGTAGCGGCTCGCGCCAGATAGTCGTCTAGGGCCTGTTGCGCCTGGCTGCGGCCGGTGCTGCGCGCGAGGTCGATGCGTTCCGCCGTCGTCTGTTCCGAAAATTGGTGCCGCGTTTCGAGCAGACGGAGTTTTTCGTAGGTGCGTCGAGGCAGGCTGCAGGCGCGCCGCACCCCGTCGATCATGGCGCCTCTCACGCGATAGCTGGCGTAGCCGCGGAAGGGCACGCCATGGGTCGGATCAAAACGCCGCGCGGCGAGCAGAAGTCCTTCCCTACCGAAGCTTCGCAGTTCGTCGAGTTCACTGGGGCGATTGAGCGTGCGTGCGACCTGGCGAGCAATACGCTCCACGAGCTCGAGATTCGCATGAAATAGCTTCAGCGATTGGGGCGTGTCCCTATCCTCCACGACCCGGACGCTACCACGCCCATTCCATGCGACGACCACTTTCACATACCCCGGCTGGAGTTCCACCGCTCGCGTCGAACGGACTCCTACGTTACACACGTGCGCTCCTCAGCGGCTCATGCCATAGTGCGCCGATGCTTCGTTGGGGTGCCATGGCCTACGCCATCTTGGCCATTGCCGTGAGCGCCGGGTGTTTATTCTGGCGCGGAGAGCTCCCGCTTCGCCACCCTGAACCGTGGCTGCCTTTGAGCCCCGCCGGGTCCCATGCGTACAGCATCTTGCTCGGTGCCGCGTTCGGCATGGCCGTCGTATTCGCCTCGCGCGTAAGTGTCGTACGCTATACGTGGGCGCGCCGCCTTCACCGCGAACTGCGGCCAGTCGCGAGCCAATTGGCCGCTAGCGACATGGTCCTGCTTGCAGTGCTGAGTGCAGTGGGTGAGGAGTTGCTGTTTCGGGGAGCATTGCAACCTGAGGTAGGCTTGATTGCTCAAGCAGTTATTTTTGGACTGCTACATCAATTGGCGGGGCCGAGCCGTTGGGTATGGGTGACATGGGCAGCAACGGTTGGGTTATTCTTGGGGGGCATGTTTCAGCTCACCGGGTCTTTGCTCGGTCCTATCGTTGCTCACGCGCTCATCAACGGACTGAACCTCGCTTATCTCAAGCACCACGACCCACAGCCGAGCCGCGAGTCGATTGGGGGGCTACTCGATCGGGAGGCATGAACTTCCGCACTTCGAAATGGCGTCCAGTTCCCCTTTCCTCCAGATGAAGCCGCGGATCCTCGTCGTGGACGACGAGCTATTCATTCGCCAAGTGGTGGCTGACTTCCTGTCCATGGAAGGCTACGAAGTTCGAGTAGCCGCTGACGGCGTGCTCGCTCAGCAAGAGCTGGCAAAAGCGGCTTTCGACATCGTCGTGACGGACCTGAAGATGCCCAACATGAGCGGTCTGCAGCTACTCAACCACATCACCCAGGCATACCCGACCACGCTTACCGTCATCATGACTGGCTTCGGCACGGTGGAAAGCGCGATCAACGCCATGAAGCAGGGCGCGTACGATTACGTGCTCAAACCGTTCAAAACCGACGAGATCATACAAGTCGTACGCCGAGCACTGCAGCAGAAGCAGCTCAAAGCGGAGAATCTGCGCTTGCGCGAAGCTATATCGCTCTACAAGGTCAGTGAAGCCATCAGCGCCAGCTTGTCTTTGGAGGACGTTCTCAACACCATTATCCGTGCGACGCGCGACGACATACACGCGGACATCGTTTTGGTGTGGCTGTCCGACGGCGAAGGTGGCTTTCGACAACGGTGCCGGGACGCGACAGGGGCGCTCCCGAAACTCATGCTCGAGTATGCCTTTGAGGTGCTTCCGCCGGAGGCCGACGGGACGCGTGCGGTGGTGTACCAGGGGAGCGGCGCGCGGACCCTATTTTCGGGTACGGACCAAGGCGCGGTGGAGAGCGCCCTGCTGGCTCCTCTCCGGTCGCGGGAGCGCCTGTTTGGCTGGGTGGTGGCCGCTAGCGTAACGCCCGGAAAGCGCTTCGACGAAGGCCAGCGAAAGCTGTTTCAGATGGTAACCTCACGGGCGGCAGCAGCCATCGACAACGCTCGGCTATACGCGGATCTGCAAGCAACTTTTCGGCAAACGATCGAGAGCTTGGCACGCACGCTCGACAAGATGGATCGTTACACTGCTGGCCATTCAGAACGCGTCGCGCGCTACGCCGAGCGCCTTGCTCGTGCCATGGGGTTGGACGAAGCCACCGTGGAAGTCACGCGTCAAGCCGCGCTCATGCACGACATCGGAAAAATCGGCTGCGTGATGAACTTGAACAAGCCGTCAAAGCTGACCAGCGAAGAGTACGTTGACTTCAAGCAGCACCCGGCGAACGGCAAGGACATTCTGGAACCCATCGAGTTTCTCAAGCCGGTCGTACCGGGAGTTCATTGCCACCATGAGCGGTGGGACGGCAAAGGCTACCCTCAGGGATTGGTCGGTAACAACATCCCGCTCGTGGCGCGCATCATCTCTGTCGCTGACGCCTACGACGCTATGACCAGCCACCGCGCATATAGACGCGCGTTACCCCATGAAGTGACGGTCGATGAGATCGCCCGTTGTGCGGGCACGCAGTTCGACCCTGATGTGGCTGGGGATTTCGAAGCGAACATCGATGCTTGGTTGAACGAGTGGCGGCAAGAAGGCCTTCCGGTCCCGGAGTGAAGCCAATGTTCCTGTCGAAGCGCCTGTGGCACAGTAGCTTCATGACGCATGCCACTGATCGCCTCCCCCTCTACGCGCTGTGGCTGGGGTGCCGCCCTTACGAAGACGTGTATGCGCTTCAGAGGGAACTGGCGGACCGCCGCAAGAGGGATGAGCTGCCCGATATTCTGCTCCTGCTCGAGCACGAAGCCACCGTCACATCTGGGCGCGGCGCGCGCGACGGTCACCTGCTGTCGTCCATGGAGCACCTCGGGGCTCGAGGTGTTGCGTTCGTCGCCACCGATCGCGGTGGAGACGTCACCCTCCATGCGCCAGGCCAGCTCGTGGCTTATCCCATCATCAAGCTCGACGGCGAGCGCAGAGATGTACGGAAGTACGTAAACACCCTCACCCGCGTCATGCAGCACCAGGTGCGGGAATGGGGCATCGAGGCTGGCACCATCCCTGGACTGGTCGGGCTTTGGTCGGACAAGCAGGCGCCAGGGCGGTGGTTAGGGCGTGACGCTGCAGTCGAGCCAGTGAAGGTGGGGGCGATCGGCGTCCGAATCTCGCGCTGGGTCACGATGCACGGCTTCGCCCTGAACTTTACGACAGATTTGAACTTGTTCAGCCACATCGTGCCGTGTGGGATCCGCGAGTATGGGGTAGCTAGCGTGCAGAGTCTGACGGGCCGGGTGGCGAACGTGGCGCAAGAGGCGCTGCGTATTGCGCCAGTAATGGCGGAACAATTGGGCCTGTCGCTGGCGGCAACTCTGTCTTGGGATGGATCGCTCGACGTGGCGCATATTGAACAAATGGTCAGGCCCCGCTCCCTTTGAAGCTGGCGACCGCGCCGGGCCTGGCGGCGGTGGTACGCCCCGGACCTTGCCGCCAACTTCGAGCACTGCTACCGCAGCGGGGTGGAAGAACGCAGAAGCTCGGCGCCGGAAGATGAAGCGCTCGGCGGTCCGCCGGAAGCAGGCGTACGATTGCTCGACCTAGACGGCGAGGGGCTAGAAGGCAACACTCCCCCCGCTTCGGCCGCGG
>CAZNZA010000004.1:22278-51421 GCA_964577325.1 uncultured Polyangiaceae bacterium
ACGCGTCGGGCTGCGCCCGGACCCGCTGGACGAGATGCCAGCGCTGCGACCGTCGCCGATCACCACACCGCAATCATCCTCTCAACGCACGGGTCACCCCGTACGGGATCGGCTACTGGCGCGGGCCGCATCGGCGAGTCAACCCCCAGCGAAGGAGCCGGCCGTCCCCGGGACCCCCCCGACTTTCTCGGCGCTGAATGGGCTCGAGGAAGAACTCGAGCAAATGGCGGCTCCGCGCGGGAAGATGCTGAGTGAGCCATTTCGTGTAGCCGGCGCGGTGTTGTCGCCTACGGCCACCCTCGTGGGGGTGACGGTCGTGGGACTTGCGGCGCTCGTATCAATGTTCGTGTTGCTCGTTCAGTTTGCCCCGCGCCATGACTCCGGACAATCCGCGTCTCAGCCGGTTGTCGACGGTGAACCCGGCGCACGCCTCGAAAACGTCGTTCCCCCGTCGTCGGCACTGCCTCCCGTCAGCAAACCTGTGCGCGAAAAAATTCAGGGCCCGTGGCGCATAAGCGCCGCAGCCACTGGTCAGCGATTGATCCGCGGAACGATTGGGTCCAATCCTTTTCTACGGGCGATACAGGAAGCAGGCTTGGACAAGAGCCAAGCCTACCGAGTCTTCGGGGCCTTGAAGGAGCACAAGAACCTCGACCGCTGTCGGCCCAAAGACGAATTCATCGCCCTACTCGACCGCACTGATAGTCGAGTCGTAGCGTTCGAATACGTGGTCAGCAAAGAAGAGGTGTATCAGGCGCGGGAGAACGGCGAAGGCAAGCTGGTCGGCAAGCAACTCGACATGCAGGTTGAAAAGCACCAAGTGCAAGGCAGCTTGGTTGTACTGGGCAGCTTCGCTCAAGCCGCCACCGCTGCCGGGCTGCAGCCCAGTATAGGCACCGTCGTCAATCGCGCGCTGGAAGGTCACACCAGCGTCTCACAGTTCAAACCAGGAGATCGCCTGCGCATCGTCGCCCAGGAGGTGACGGTTTTAGGTGAATTTCAGCGCTACGCTGGGATAGAGGCATTGGAGTACGTCCCCGTCGACGGATCGCCCATCCGGATATACTACCACCCTGCCAAGAAGCGCTATTACGACGCAAAAGGACGGGCGCCTGGCGAAGGCGGATGGCGCCGCCCCGTTCGCAACGCTCCCATCACATCCAAGTACAACCCGCAGCGCCTTCACCCAATTCTCAAAAAGCGCATGCCGCACAATGGTACGGACTTCGGCGCCCCCACTGGCACGCCCGTCTATGCAGCTTCGTATGGCAAAGTCACCAAACTTGGCAACTACGGAGCCAACGGCAACTTCATCGCTATCGAACACCCGAACGGGTATGAGACGGGCTATTCTCACCTCAGCCGCTTTGAGCAGGGGCTCAAAGTTGGGGACCAAGTCAAGCGCGCCCAGGCCATAGGTTACGTGGGCTCGACGGGCCGTTCAACCGGGCCGCATCTGCATTTCAGTGCAAAAAAGAACGGCGTGTTCATCGATCCCGAGACTTTGAACCTCGATGCACTGACTGTGCTCCCGAGCAACGAGCGCGCTGCTTTTTCGGCCATTCGAGAAAAGTACGATGCGCTGTTGGAAAGTGTTGCTCTAGCGCCTGCCATCACTCCGCCCCCGTCGGAGACGATACCGTCTGAGCCGGTGAATGCTGCAATCGCAGCTCATGAAGTCGAGGAAGAAGGTGTCGCTGAAGCAGAGCCTGTGGCTAACCAAGGCGCTGAATCTGCGGCAGCCGTGTCGCCGGCTTCGGCACAGCTGAATCCGGTGCCCCCGTCTCAGCCAAACACGCTTGTTGCCTCGCCAACACCACAGGCGCTGGCTCCGAAAGGTGCCTTCTACCTAACGGATAAGGAGTTGCTGCAAGCGCAACCGTCTGTCGACTATGGTGAGGTGGAAGAGTAAAGGGCCCTGGTGCGCTAGAGCTTGAGCGTGAAGTGAAACTCGCATCCCACCGGTGCAACCTCGACCCATGCACGCCCCCCGTGCGCTTCAGCAATGCTCTTGACGAGGGACAGCCCAATCCCACTTCCGCGCGGACGGTTGATCCCAGCTTGGGGTTCACCGCGAGCGAAACGCTCGAAGATGCGCATGCTGTCTTCCGCGGCGATACCGGGGCCGTAGTCCTTTACAGTTATCTCCGCGTAGGAACCGCTGCGCGTTACCGACACATCGACCCGCTTGCCTGCTGCTGCGTACTTGAGCGCGTTATCCACCAGATTGTTCACAGCAATGTCGATCGCGCGCTCGTCCATGCGTACGAAGAACGGTGAGTCGGGAATGCTGGCGTGCAGTTCCACGGCTGGACGCGACGCCCGATGGCGCAGCATCACTACGGTACGTCTCACTACGTCGTTGAGGTCGGCTTCCGTGAACTCATAGGCGCCTAACCCTCTCTCCATCTTCGAGAAGTTCAGCACATTCTCGATCAGTGCGCTCAACCGTTCCGTCTCGGTAACGATGATGTCAACGTACTGCTTACGCTTCTCGCGATCGCCAACCATGCCTCCCTGCAACAATTCAGCGAACATGCGGATCAACGACAGTGGCGTCTTGAGTTCGTGAGACACGTTGGCGACGAATTCGCTCTTCAAGTTGGCAAGCCTTCGTTCTCGTGCTGCTGCCGTCAAAATCACCACCATTCCGGCGACGACCACGAGCGCGGAAAGGGCGGCCAGAATTATCTCGATGAGGAGGCGCCGTTCGGTGCTCTTGGCGAGCTGTTCCGCAGCGGACAGTGCCACGTTGAGTCGCCACTTGTAGAGGGTCGTTTGGAACTGACGCCCCACCGTATACTCACCGTCACTCAACGGAGGACCGAATATGATGCGACCTTCGGCGTCGACGACGTTGACGCGGTTCTGGGTCCCCTGCTCCCCGTACAGGGCGGGAAGATACTCGTGCACGATGCGCGGCACGTCGTGCCAGGCCACGACCAGTAGGCGTTCATCACCCGCAATTTGTTGCCAGTAGCTGAGCAAGTACATTTGCGAGCCGTAGGCTTGATGCAAGTGTCGCAGTTGGTCACGCGGTTCGACATCCAGCTCCATGTCGGACAGAACTTGGAATAGCAACAGATGTCGAAAGTCGTCGTCGTTGGCACCGGGTGCTCGAGAGGCGTACGCGATGACTTCGTTCGCGCCGCTCGACAGCTCGAGGACGAGCACGGCACGGACCGTTGGGGTTTGGCGTTCCGCTATCTCCAGCCACGTTTCTGATAGCTTACTTAGCGGGGTGTTCGCCACCTCGGACGCCACGACGTTGTCTTGATCGATGATCATCTGGTCGAGAAGCGATGCCCGGGCATTCGCGAGTTCCAGCGATGCCTCGACCACAGCTTGCTCCCGCAGCTTGTCCAGTTGAAAGCTGGCTCGGAAGCTGCCGCCGCTAAGCACTAGCACTGCCAGAATCATCGCAGGCAGCAAGAGGAAGGTCAGCGCGTTCTCGCGGCGCGTCCGTTCGGCCCTCATGAGGATGCTCCGCGAGCCTGCGGGGATGCGGGCACAAAACGCCGATCTGCAGACTCCCGACGCGACGTCGGGCTCTCGGATGGCCGGGGATGCGGACGCCTCACGAAAGCACTTTGACCATCCGTGGCTTGCCTAGGCAAGCGCTCGCGACAGCAAAGAAGTTTTCTGGTAGAGGTCGCCCCGCCCATGCTCCCCTCGGTACCGCCGCCCGTCCGACGCGCCTTGATGCGAGCGAGTGAGCCTGCAGTATTCCCTTGGCTTTATGCGATCTACTGCTTGGTTTGGGCTCTCTACGTCGGCACAGAGTTCTTCGCCTCGCTTGAACATCAACTGTTCTTGTCACAAGCCAGAGCGGGCACCTTAGGAGGGCCTCGGCCATGGTCGGCGCCCTTGGACGACGTCTTCATCCATTTCGACTTCGCTCGCAGCGCAGCGCGCGGCTTTCCTCTTCAATGGTCTGAAGGCAACGGTTATTCGAGCGGAGGAACGAGCCTGTTGTACCCCTTCGTGCTCGCGTTGGGCTACCGCATTGGGTACGACCAACTGGACTTGATGCTATGGGCTGGCGTCGTTGCGACGATCAGTGTTTGGTATCTGTTGCGAGCTGTGGGGGGCGTCCTTCAGCCTTTCCCCCGACCTTACGCTTTGCTCGTCCCCCCCGTGTTGTTGAGCGTAGGGGCGCTCAACTGGTCCTTGTGGAGCGGCATGGAGGTCGCATTTTTCCTAGCCATTTGGGGGGCTTGCTTGCTCACTTGGGACTACACCTGCCGTGCAACCGACGGACGTTCGAGCGTGCGACGAGGGGCTCTGCTCGGCTTGATGTGTCTCTTGCTCGTGGCAACGCGGCCTGAGTCTGCCCCGGTTGTCGCGTGTTTCGTACTCTCCGCCGTGGCTTGTACGTGGCGGCATGCGAGTCCCGTCCAGCGTTTATCGCTGCTACTCGTGGGCTCGCTCCCGGGGGCCATGGTGGTTGGCTTACAGGCCCTCGCCAACCGGATCTTCACAGGCGACACCTCAGCAGCTGGTGCTCTGGTCAAGTTGGAAGCCTATCACCCGTACTTGACGTCAGAAGATGTCTGGGCGGCATGGCGTTTCCATTTCGAGTATCAGGTATTAAGGGTCACAGATTACCACCTTTCCGACATTTCCCTCGCGCTCGGTGACGTCGACGTAAGCCTTGGCTGGCTCGTTTGGTTGCTTGCTGCAGTCCCTTTGGCATTCAAGCCGACACGTAGAGTTGCGCTACTACTGTGGCTCTCCGCGTTGGCGTGGCTGTGTACGGTTTCGTTCAATGGTCAGGTGCGGTGGCAAAACGAGCGCTACACCATGCCTGCCGTGGCTTGGCTTCTATGTTCGACCGCCATCGGGTTGTGCGTGCTCATCCACCAAGGGTTGGCGGGTGTACGAGCCGTACGCGCCAAGGGTCGCGTCGGGGCTGGACAGTCTCTGCGTGCACGCGTCTCCAGTCAGAGCGTGATCCTTCTCACAGTGGCTGTCCTGGGATGGGCACTATATTGGGTGGGACAAGCACCGCGCTACAGGGATCAGCTTTGGTTCTTCGGGAGGGCCTCGCGGAACATCTTCGATCAGCACGTGCAAACGGGCTACCTACTGAAGAATTCACCGGCTCAACGCGTGCTGGTCGGTGATGCCGGCGCCATTCCGTATGTCTCGGACTTGCCGGCGGTGGACATCATCGGCTTGGGAGGACTGCAGGGCTATCCCTTCGCACGCGCAACTCGAATGGGAGTCCCTGCGGCGTTGGAACTGTTGGAACGACTTCCGGCCGCACAGCGGCCCAACGTGATGGCCCTGTATCCGGGCTGGTGGAGCGACCTTCCCCTGTGGTTCGGCGAGCCCCTGTTCGAAGTTCCCGTGCGAGGAAACGTCATTTGCGGTGGAGCGAGCAAGGTGGTCTATGCCTCCAACTGGCAATTGTTCACCGGCTCTGGCAACCCCTATCACAAGACCCGCCGTGAGGTAGTATCAGGGGTGGTCGACTTCGCAGATCTGACGAGTGAAGAGGCTCATGGGGTGGCCTTTGACAAAGCCGTTGGGTACGTCGCGATGAAAGTGTTGCCGCACACGAAGCCGCGGGGCAAGGATTTGTGGGACGCGGGTCGCGTGCTCCCCGAGGGTGCCTCGACGACTTTCATGCTTCAGCCGCGCAACGTTCACGAACCGCTTTCCCTCGTCTTGCGGGTCGCTCCGGCGCATTCAATGACGCTCAGGGTAACGGCCGGCTCGACCGTGGAGACGCTGCAGCTGTCCGCGACGGACGTATGGCTCGAGCCGCGAGTGACGCTATCGGCAGCAGAGGTCAAGACTTCCGTCCCGATAAAGATAGAAGCAGTTGAAGGTGAACTCATCCTCTACCACGTCTGGGGATTACAGGATCGATGACCTGGCTTGCACCGCCAGACACAGCCTTTGCTTGGCTGTGCCTGATGGGGGCTTGCCTGTTTGCGCTCCCGCCGGTGCGAGCAACCTTCTCTCGCCTCGTCTTTGAAAGCTCGCCTCGAAGCTACTGCCTCGGAATCAGCGTGGCCAGTTTCGTTCTGAGCCTAGCGTACGTGCACGTCTACTTGCTGGGTGCTCCACGCATCATTGACGCCACGACTTACCTTCTGCAAGCAAAGACGATTGCCAACGGGTCGTTGACGTTCACCCCTCCGGGGCCGCTAGCATCATTCAATGGTCGCTTTCTTCTTGTTACTCCCGAGCAGAACTTGGCAGGCATTTTCCCGCCGGGCTATCCGCTCATCTTGGCACTCGGGGTGTTGCTGGGCGTCCCTATGTTCGTCAATCCGTTGATCGGTGTTGGCATTGCCGTTTGTACATACCAGCTGGGACGAACCTGGTTTGGCGAATCAACCGGACGCCTCGCCGGGGTGCTGTCCACCCTGTGCACCACCCTCAGGTACCACAGCGCCGATACAATGAGCCACGCGTGGTGCGCGCTCTTGATCCTCTTCATGCTCGTCATGCTCAGCAGACTCCCGGCTCAACCCGCGCGCGGCTGGCTCGCAGGCTTGGCCGCAGGCTGGTTGTTTGCCACGAGGCCACTGACGGGTGCAGTTTTCGTAGTCGGAGGTTTACTCCTCGTGTTTCGCTCGAGTCCGCTCCGTAGCGGTCAGGTATTGCGCTTTGGAGCGGGCCTCTTACCTGGAGTCGTCCTTTGGGTAGCTTACAATTGGGCCACTACCGGCAGCCTGACGACCCCACAAAGTGAGTACTATGCGAGAAGCGACTTTCCTGCCGGCTGTTTCCGTTTGGGCTTTGGCGCCGACATCGGCTGCCGCTTTGAACATGCCGAATTTTTGAAAGAGTATCAGCCCACGGGCTACGGCCTGGCGGAAGCATTCACAACCACGTGGCGCCGCCTAGCATTGCACCACATGGACATCGCGAACTTGCCGTGGGTGAGTTTGTTCGCCCTCGCGAGCGTCGGCAACCTCCGGACGATACCTGCTCTGGGCTGGACTTGGGCACTGATTGGCTCACACATCGCTGCCTATGCGTTGTTCTACTTCGATGGCAACTATCCGGGGGGTGGCGCAAGGATGTATGCCGATATCCTTCCGCTTCAACACCTACTGCTGTCGTGGGTTCTAGTGCGTTGGAAGGTTCCGAGTTTGGCGTTCGTCGCGGCCTTGGCGGGTTTTGGCTTGTGCAGCACGCATCTGAGCCGACACCTGCGCGAGCGTGACGGTGGCAGGCCGATGTTCGACAGCGCCGTGGTCGAAAACCTCAAGCAGGGAATCGTGTTCGTCGACTCCGACCACGGCTTCAACCTCGCCTTTGAGCCTGGGCGCTCGTCGGCGGCGGAGCACTGGATTGCCGCCCGGCATCGTGGCGACGCCAGCGATGTGAGCTTGTGGCATGCCCACGCGAATCCCGCGGCGTATCGATACACCATGGCTCGGGGCGAGGCCGAAGCCACGGTAGAGTTGCGGCCTTACCGACCAACAACTACCGTTGTCACACTTGGCGGCCATTTGTGGCCACCCGTTGACGCTCAGCATGGCTCGGTGGTGCCAACATGGGACGGCGCGTGTCAGCTAAGCCCCGGACTCGAGCTCGTGCCGAGCGGAGCTGTGCAGCGATTGAGTCTCGCCGTACCAGTACCTTCCACTGGTGATTTCATCGTTCGCGTGCTGAGCGACGTTCCTCCGACGCCCCTTCATCCCTCGCGTCGGCTCGGACAAACGTGCTTCGAGACCGACTTCGGTCGGCATCGACTGACGGCAGGTCAGTGGCTGCTATCACTGACGAACCAAGAACGTGTGATTGTGGGAGGGGTGACTTTGGCACCGGCGCCCCTCGTACCGACGCCCCAGTGAGGGACTGCAGCTCGCGCGAGGCGTCGCCAAGGCGAGCGTAACTGCAAGAAAGCGTTTGACATTCCCCGCGTCGAAGCGCAGCGTTAGCGGGGTTTGGAGGGTTGACGAGCATGACCAAAAGCGAACTCATCGAAGCCATCGCGGCCCGGGCAGACCTGACCAAGGCGCGCGCCGAACTGGTGGTAAACTGCGTGTTCGACACGATGACCGAAGCTTTACAGGAAGGGGAGGGGATCGAGATACGAGGCTTCGGCAGCTTTACCGTACGCCCTTACAAACCCTATGCCGGCCGCAACCCTCGTACCGGACAGTCGGTCCCCGTACCCGCCAAGCGTTTGCCATTTTTCAAGGTCGGGAAAGAGCTCAAAGAGCTCGTCAACGCCAGCCTGGAACTGGAACGGGCTAACACCAAGAATCGTGGGCACTGACAGTCATAGAATTCTAAGCTTCCTGCCTTCAATTGCTGGTCTTCTGTTTCTGGCGTGTGCCTCAGCCTCCACGCCGATGGCTGCCCCCGCCGATGAAGCACCACTGGCTGTGGTTGCTCGAGCGCCTGCGCTGCCGCATCCCACCGATTACCTTCCAGCTGCTGGGCTGCGTTGGTTGCTCGTCGTCGAGCCCGTGCAGGTGTTGAGGGGACTACGAGCGACAGCGCCGAAGGTGCTTCCAAAGGAACGCTTGCTGGCGTTCGAGAAGTCAGCCGGCATTCAAGTCGCTCACCTGGAACGGGTGGCAATTGGAGGCTACGACTACTCGACGCTCATCGTCGCTCGAACTCGCGAAGACTTCGCGCAAGCCGCGCGCCGCTTCGAAGCAAGGTTGAGCGTTGGTCCCACCCGGCAGCAGGTCTCCGATCGAGTCTTGGTCGCGGGAGTTCATCATGACACGCCCTTGGGATATGTGGCTTTCGATGCGGTCACTTCCGGTTGGGTCGAAGGCGATCCCACTCCGGCCAAAGCCGCCGTACTGCTCGCAGGTAAACATCTGCAGCGAAGCCCCAGTGCCTTGCAGGGTGCGGCATTGCAGCTGCTTCCCCACGACTGCCAAACGGGTCACGTTCAGCTGTTCATCCCCGGTCCCTTGAACAACGAGCTAGCGCTGGATCGAGAATTGCCGTCGGAGCTGTTAGACCGCATTCTCGCCGCGTCCATCACCGCTTCAATCGTGCGCGATCAAGTTGAGGTGAAGGCTTGTGTCGTCGGGGATTGGTCTGACGGCGTGCAACCGCTTCGACGACTGGTCACCGCCCTCAGTGATACTGGCTTTGCACGACTACTTGCATTGGAGCATGTCTCGTCGGTGGCCACGTACCGCTCAAAGGGCGAGCTAGTTGAGGTGAGCTTCGCTGTGGATGGTGCAGATTTTCTCGAGCGCTTGTACGCGATGGTGAACCTCGAGCTCGACACCTTACTTGCAGACGAAGCGCCTCGTTCAGCCACTGTGGACGCAAGCGGCCAGAATGGCGCTACGACCCGCACCGTACCGTCCGTACCCGATCCGCCCAATGAGCCGCCGTACAACTAGCCCTGACCAAACTGACGTCGTGCAACTGGAGATAGAAGACTCCATCGATCTGCATACGTTTCACCCTCGGGACGTGCTCAGCGTCGTCGACTCGTACTTGGAGGCAGCTGTGGAGAAAGGCTACGCGGAGGTGCGTCTCATTCACGGGCGCGGAAAAGGAGTACAACGCGCGCAAGTGCGCCAGCTACTGGCGCACCACCCGCTCGTACTGCGCTACTCCGACGCGCCGCCGTCGCGGGGCGGGCACGGTGCGACGCTGGCATGGCTAGTGGTGACACCGCCTTCAGCCTCCAAACAAAATAGCTGAGACGAGCGACGCTGCGGTGGGCGGTAAGCTCATTGCAGCTCGTGTCCTTTCAAGAGCACTGCCAGCTCGTCGAAGTACAGATCCAAGTAGTCGGCGCGAATAGCGGAGGCGTGCGGCGTCAGGTACAGGTTCGGGGCAGACCATAGCTCTGAAGAGCGAGGCAGTGGCTCTTCGGCAAAGACGTCGAGGAAAGCACCAGCGAGTTCACCCTTGGACAAAGCTTGTACCAAGGCCGCCTCATCAATCGCGTCGCCGCGGCCTAAGTTGTAAACCACCGCGCTCCTTTTCAGCTGCGCAAGTGCAACGGCGTCGACCATGCCTCGCGTGCCAGTGTCCCCCGGCAGGATACATACGACATGGTCGGCGACCTGCAACGCCGCAGGCATCTGGTCAACCGAGTAAGCAGCCTCGAGCCCTTCCGTGCCGCGGGACACGTCTCTCTTTACGCCGTAGACGCGCATTCCTACTGCCGTTAACAAACGCGCCATATGCCGGCCAATCGCTCCATAGCCAACAATGAGTACCGATTGGTCCCGTAGCGGCCTAGTGTCTGCGTACAACTCGCGCGCCCACCTGCGGTCGGTCTGCGCCTGTTGACCTGCACCAAGACGCCGATTCATGAAACCGATCATAGCTAATAGACTCTCCGCCATGATCGCGCCGTGAAAGCTACCGTGGACGACTTTGCAACGCTGCTGCGGGTCAGGCGCTACATACTCGCGCCCTGCAGCCGGAGTGGCCACCAAACTCAAGTTCGGAGCCTTCTCGTACCATTGGCGCTCGAAGCGCCACACCACCGCAACGTCCGCGCTTGGCAGGCGGGACGCGAACTCTGCATCGTGGCAAGCAACCGTTACTTCCGCTTTCGGAACTAGAGCACGCAGGCGTTCTACCTGAACCCGGCTAGGACTGAACGCAGCTATGGAGTGAGGGAGATGCAGTAGGACGCGCACGACTGAGAGTATAGGATGCGATACGCGTTCCGTCAGGCCTGAGCGGCATTTGAGTGACGCAGCCTGGACCGGAAGCGATTCATGACGGCGAGCAGCTGATCGACCGTGATCGGCTTGACTATATGATCATCAAACCCGGATTGAGCGACGCGGGTGCGCGCACCCTCGTGAGAGAACCCCGTCAACGCGATGATGACGAGATCACGGAAACCTGCGGCACGCAGCTGCTGGGCTACGACATGACCAGGAACGTCCGGCAACCCGAGGTCGAGCAGCAACAGCTCCGGCTTGAAAGACGCCACGATATCGAGCACCTCCGCCCCACGCAGAGCCGTCTCAACGACCTGGCCGCGCGCCCGCAGAAGCAGTGCCAACAGCTCCGCGGAGTCCTCGTGATCGTCCACCACGAGGACTCGTAATCCCTCCCATGTGGGAGCGCTGGGCTGCTCGAGGGACACCGCCTCCGCGTGCAGTGGTACCAGGCCCGGTAACTCGAGCCGGAACGTAGTACCATGACCGGATCCCTGACTCTCCGCGACAACGGCGCCGCCATGCAGCTGAACCAACTGCCGCACCAGACTAAGCCCGATACCGAGTCCCCCTGCTCCCTCTTCACCGATCTGTGTAAACGGCTCGAAGATGCGTTCCAGCTGGTGCGCCTCGATGCCGACACCGGTGTCTACCACGACAACTTCTACCCTATCCCCGCGCAGGCGAGCTGAAACGGTGATGGTTCCTCCAATTGGCGTGTAACGTGCTGCATTGGACAAAAGGTTGCTCAGGATCTGCTCCAGGCGCGTGCGATCAGCTTGCAAACACAGGCTCTCTGGCACGTCGATGTTCAGCGTTTGCCGCTTCTGATCAATGTTGCTTCTCACCGACTCCAGCGCTTGCTGTACGACTTCCACAAGGGTCAACGTATCTTTTTTCAGGGTAATCTTGCCTTGCGCCACCCGGGTGAGGTCCAGCAGGTCATCGACCAACGACTTGAGTTGCCCCAGTTGGCGGCCCATACTTTGGTAGATGCGCTGCTGGAGCCCAGGCTCCAGGTCGCCGCTGACGAGCACAGCTACGCTGTTAGTCAGGGCGGATAAGGGGTTGCGCAGCTCGTGCCCGAGCACGGCCAGAAAGCGGTCCTTGGCGTCACTTTCGGCGCGAGCAGCGTTGCGTGCTTCCACCACCTTCTGCAATCGGTACGCTGACCGCTGGTCGCTAAAGACGACGTTCACCCGCCTCGCACTATAGGTCGTGGGAACTATGGACATGTGCACCGGGATGCCCTCCAACCCTGGTGGCAGCAAATTCGCCGCGACTGAGGTTCTCTCTTTAGCCTCCGTCGCGCGTTCCAGCGCCGCTCGCGCCGCGCTATCCAGCCACTCAGTCAATCGGCGCCCCAACATCATCTCCCGCGGAACGCCCAGCAAGTCACATAGGAACTCGTTGCAGTACAGCACGACAAAGTTGCGGTCCAGTGATGCTGCGCCCTCGGCCATGTGCTCGAGGAAATCCCGATACGGCAGGTCAGCGCTTTGCAACGTGTAAACCTCGTTGGCCTCACCGACGTCTACCATCACTGCATCCACTTCACCACGGCGGATCGCATCCAAGGTGGAGTGGGCCTCGGCCAGTTGCTGGCGCAGGATATCCAGCTCTCGTTCATCGGCCATCAGTTCACTCATCATCCCTACGAAGCCGCTCAGGCTTGCCGCTCCAAGCCTTCCAGGTCCAAGCTGAGCAATGCTTTACTCTCATCGGACAAATCCCCGATCACGCGCTTGATGGGCTCGGGCACCGCCCGCACCAAGGTCGGTATGGCTAGAATCTGATGAGCCCGAGCCAGTTCCGGAGTCTTGACGAGGTCTATGACTTCAATGGTGTAGCGCCCCGCGAGGTGCCGCTCGCACAGCCGTTTCAGGTTCTCGAGCGCTAGTCTCGACTTCGGCGAATCTCCTGCGATGAATAGCCTGAGGTTCCAAACTTTGGATTGCCCTACGGCGTCCGTCTCTGTCACGGGTTACCTTCTTGTTGTTCTGCCTGACGAGCCGCTGCCATCGCTGCCCTCGCCTGTTTCACCTGGGCATCCGCCTGAAGCATGCTGTCGATGGCGATGCGCAATTCCCCCGCCTCCGCATCGAACTCTGCCTCGAGCTTGGCTTGTTGCTCGCGATGCAGCGCTTCCAGCCGAGCCAGCTTGCGTCGGGTTTGCTCGAGGACTCGCTGCCGCTGTTGTGACTCTGCTTGCTCACGGACCTGCTGTGCGGCTCGAGCTGATCCGGTCAGAACGCCGTCAGTGCCGACGTAGACGTCAGCAAGTTGTACACCTTTATCGGTGAGGATGAACTCACGAATCTGATTGGAGTGCGCCATACCTCGCGATTTCACCACGTACATGCCTCGGTTGCGCTCACCCGCGATCTCGATCGTCTTCAGGAGTAGCCAAGTGTCGACAATGGACGAAATCTCGACTTCTGTTCGCTCTAAGGCTGCACCCCCTTCGGTCAACGAAGTGAGCAACGCGGTAATCTGCCGCCCCTTGAGAAAGTCGATGAGCCGCACCAGCATCCCATGTGCTGTGTACGCATTGCCTGCGTCGATGAAGTTGCTGATGGGATCCAATATGATGGCTGCGGGTGGGAACGCTTGGATGTGCTTGTGAATCAGGGCCAAGTGCGTCTCCATCCCGTGCGCGGTAGGACGGGAGGTGATGAAGCGCAACAACCCGGCATCGACCCAATGCATCAAGTCCAACCCGACGCTGCGCATGTTGCGCGCGATCTGCGCTGGGGACTCTTCGAAGGAGAAGTAGATGACCGGCTCGCCGCGACGGCAGGTAGCGTCAGCGAAGTGCGCAGCGATACTCGTCTTCCCTGCGCCGGCCGTTCCGGATACCAGCACTGTGCTTCCGCGGTAATATCCATCACCGCCGAGCATAGCGTCCAAGCGAGCTATGCCCGTCGGCACACGCTCCTCGGAGACCGGGTGATCGAGCCCGGCGCTAGTTATCGGCAAGACGGATATGCCTGCTTCGTCAATCAAGAACGGGTATTCATTCGTTCCGTGAACTGACCCGCGGTACTTCACGACTCGCAAACGCCGCGTCGACACCTGTTCCACCACGCGGTGATCGAGCAGGATCACGCAATCCGACACGTACTCCTCGAGGCCGTGCCGAGTGAGCGCATTGTCACCCCGCTCGGCTGTAATGATGGCTGTGACGCCCTTCTGTTTCAGCCATTCGAACAAGCGTCGTAGTTCTGCCCTGATGATGCCGTAGTTTGACAGACCTCCAAACAACGTCTCGAGGGTATCGATGACGACACGCTTCGCCCCCACACTATCAATTGCCAACTCGAGCCTGAGGAAGAGTCCGCCCAAGTCGTAGTCTCCGCTCTCGATGATGTCGTTGGGGTCGATCAGTATGTGATCGATAGCGAGCAGACGTCGTGCCTCGAGGTCGGCGAGGTCAAAGCCGAGGGACGCTACATTCGCGCGCAGATCTTCCACGCGTTCCTCGAACGCTAAAAACACGCCGGGTTCCCCATGATCGAGGGCACCACGCACGAGAAACTGCATACCTAGTAAGGTCTTTCCGCATCCCGCTGCACCGCACACCAACGTAGGGCGCCCAGTTGGCAGCCCTCCCGCAAGTACCTCATCGAGGCCAACGGTACCCGTCTTCGTCTTCGATAGCTTCAACACGCGCAGCATCCAGTTGCGAACGGCGTGGGCCCTGAAGCGAGTCCGTCACGACGAATCGGCAACCGCTCGGGCATATCATAGGCACTCCGCCGGCCACAAGACAGGCCGAGTTGGCGGCGTCAAAGCACCCGGGGCAACTTTGCTCGAGACCCCTACACACGCCGCTATCACGCCTAGCAGAGGCCGTCGCGGTAGCGGGGTTTAGAGCAAGCTCAGAATATCCCAGCTACGCGCGCCTACGGCTGGGGGCATCGGATTTCTGGCAGGCAGACAAGGCGGCACTTCAGCACTCTGCAATGCCCACACCGCAACTTCTTCACCGTAGCGCGAGTAGACCACGGTGGGGGAGGTCGACAACTCGTAAGTCCGCGTCAACCCGCAGTGACAGCACCGGCATTGAGTTCGCGAGCGCAGCGAGCCCATGGGGATCCATTCGTGCACCGCGACCCGGCTGCGCGCCGAACTCGTTGCCTCGGGAGCTCTTTCAGTCAACCGCACACGCTGGGCTTCGATGGACAACAACATGGCAACAGTTGGCGACTCGCCGCCTGCGGACATGGGTTCAGCAAGCGTTCCCCCTAGCTTCTCTAGCTCCGGCATAGGAAGCGTGCAATGCGAGCCCCGTGCCCGTTTCGAGCCACCATATTTCGATAGGTTGCACGTACGGGTGACGTGACCGAGTTGCAACCCTGCAGCCAGAGGTTCAGCCGTGAAGACGTGAAGCGACCCCCGCGTTCACTCGGCTTAGTCATCTCGACGCGCAGCATCCAACTGGCGGTACCGTCGGTGCGCGCCCGACATCCTCCCTCAGCGCGGGCCTTGAACGCCACCTCAACTTGCCCGGCAGTTGATAGGCTCGCGTCCAACCAAGACCAATGTATGGTCGCTTTGAATGCAAAAACGGGTAAGCTATGCATGCGATGCTGAGATGGTGCGTGAGAGTAGGCAGCCTGGCGCTAGTCGGCGCGCTCGGCGTGGGGGCAGTGACGTCCCGCATCCCTCAAGACCGTGTGTACCTGGCAGGGTGGCAGCTATCGCCAGAAGCTGACGATTGGTCTCGTCGGGTGAGTCGCATCGCGAAAACCGTCGAGAGCCGCGAGATCGTTTTGCGTGCCGGGCTCGAATCGATACCCGTCCCGCTTTCAGAGTTGGGTTATCACGTGGATCGGGCGGCAGTTCAAGAGAGGCTTGCGCAATCTCCCTGTGGCTCGCGTGCTGGTTCACCGACTTCCGTATTACGGATTTTTGCAGGCGACGAAACGTGTCCCGATGTGCCTTTGTCATGGGCTTTCGATGAATCTACCGCACGCACTACGCTAGAGCGCCTGAGTCCGCTCTTGGCAACCCCAGCCATCGACGCGGCGCTGGACATTCCGGCTCGCCAGCGCACGACGGAACAGTCCGGATACGAGGTCGATCTGGAGGCTAGCATCGCGCGCACAGCCGCACTCGAGCCGATGCGCGACCACCAACTCGCGCTGGCCACGCGCGAGGCCGTACCGCGAGTGCGGCTGGTCGATCTTCCCGCCATCGACCCGAGCAAAGTTCTGTCGGTCTTCGAAACGGATTTCAGCAAGAAACGAGGACCGCGTATCCACAACATCAAGGTCGCAGCCCACTACCTCGATGGTACGCTCATCGGTCCCGAGGAAGTGCTCAGCTTCAATCGCGTGGTGGGCGCTCGCACGGCGGCTCGCGGTTTCATCGATGCGCCTGTCATCGTCAATGATGAAATGGAGAGCGGCATGGGGGGCGGTGTCTGCCAGGTAGCCACGGCCTTGCACGGGGCGGCCATATTTGGCGGGCTACAAGTCAAGGAGAGACGCAGTCACAGCCGTCCCAGCGGGTACGCTCCACTGGGACTCGATGCGACCGTCATCGATGGCGTGCAGGACCTAAAAGTACAAAACCCCTACCCTGTGCCATTGTACGTGCGCGCGTACTTCCCCTCTCGATTCGTTCTCCGAATCGAACTCATCGGCGCGGAGGCGCCGGGTGAAGTCAGTCACAAGTATTGGGTCGTTCGACGCCACGAGTATACACGGCGTCTGGTAGAGAAACCGGACCTGACACCGGGTGTGATTCAACGAACGCAAAAGGGGGGATACGGATACGATACCATCAGCCGTGTAGTGGTCAAACGGGCGGACGGCACGCAAGAGGAGCGCCGGTACACCAGCAAATATTACCCGGTACCTGAAGTGCTTTGGGTTGGTCCCGGCACGACACCTGGCGACCTGCCACCGTTGCCGGGTGAGGTCCAGGAACGGGATTCAGTATCCTTGTAGACGGTCCGGGCTCTCGCGTGGCCCTGCGTCCATAGAGCAAGCGCGGCGAGCGTGCTACGAAAGCAACGTGCTACGCCTCCGACCGCTTGCCGTCGTTTTCGACCTGGATGGCACCCTCATCGACTCGGGACGCGACATCGCTGCGGCTGTAAACCACGTCTTATGCTCGAGTGGCCGCACGCCTTTGTCCGTCCAGGCTGTGGCCCGGCTCGTGGGTGATGGGTCGTACGCGCTGATTCAACGCGCTACTGGCTTGCATGCCGGCGATGAACTCGAGCAGCTTCACGCGCGGTTTCTCGACTACTACACCCAGCATCCGGCTGTATACACGACGGCATACCCCGGTGTGCACGCGACTTTGCACGCCTTGCGCTCGGCGCGCTCCGCATCCGGCCGCTTGAAACTGGCTGTCTGCACGAACAAGCCCCGCGCGACGACAGCTGCCGTACTCCAGCAGCTCGGTCTGATTCAGTACTTCGACGCGGTGCACGCAGCGGAGGATTCCGTTAACAAGAAGCCGCACCCAGAGCCTCTACTCCGAGTGGCACAGCTTCTGGGGGTGGATGCCGCATCGATGGCCATGATCGGCGATGGCCCCCAGGACGTGCTGTGCGGTAAAGGCGCTTCAGCGATGACGGTCGGGGTGACGTATGGCCTGCGCCCAACGGAGATGCTGCAGTCATGCCCGGATGTCGTCATCGACGCGTTTCCCCTCCTCCTGGACCTGCTGCAGGTCACTTTTCCGTAGCCCCGATCCCGTACTCTCGGAGGATGCGTCACGAAAGCACTTGCACAATTCCGCCTTCCCCCGCACGCGCCAGTCATGAAGCTCCACCTCATTTCATCCAAGGTCTGCCCGTTCGTTCAACGCTCCGTCATCTTGCTCAAAGAGAAGGAAGTCAGCCACGACATCACCTATATCGACCTCTCGAACAAGCCCGATTGGTTCCTCGCGCGCTCTCCGCGGGGCAAGGTGCCCGTGTTGTTGGTCGATGACACCGTTCTGTTCGAGTCCCAGGCAATATGCGAGTTTCTGGATGAGACGCAGGGACAAACGCGTCTCATGCCGAATGACCCACTTCTGCGCGCCAGAGACCGGGCCTGGTTTGCGTTCGCCGGGGAGGAACTGTTCGGCCCCCAATATCGGCTCCTCATCGCTCCTGATCAGGCAACGTACGAGCCTCTGCAGGCGCAGTTGAGTGATAGCCTCACGCGCTTGAAAGACGGGAAGTCGGGCTTTTGGTTGTCCGGGAACGGCGAGACGTTTGGGATGGCCGACGTTGCTGTAGCTCCTTTCTTCACGCGCCTCCGCCTACTCGAGCGTTGGACGGGTCGCTCGTGGTTGGCCTCGCATGCCCAACTCCAACCCTGGGTGAACGCGCTGCTCGAACGCCCATCGATCTCCCAATCCGTCCCCAGCGACTTCGAACGGGAAATGCGTCACTTCATGGATCAGCACAACGCCCATCTCTTGCACGCGTAGGGGGCGGTCACGGGTGCCGTGTCACTGGTATATTGCCCCCGGGACCCGTCACTCCACCTTTTGCCCTTCGAACGAGTAGTCAAGTGAACCTTCGAGTGCCGCATTTGGCGTCTGCACCCGTAGCTCGACCGCAAACTCCACCGAAAGCGTCGGGCCGTCGATGTGCGCCTCGCCCGGCAACGTCTTGGCGTCCATCGGGACGCCCAGTATCCCCGAGAAGCAGGTTTGACCGGGGGGAAGAGCAATGACGGAGCCCGTCCGCTCGCCTTCGAGCGTACAGAGTTCGTCACCCGAATTGGTGTCGATGACAGACAAGGAGTAGCGCCCGCCTGCAACCGCAGAGCCGCCCCCATCAGCGGAACTGGCGGGGGTATCGTCGCCTTCATCGCTGGCCGAACCAGCCGCGACTCGTTTGATGATGACCCGGGCCTTGTCGTCCTCTTGTTCATCTTCTGGAAGGCCGGGCAGGGAAATCGTCACCCAGTCCGTGCCGCGGTACTCGCCGGCGATGTTGACAATTGTTTCCTTTCCGCTTTTCGCGTCCTCTTCATCGTTGGCGGCGGCCGACGCCTCGCGACGCTGTCGGCCGGTTCCCGCCGCCGTTTGAGCGTTGGCAGAGGGACCTTGCGCTTTTTTCGCAACAGCGGAACCAGGAGCGGGTGGGGCGGCTCGTTCAGGCGCTAGCGAGTGCGGGGAGCCATACAGATACACGTCAGCCGTGTCTGGTAGCGAATTGGCAAAAGGCTTGGGGCTAGCCGAAGTAGCGCACGCTACCGCGGCGATACTGCTGGTCGAGGCTGCGATGGCAAGCGCTTTGTTTAAGTGCATGGTGCTCCGTTCATCGTCCTTTTGCAGCCCGGGCGGGAGGGTAGGTAAGCATGAATCGTATGATATCGACAGCTTAGAATTGATTGACGGGGCGGGTGCGTTTTCTCCGACGGGATGAGCCGATCGCTGCGTTGAACCCCCTGACCGCGGCCAACAAGGGTCCGCAGAAAACATACGGAGCCAACAATCATGAAAATCAGAACCATTCTCATCTCCTCTTTTGCTCTCTCGGCCTTGACGGGCGTTGCTATGGCGGGCCCAGGCGCATGGGCCCACGTGGACACCAATGGTGATGGCCAACTCACCCAAAGTGAGGTGCAGGCAGCGGCGGCAGCACGTATCCAGGCAGCCGACACCAACGGTGATGGCGCCGCGTCACCGGAGGAGCTCAAAGCGCACTTCGAAGCCAAATGGGCAGAGAAGAAGGCCGCCGGGTTTGCAAAAAAAGACACCAACGGCGACGGCGCGCTGAGCAAGGACGAAATGCCCCGCATGCCTGACGAGCTGTTCAACAAGTTGGATACGGACGGCAACGGGTCGTTAACTCAGGAAGAGCTAAGCGCGAAGCGTGGGAAGAGCGCTAAGCGCCAAGCGCACGGCAAGTCCCACGATCCCGCCGTCAAGGCTGAGCGTCTTGCCAAGCGTTTCGCCAAGCTGGATAAGAACGGCGATGGTTCCGTGACGCGGGAAGAGGTGCCTAAGATGCCGGACGCGCGGTTCAAGGGTATCGACGCCAATGGCGATGGCGCGTTGAGCATGGATGAGTTCAACGCCGCGCGACAAGCTAAAGGCCACGGAAAGAAGGGCAAGGGCATGCTGCGCGGGGCCGACACCAATGCTGACGGCAAGGTGGATGTTGCTGAGGCGCAAGCGGCTGCAGCACGCCACTTCTCAAAGCTCGACAAGAACGGCGACGGGGTCGTGACCCAGGACGAGATGCACTTCCGAGGCAAAGGCGGAGGTTTCAAGGGTCGCGGAAAGGGAGCACCCAGCCCCGCTCAGTGAATCACTGGTTAAACAGTGAGCAGGGGACGCGTCAATGGCGCGTCCCCTGCTCTTTTTTTTGTGGTCCGTCAGTCCTGCGGGGCTGAAGCAAGCACGCAGACGTGATACCTTGCGCCGCGTGCCGAACAGACTGCCCATCTTCGCCTTGCTCTGCACGTGCGCCTGCTCTTCAGCCGGTGACACAAAGGGTCCGTCACAGCTAGGCCCCGGCCTAACCTCGCAGCCAGGGGACATGAGCCCCCACACGAGTCTGCCCGGAGATGATCCCATCATCATCGATGGCCCGCCGATCCCTGCGGTTGGGCCCGACACGTCACCTCGACCGGGCGCGGACCTCGGCGACTGCGACAACGTCCTCGAGGTGACGTACAGAGACTTCAAAGAAAGCCACGTCGACTTCGAGGGGGCGTTTGCGGGCGACGAAGTGCGCCTCGGCCTGGTCGAGCCAGAGCTGGGCCCCGACGGCAAGCCAGTGTTTAGAAGCTCGATCGGATGTCCATGGGCCGCCGATGATCCCACACAATGTAACCCCGACTGGTTACCTGAAGAAAAGGCTATCGATAGCCGGGAAAGTTTCGACCAGTGGTATCGCACTAGCGACGGGGTCAACATCGAGTTCAACAAGACGTTGATATTGACGGAGCGGCCTGCTGGCAGTGGCTTGTTCGTGTTCGAAAGTGACGAATTTTTCCCCTTGAGCGCGGACGAAGGTTTCGGCGCAACGCCGCAGAACGGACAAGGCCGCAACTACTTGTTCACGACGGAGATCCACCTCGTGTTCACGTATGTGAAAGGCCAAACCTTCAGGTTTCGCGGTGACGACGACCTCTGGATCTTCGTCAACAACAAGCTCGCCCTCGACCTGGGTAGCATGCACAATCCGGCGGAGGGAGTCATCGACTTCGACGCTAGCGCCGACCGTTTGGGGATCAGCCCCAACGGTTCGTACCGGATGGACGTCTTTCACGCCGAACGGCACACGCACGTGTCTAGCTTCCGCGTCGAAACCAACATCGGTTGCTTCCGTCCCGCGCCTGCACCGGTGCGTTGAAGTCCCGGCCCCTCGCTCTCGCAGCCGCCGCGAGTATTTGCTTCGCCTGTCTCGCGTACTGCCGCTATGGTTTCGGCCATCATGGCTGGCACCAGTCTGCTGACACTGATCGATGATATCGCGACGCTGCTCGACGACGTGGCAGTGTTAACCAAGATCGCGACTAAGAAGACCGCCGGTGTGTTGGGTGATGACCTCGCCCTCAACGCCGAACAGGTAACGGGTGTGAGTGCAGAGCGGGAGCTGCCGGTCGTATGGGCGGTCGCCAAGGGGTCTTTGGTGAACAAAGCCATTTTGGTCCCGGCCGCTCTTGCCATAAGCCGCTTCACGCCCTGGCTAGTAACGCCACTGTTGATGTGTGGCGGCGCGTTTTTGTGTTTCGAAGGGTTTGAAAAAGTAGCGCACAAGTTACTACATCGTAGTCATCAGGACAGCGCCGAGCGAGCCGTAAAGCTGCAGGCCCTGATTGACGAAGATGTCGACGTGGTGGCCTTGGAAAGAGACAAGATCCGCGGTGCAGTACGCACGGACTTCATCTTGTCGGCTGAGATCATGGTCATTGCGCTCGGAACCGTGGCGGCAGAACCATTGCTCACCCAGGTGCTGGTGTTGGTAACCATCTCCCTTTGTATCACCGTGGGCGTTTACGGGTTGGTCGCCGGTATCGTCAAGTTGGACGACGCTGGGCTGTACTTGAGCCAACGCCCGAACGCCAATGCTCGGACGTTTGGGCGAGGTCTCGTGAGAACGGCACCCTACCTGATGAAGGCGTTAGGCATAGCGGGAACGGTGGCCATGTTCCTGGTCGGCGGAGACATTCTGGCGCACGGCGTGGCTGTCGTTCATCATTGGTTGGAAACGCTCGCCCATCATGCTGGACCGTTCGAAGGGCTGGTGCTTACCACCCTGACCGGCCTGTACGGTGCCCTCGTGGGGGCGGCTCTGTTGCTCATCGTAAACGCGTCCAAGTCGCTGCTCCGGCGCCCTGCCTGAGCGACAAAAAGTCCGCTTTACGCCGTCAAACGGCTGACTCATTCGTTGCCGCCGAGCACCTGCTTACGCGCCAACTGGCGCGCAATAGCCGTGGGCATGGCCCGTGTAGTGCCTAGCAAGCCCTTCGAAACTCTTGGCGTATCCCTTGCACCAGCGGGAGCATGCCGAAGCCCGCGTCTCTGGAACCAACTGCAAAGTTTCGTTGCCCCTTGTGCGGCCAGAGTGACGGAACGCTCATCGTTGACGCTGGTGGGGCGGAGGTTCAAGCACAGAGTTGCGTCGGATGCGGTACCGTCTATCAAGCCGCTCCACCCTCTGTGGCAGAGCTTTCCCACGCTTACGATGAAGAGTACGCCTTGCGCGCTCATCAGTTGCAGCTCCCGATGCAGCCTGGGCTCCTGGACAGCTCGGATCCTCAGTTCGAGGCAGTAAAGCAAAAGCTTTACGCCAGTCGCGCCAGCAATGCGATGACGCTGTGTTACATGCAGCCAGAGGACCGTGTGCTCGAGCTTGGTTGTACCGATGGGCGCAGTCTGCTTCATCAACGTGAGCTCCTCGGGGTGCACGTGTTTGGAGCAGATCCTTGCTCGGAGGCACGTGATGCGGCCAAAGAACTAGGCATTGCCGTCGAGCCGACGCCATTGGATCAACCGCAGTGGACGACGGCGGACTTGGATCACGTTCAAGCCTTTCACTTTCTGCAGCGGGTTCCAAGCCCCCACGCTTGGCTCACCCACTGCTGGAACAGCCTCAAAGTTGGCGGCCGCGTCCTCGTAGAAGTTCCCAATCTGTATCACCCGAACGGCCCGTTGCATGCGCATTTGTTGCGGCCAGCTCACCTTCACGCGTGGAGTGAATCGACTCTGGTGGCCCTCATGCGTCGGAGTGGCTTTGCAGTGGAACGGGTAGTGAGCACGCTGACGCTGTTCGTCGTTGGTCGCAAAGTGTCCGACGAACGCAATGCTACACGATTCACACCGTCAATGTTAACTCATCCGCATCACGACCATACGTGGGTGAGCACCCGACTCGCCACCTACGCGGCAATGGAAGATACCAAAGCAACCATGCTTCGCGATGGGCCGAACATGGATACCATCCATAGGTTCGTGCATCTGTTGATGCGTCCTGCGTTACCTTGCCATGTCGTCGATGTCACTTTGGATTTGGTTTCTTTCTTCCTGAGTCACCAAGCGGTAGGCCTTGCCTGCTTGATTGCCACAGCAGCCTCGCAAGGCCCCTATGAAGGGCCCCTCAAACGCCGTATGGCGAAGCTGGCAGGCGTGCTTCGAGCTGAGGGCGCAGCAGCAGTAGGTTTGTCGCCTGCAGTCAGCCCGGCGGCGGATCAGCGCTTAGCCCGTAAGACGCTGGAGCGTGACGCTTTGGCTCCCGCCTCGACCCCCCCGTCGGCAGCACTTTCAGCGGTCGAACTTCTCATGAACGAAATCCGAGGCGAATTTCACAATCGCTCGGACCTGCAACTGCCCACACCGACGCCCTTCTATCCCATCTCCGGTGTGGTCGCTCAGGCGTAGGGCCCGCGGGCCCCAAGGAGCCGACGGGGCTTCCCTGGGCCCCAGCGCAGCTGATAACGTCATGGGATGATGCTTAAAGTCAGTTGTGCGGCCGTGGTTTTGTCTTTGTTGGTGGGATGTGGGGGCTCCGGCGAAGCGTCGCCTCCGCTCGCGCCGGTGGCGCCAGCGCCGACTCCGACCGCCACCCCCGCTCCTACTAGCGACGACCTGAGCGGCCAAGTTGCTGCTCTGCAGGCAGAGCGCGATCGGGAGAAGCTTCAGCGAGACTATGAAGAATTGACGCGCAGCCACGAAGAGGAACAGAAGCGTCTCACGAAGCCACTACGCGCTGAAGCGTTGGCATTGACGCAATCCTCCAAGCCCTCGACCTTTGCCGCTCTCCCCAAGATCCTCCAGAGCGCGCACCGCCGGCCAGGTAGCGCTCAGCGGGATGCGCAGCGTCATCCGCGAGAGACCCTGGAATTTTTCGGTATCGAGCCCTACCATGCAGTACTCGAGTACGGGCCCGGTGGGGGTTGGTATACGGAGCTGCTGGCGCCCCTGCTACACGCGGACGGGCAGCTGTATGTCACGACGGCGGATCCGGCTGGACCCGCAGATTCCAGAGCGACCCTGTACGCGAAGCGCACCCAGCTCTTCTTGGAGGGCCTGCCGGAAGTGTATTCGAAGGTGCAGCCGTTGCTCTTCGATGCCAACTCTCCTCGCCTAGCGCTCAAAGACGAGCAGCTCGACGTCGTGCTCATCGTGCGTGGCCTGCACGGCATCTTGAACAACGGTAACTTGGACGCCACCCTGAAAGAATTCAACCGTGTGCTGAAGGTGGGCGGCACGTTAGCCGTCGTTCAGCACCGAGCCGCGCCAGACGCGCCCGTGTCGGAAGCGAGCAAGAAGGGCTACCTACCGGAACCGTACGTCATCGAGCAGGTGTCGAAGGCGGGGTTTCGTCTCGTGTCGAGTTCGGACATCAACGCCAACCCGAACGACACCAAAGATCATCCCCATGGCGTTTGGAGTCTGCCCCCATCGCTAGCTGGCGGTGAGCAAGATAAGTACAAGTACGTATCGATTGGTGAAAGCGATCGCATGACGCTTCGCTTCGTCAAGGCGCCGTGAATAGCGGCGCTGCCGCGGCCGTGGCCGCGCCTCTCAGCCACCTCACGGTGCAGTTGAGCATCCGCGATACGTGGCGCCCAAACGTTCGTTGTAACTCTCTAAAAGGAAGCCGTGCAACCAGAACGGAGAAAAGCGGAAGCGGGTGGTTGCCGACGAGGGAGACATGAGATAGGCCACCCCGCTGTGCAGGAGCGCGTCCCTGACGCGCACCTCGCCGACGCTCATCCCGTCATCATCAAGCACCTCAATCGCGTCTTGGGCCGCGACCGTGAATTCACCCTCATTCGTGACGTTTGCGTAGCGCGCGGCAATATCCTGAAGCAGCCGTCTATAAGGCCCGTCCCATTCAGATCCGCTTCCGGGCCTGTTGTGCGTTTCGGCGTTCCGCCCCAGCCAATCGTCGAAGATACCTGCCTTGATCTGAAGCTCTGTCTCGTTCGCTCCAGGCTTTGCGTGCTGAATGGCGAAGTTGCCAAGCGCCAAGTTACCCAGAGAGTACGTGAGAAATTCGTGTCGATTCAATACCTCCACCAAACTGTCGAGGTGCACGTCGAGCCGTCCGTTCGCTTCGATATCTTGCAGCTCTCCGGCGTACTCCAGGTAACCTCGAAGGCGAAACTCCAGATCGCCGCGTGTGGTATAGCGAGGCGCTTCAAGGTGGAACTGCGTGACTATGGCTCGGTCCCGTTCAGTGCGCGCAGGGTTGGACAGCCACGGGCGAAAGCCTTCTGGACGACCGGCAACGACCACCTGCAAGAACGGGCGCTTTGCCTCGAGCACCAGCTCATTCACGGCCTGCAGTAGTGCGCCCGCGCTGTCGTCGTGGATTTCGTCAATGCCGTCCAAGAAAACGAGCGGCTGGAGTGCTCCGTCGCGTACGCACTGCTCCTCCAAAAGGGATTCCAAGTCGAAGGACTTGCTTTGCGGGAACGCGCGCAACTCGTTCAACACTACTCCATCACTCGTGACTAAATCGGGCCGCGTCTCTGGTGCAGCTGGCCGCAACTCTATCGTGCACTTGTGGTCTCCAAATTCGTCGAATGCGTTGCGCATGACGTAAGACTTGCCGATACCTGCATCACCCAAGACATACGTTACGCCCCGCCGGTCCGTTTCACTCAGATAGTCCTGTGCGACACCGGTGAGATGCTCTACCAAGCTTGGATTGGCCGCGATGTAATACTCATCCAGCGACTCGAGCTGAACCTCAGAATCGAGGTCGAGTTTCAGCAAGAATTGCTGTTTCTCCACAGCACACAAGGTTGCAGCGTCGATGAGTGGTGCAACCTCATAATCACCCACCAGCGCCTGACACGCCGAGCCGCAGACTGCCGCGATACATGCTGTCATGCGACGTCTCACCATGCGCCGCCCGTAGCTACACCCACGAACGTTGGCGTAGTCAGAAGCCCCACCTGCGGTGTTGTCGGTTTCGACTCGGTCGGCCACAGCAGGAGAGCCGCGCCTGCGAAAGCAAAAACTGCCCCGACGCCAATCAAAGTGTCTGCTGTGGCTGACAATCGTTCGAGACGCTCTATGTCCGCCGCGTGGTCCTGAGGACAGACGCCTTGTGAGCATGCGGCGCTCAACTCCTCATCCAGTGAAAGCGCCCGTAGCCCGAACACGCCCCCCAGTGCGACTGATGCTGCTCCCGCCGCGACTCCAGCCCATCCCCAAGGTCGAAGCGGATCGTCGGGAGCTTCGGCAGCGAGGACGCGAACGTCGAGTGACTCGACCTTAGGTGCCGCGGCGTCACGAACTTTGGAATCCGTGGGCACCGCGACCTGTTCCGCAAGGGGGACCAATACGAAGCGCTCCGTCAAGCTTGCGCGCGGGAGTAGACGTACCGAAGCCGTCTGTGGTTCGTAACCTTCCAATGAGACCTCGACGAGGTGTCGCCCAAGCTTTAGACGCAGCGGCGCCGCCAAAGGTGTCTCACCAATCGATGCGCCGTCGACGTACACCATAGCACCAGGCGGTTGGGTCTCGACCAGAAGGGTCGCCGTCAAGTTGCGTAGCTCCTGCATTTGAGCCCGCGCCTTGGACGCCATGGGTTCCGCCAGTTGCTCACCGAACAAGGCTTGCAGTCTCTCCAGTGTGTCGAGAGCTTCCACATACTGGTGCAACGCGCGTTGACAGTTGGCCAGGTTGAAGAGGGCACTCTTGGTCGGCATCAGCTTCAAGGAAGCTTCGTAGGCCACGGCAGCCGCGTCGAAGTCATCGAGTTTGTGCAGCGACAACCCCGCCTTGAAATAGCGCTCCGCTTGCGCTCGATCCTCATCAGACGGCAGCTCGCTCGGCATTGGCTTGGGTGCCTGGCTCGAGGGACCTCGTGGTGCGTCGTTAGCGCAAGCGATGCGCATGCTCGCCGTGCTGGACAGCGCGAAGCATACTAAGCCAACGGGCGCAGCGAACCGGTGCATGGCACTGCCCATGTACCTATGAACGGCGGGCTCGGATAGAGCCACGATGCGGGAATGGCGCAAGCTCCCGGCCGGGTGACTGCCGCTCGCCGACGAGCGAAAGGCTGACCGCAATGCTGCGGCTGGTCTGAAAAAGTGGAATGGTCTATCGGCACTGCTACTCGAACTGCTCGTAGTAGTGACTATCACGGCCGGACCTGCCCATCGTCGGCGCCGGTTGTAGCTCCTCGCCGCTCGCGGAGGCGGGGGTCAGCGTCTGTGGCCGGGAGGTGGGCTCTTTGCGTGGAGTCAGCCGCGCGTGAACGACGCGGTCTCGATCAGGCACGATCTGCGCTTGGGTGGGCACATATCCGCTGCGTTCGGCACGGATGGTGACCGGCTTCTTTGAGTAATTGACGCGGAAGGGATTAGCGAGGACGGGTTGGCCCTCCACGGTGATGGATGCCTCCGCGGGTATGCCTTCCACGCGGATCTCTACGGTCTCTGTCGCATCGGGGGCGACCGCTAGCGGTTCTAGCTCAGGTGTTTCGCCTGGTGTAGCCAGCGGCGCGGGGGCCGCAACCGTCAGCGGTGCGGGTTGGGAGCGATGCGGCTCGGCGCCTCGAACCAGATGCACCCCGTACCACAACCCGACGCTTACCGAGACCACCGCGACCATGCCAATGGCGCTCCAGTTTGCACGGCGATCGACATTTGAAGGAGGCGGCGCCGCGCTTGCGCCGGGGGTAGCCATGGTCGCCTCCAGGCCCAGGCCCGGGGAACGACTAGCGATCGCCTCCGGCGCAATCGAACGGATGAACCCAGCAGGTGCAGAACTCGACACCAACTGCGAAGGCCGGTCCTCCTCGAACTCGAGGGGCGTCACGGGCGGCAGCAAGAGTCGTTTACCGATGGCGCGCAGCGCGCTTCCGCGTTCCGCCCACTCGCTGACGCGCTCGAGGGCCTTCAGCAAGTCCGCAGCCGTTTGCGGTCGTGCGGCAGGTTCTCGCTCCATGCAGTGCCGGATGACAGAGCCCAGATAGGGGTCGAGATCATCCGTGGCGAGAGTGGGTTCACCCGTAGCGATGCGGTGAAGCAGCGCGTGATAGTTGGCTTCGCCATAGGGGGTTTTTCCAGTGAGTAAATGGTGTAAAATAACACCCACTGAGTAGATATCACTACGCGTGTCTACCTCGGCTCCCTTCGCCTGCTCCGGGGACATGAAGGAGGGTGTACCCAATACTTGTCCTGAACGAGTCAAAGGACTCAACCCTGGTGTCGTCACCTTGGCTACGCCGAAGTCGATCAGTTTTACCTGAAACTCACCGCCAGCCTTGCGCGCAACGAAAATATTTTGGGGTTTGACATCGCGATGCACGATGCCGTGCTCATGTGCCGCGGCCAAAGCCAACAGGACTGGTTCCAACACGGCACACGCCCCGGCCACGGCCATAGGCCCTTCGCGCGCCACAATCGAACTCAGATCCTCCCCGTCCAAGTACTCCATGACCAAGTAAGGGTCACCCAACGTGGAGACTCCGACGTCGATGACGTCGATGATGTTCGGATGACCCGTTGCCGCGGCCGCCTGGGCCTCGCGGAAGAGACGGCTAGCGGCGTCGGCACCGGTAATCTGAGAGCAATCGATCACCTTGATCGCTACCAGCTTCTTCAAGATCGTGTGACGAGCG
Source organism: uncultured Polyangiaceae bacterium (assembly GCA_964577325.1). Classification (GTDB taxonomy): domain Bacteria; phylum Myxococcota_A; class Polyangia; order Polyangiales; family Polyangiaceae; genus SZUA-265. Next base: position 50,971 of record CAZNZA010000004.1, read on the forward strand.
AGCAATACCATGCCCATCCCGCCAGCTCCCAGGGGACGCACGACGCGATAGCGGTCGCCCAGTATCTGGCCGACGTACGCGTTCGCCCGGGTCGGTTGCGGGTCCGAGTCTGTCGAATTAGCGCTGTGCTCGTCGTCAACCATCGTCACCTCGCGCAGCGTCACCCCATTTCAAGCCAGCCAGATGTGCATGTCTAGCGCCGAATCTGCGGCGATGACCATTTCATCGGGCACTTTACTGAGAGGGGACGCGGCCCACAGTACACATTTGGGATGCTGCGCTCGACTTTTCGTCCTCGGTCACCCGCTGCCGGTCTGTGCAGACTTGTTGCTATGCAATTGTCATTCAGAACGGCTCACCTTCGGGGAATTTGGCGAGGTCGATGCAACTTCACCTACGGGAGCGTCGGACGTCTCGTTGGCGGACCATGGCCACGGGGTCCCCGGAGCAG
>CAZNZA010000004.1:51521-74844 GCA_964577325.1 uncultured Polyangiaceae bacterium
ACGGGAGCGTCGGACGTCTCGTTGGCGGACCATGGCCACGGGGTCCCCGGAGCAGCCGGATGCCTCTTCCACCGCGACGGTAATGACTATGGTGCAGACACGACTTGGGCCGCGGGTAACCGCTGCGGGTCCTCCGCTACGTTGCGTGCAGACGCCACCATGCCGGGGGCGCCGAACCTGACGCGGACACCGCCGGCTCCTTCTCGTCGCTCGGGGGGACCTCGGCGACGGACTTAGCCTCCCCGGGGAAGGCACCGCGTATGGAGGTACGGCGACGAGCGTCGTCGCAGGCCTCTTCACATTCTCGTGACTACCGAGCAGCCGTCACAACCCATGCGACGGCGAGCGCGCACTACCCCGTCAGTTGAAGCACGTACATACCTGCGCAGTCTCACGCAGGCCGTTGGCACCGTTTACTAAACGGTCCCCCCACGGCGTCAAGCTACCGACGTTGAACATGGCGGTAATGTCGAGCTGGTCCAGATCGTCGGTGGTCGTATTGCCACTCCACGACCACCCGAGATACCCGACGCCGTATTCCTGAGCGGCCTCCATGACGGCGTCCTCGGCAACCTCGCCCTTGCTGCCATGATTGGCCGCAAATTCACCGACGACGAGGTGTAGGCCGTGGCCCAAAAACGTCTCCATGTACGACCACACTTTGTCGGCGGAGCTGTAAACTTCGTACATGTGGATGGAGAAAATGGTGTTCCCGTCGGGATCGGCAGCGAAGATGGTGGGTGCCCCCGTCAGCATTTTTTCTTCCCAGTCTTGCCCCCAGTTGGCGGCATCGACCATCAACGTGTGCTTCAGCCCAGCCGCGCGCAAATCGCTCACCGCAGCCGCGTGCCACGACTCCCATTGGGATGCATCGGCGGGTTCGTTGCCAAAAGGCTCGTTGGCTATGTTGACGATTACGTACGCCTCCTGGCCGTCGATCGCCGCACGCACGTCGCTGCTCTTCCAGTACTCCAGTGCAACATCAGGGCTATGAGATGAGCCGAAATCGTCTTTGTCGTTGAAGCCCGTGGCGTCGTGCACTTCGAGGACTGCGACCAGCTTGTTCGCCTTCGTCCAGGAGATGATGTTCTGAAGCTCAGCCCCACTCGTCCGACTCCACTGTTGGCCTGACGATAGCACGACACGTACCGCATTGGCGCCGACACTGGCTATGTCGGCCATCCGCTCCTGGGCCCCATCACTGTACCAGGCATAGGGGTCATTAACGCCGCGCATCAAAAACGGGTTTCCATTGACGTCGATGAGCTTGCCATCTTGTACAGAAAAGCCACCGTTGCCCGTGTTGGGATCAGGAGTAACAGGGTCGGGACTGACTGGAGTCGGGTCGATCGTAGGCTCCACCGGATCAGGGGTGATCGCGGGTCCAGGCTCGACAGGACTCGGCTCGACGTTTCCGGGCGCTACTGGATCGGGTACTACCGGCGTTGGCTGCACCGTCGTGTCAGGGTTTACCCCCGGCATGCTTGGTTGCCCCGTCGGGGTGACCACTGGGGGCACCCCAGTGGTCGTTGGTTCGACCATACCCGTCGGTGACACGCCGACGCCGTCAGGATTGGAAGAGAGTGGCGTCACGCCACCAGGCGCCATTCCCCCCGGCTCGGGCGAAATGGCTACGGGTCCACCACTCGTCGGCTCCACAGGCGTCATGACCTGATCTTCGGGGTCGCCGTGATCAGGGTCACCGCTGCCGCACGCCGCCAGGGCTAACCCCAAGCTCAACTGCCATACAGAGTTCAACTTCGCCCAGCGGGCGCGACCAACTGAAAGTGGAGCGGAAATCATGATCGATGTCGACGAGCATAGGCATTCTGGCCGCGCCGGCTACGCCCAAGGCCTGGAGCCGCGGTTGATTCCTTCAGGAGCGGCATGTTGCAGGTGAGCTCCTCTCGTTGACGTCGATGGGCGCGGAGACACCAGGAGTAAAAGGCGCCGCCTGGGGCGCCCGCCTGGGCAGTGCGATCTTCGGAACGCACAGGTACCGGTAGTCGGTCGCCCGCGCCTCTCGACGCGCTCGCCGTTACGTCGCCGATTCCCCATCGAAAATGGACTACTCGACCCGAGCCTCTCACGGCTCCGTCCGGACTATTCGGCAGCTATGGCTTGTGTGCGGCTCCGTAGCTCGCTCAAAAGAGCGTCCACGTTGTTCTTCGCATCGCCGAACAGCATTTGGGTGTTGTCCTTGTAAAACAACGGGTTGTCGATCCCAGCATACCCGGACGCCATGCCTCGCTTCATGACGATGGTAGTTTCTGCCTTCCACACCTCCAACACCGGCATCCCGTAAATAGGGCTCGACGGGTCCTCGAGTGCCGCAGGATTGACGATGTCGTTGGCACCTATGACGAGCACCAATTGCGTGTCGGGGAGATCGTGGTTTATCTCCTCCATTTCGAGCACAATATCGTACGGAACCTTCGCTTCTGCCAGAAGCACATTCATATGACCAGGTAACCTCCCGGCGACAGGATGTATTGCAAAGCGCACGTTCTTCCCTCGTCTCCGTAACAAGGTCGTCACCTCGAACAAGGGATGCTGCGCTTGGGCAACTGCCATACCATAACCTGGTACGATGACGATGTTCTTGGCATCGAGCATCAAGCGCACCGTCTCACCAACATCTACAGCAGTCACCTCTCCCTCTATCTGCTGGCTCGTGGTCCCGCTCCCGCTCCCTTCGCCGAAGCCACCCAGTATGACACTGACGAAAGAGCGGTTCATGGCTTTACACATTATATAGCTCAGGATCGCGCCACTGCTACCGACGAGTGCGCCGGTGATGATGAGCAGATCGTTGCTCAGCATGAAACCAGCAGCAGCCGCAGCCCAGCCGGAGTAACTGTTGAGCATCGAAACGACCACGGGCATATCTGCACCGCCGATCGCCATAACCATGTGCACGCCGAGCAACGATGCCAAGGCGGTCATGGCCAGCAGTGGGATCATTCCCTCGTCGCCGGAGCCGACGAACTGGATGCCGAGGTATAAGCAAATACCAACGGTGACCAGGTTCAAGGCATGCCTACCCGGCAACATCAGGGGCTTACTACCCACGACTCCCTGGAGTTTACCAAATGCGATGAGTGAGCCGGTGAAGGTCAACGCACCAATGAAGACGCCAATGAAGATCTCGATGTCGTGGATGACGGCGGCCGCGCTCGATGCGTGCTCCGCTGCGTCTAGATAGGTGGCAAAACCTACGAGGACGGCCGCCAAACCAACGAAGCTATGAAGAATGGCCACCAGCTGAGGCATGTCGGTCATTTCGACCCTCGCCGCCAATACGGCGCCAATGATGCCTCCTACGACTAGGGCACCAGCCAACATCGGATACCCGGTGACCAGCTCACTTGCAGCGGTGGCCACGACAGCCAGAAGCATGCCGACCATGCCCAACAAGTTCCCGCGGCGGGCCGTTTCTTGATTGCTCAAGCCTCCCAAACTCAAGATGAACAGCACACCGGCCGCCAGATACGCAACCGTTACCAAACCACTCGACATGATATCCTCCAGCAGTGCCTTTAGTTAGCGACGCTATGCTACCTATGGCCCCGCGGTCAGCGCTGAAACATGCGCAGCATGCGCTGCGTCACCAGAAAACCCCCGGACACGTTGATGGTTGCCACGAGCACCGCTATTGCCGCCAGCAGCGTTACCGGAGCGTTCAGCGGTCCAGAAATTTGCAACATGCCGCCGATGAGAATGATGCCGCTAATAGCGTTGGTCACGCTCATCAGCGGGGTGTGCAACGCAGGGGTTACATTCCAAACGACCTGCCACCCAACGAAACAAGCTAACACGAACACGGTAAAGTGACCGAGAAACTCCGGCGGCGCCTTGGCACCGATCAGTAACAGCAACAGCGTCGCCGCGCCCAGGACCCACCACCCCTGACCCTTGCGTCCCTGCTTGTGCATGTGGGCCGTCGGCGGGGCTGCCTTCTCGACTGATGGAGGAGGCGCCACGATCTCCGCTACTTTGGGTGGCGGCCATCGCAACTCCCCGCGCTCGAGCACGAGCGCCCCGCGTACGACTTCGTCTTCGTGACTGATGTGGAAGTTCTCAGCTCCGCCTAGATCCGTCAACAAGTGCGTCAGATTCGTACCATACAGTTGGCTAGCCGTCGGTGCCAAGCGGCTAGGTAAGTCGACGTACCCGATGATCGTCACTCCACTGTGATGCACGACTTGCTCCGGTACAGTCAATTCACAATTGCCGCCGGCCTCAGCGGCTAGGTCGACGATGACGGAGCCCGGCTTCATCGACTCGACGATTTCGCGCGGCAAAAGAACAGGTGCGGGACGACCCGGAATGAGGGCAGTGGTAATGATGATGTCCACCTCCTGCGCCTGTTGCCTGAAGAGCGCCATCTCCGCTCGGATGAACTCCTCACTCATCGGCTTAGCGTAACCGCCGGCTCCCGTGCCGTCCTCTTCGAACTCGAGCTCGAGAAACTCGGCACCCATACTCTGCACTTGCTCCTTGACTGCCGGCCGCGTGTCGAACGCGCGCACGATTGCACCCAAACCACGAGCCGTACCTATTGCCGCCAAGCCAGCCACGCCGGCACCTATTACGAGCACCTTGGCTGGCGGCACTTTGCCAGCAGCGGTAACCTGACCGGTAAAGAAACGACCAAAGAAACTTGCGGCCTCAATCACCGCACGATACCCGGCGATGTTCGCCATGGAGCTCAGCGCGTCCATCTTCTGCGCCCGGCTGATGCGTGGGATTTGGTCCATCGCAAGCAACGTCGCCTTCCGGGCAGAGAGTTGCTGTATCAAAGCCTCGTTCTTGGCAGGCCAAACGAAACTGACCACAACCTGTCCGGGCCGAACGCGTGCGATCTCGGCTTGTTCTACCGGGCGCACCTTCAGCACCACATCCGCAGCACTCCATACCGAGTCGGCTGAGGCCACGATGCCGGCTCCCACGGCAGCGTAGGCCTCGTCGGTGAAGGCCGCCGCCAGACCGGCATGAGATTCGACCAATACTTCGAAGCCCAACTTACGTAGTTTGATCACCGTGTCGGGAGTGCCCGCGACGCGACGCTCACCGGGATGCGTTTCTTTGGGTATACCAACCTTCATGTGTCCTCGTTTGGGCAGCTGCGCCCGGAGCCGGCCCCAGGTTGCCGGGTGCGGACAATATCCGTCGGTGCCGCGATGTCCATTACATTCATCGAGCAACCGTTTGCGGCTCGATGGCTAGCGTCGGCACTGGGCGAGTATCAAGAGCAACTAGTTCCAGCACCGCGGCGCAGGACCTCATGACAGCGTGCGCACCGACACCCACCCACCGTTAGTCCGACACCGGCCCGGTTTGGCAGCGCCTGCGGCGTCTCCCTCATTCGCTGACCAATTCGATTTGGGGCAGAGTGCGGTCGCCTTCGAAATAGTCGCCCGGCGAGAGCTGCATCGGCAGCCCAAATACGAGGCTCTGTCGGGCAACGCTGTCCATCGCTGGAGACGTCCAGTCAAAGTCGTTGTAGGCGAAAGCCAGACCATGTTCGTTCCCTACAGAAAAATCGATGGGTTCACTGCCCCCACTGCCAACGAGGTAGTCCCCACTCATGCGCAAGTTCAAGACGCGACACTGGGCCTGTGGTTGAACGGATACGGTAACTCCAGGCAGCGACTGTTCTCGCCAATCCTTCAGCGTTCCATCGACACCTACAAAGAGGACACGGTCGGAACCGGAACCTGCAGACGACTCCCCCGCTTCGTTGTCCCAAACGATCATGAAGTTGTCGAACAAGCGAGCGTCCGCGGGGTCGTCATCGCTCCACTGAAAGTCCTCAGCACCGATGAACGTATCGTCTTGAATGACGACATTCAGCCAAATACCTGCGATGTTCCAAGCCACGGCAGCCGTCGCCCGGAAGTCAGTTGAGGCCGGTAGAATGTCTCGATTGCTCGCGGGTTCGATGGCGGGAACTCCCGGGGGACGGCTATTGCGCTCGCACGATGAGCAGATTTCCTCGAGCGGGAAGCGGCGGATCCCCTCCCAATCGCGCTGGGACATCTCCGCAACCGACATCTGGAACGAAAGTAGCGGCACCTGCACCGGCTGGGGCACCTCCTCGTCCGAGCTAAACAAAACCTCACAGCCGTTGTCCGCCTCCCCGTCACAATCGACGAAACCGGTCTCACACGCAACGACGACACATTCCCCCGCCCTGCACTCGGCCGTCGCGTTGGGTAACGTGCACGGAGCGCCGCACTCGCACTCGCCCACCGGCACGCATGTCGCACCGCACAATGTCTCACCGGCACCACAGGGACCGGCGTCGGTGTCAATCGGCCCACTAGGCTCAGTACCCGGCCCCGACCCCGTGTCCGATCCGTCAACGGGCGGTACCTGTGCGTCTTCGTTTCCGCCTCCAGAATCTTGGCTGGTGTCGAGCGCGGTCGTGTCCGTATCATTCGGCGTATCGGTATCGCCGTGCGATTGGGTGGTTGCGGTGAGATCCGAGCCCGAGTCCGAAGCAGGATCGGGGGCTTCCGTGAGATCGGTCACGACAGGCTGTGGCAGCTCCACGGTACAGCCGGCAGCGGCGCAGAGCGCGACGATGCAGCCGGAAATCCACATCACCCAGGCATGGGTGACATCGCTACAGCCCCGCAGCGGCGGCTGGAGGTGATGGGCGAGTGTCAACGACGGCCACTGGGCCAGACGCGCGAACTTTATCATCAGGTTGAAAGGCATCCGGCATCACCACAATACCCGCTCGAGACCGGCCGGAATATAGACGATCAAATACCAAGTAGGATGAACGAGATCATAGTCATACCTCCCGGGTCGTGAGAGAGCCACCCGAATAGCACGGTGGCTAGTGCGCAAAGACAGCGACTCGCCGACGGTTGTCGCTATCGCGCCTAACAAATATGCGCTAAGCGGCGCGACCCGTTCCGAAGGAGTGCCGCGTGTCCGAAGTCGTAAACCAGATCCGTAATATCGCCATCATCGCCCACGTCGACCACGGCAAGACCACCCTCGTCGACGCCATGCTGCGCCAAACGGGCGTATTTCGCACGAACGAGACGGTCAACGACCGGATCATGGACAGCAACGACCTGGAGAGGGAACGAGGCATCACGATCCTCGCCAAGAACGCCAGCGTTCGGTACGGCGACATCAAGATCAACATCATCGACACGCCGGGCCACGCCGATTTCGGCGGAGAGGTTGAGCGCACGCTCAAAATGGCCGACGGCGCTCTGTTGCTGGTCGATGCCGCGGAGGGGCCGCTACCACAAACTCGCTTCGTGCTGAGCAAGGCCCTTGCGTTGGGCATGCCCATCATCGTGTGCATCAACAAAGTCGACCGCCACGATGCCCGAGCCGACGACGTCCTCAACGAAACTTTCGATCTATTCTGCGATCTCGAAGCTAGCGATGAGCAAAGCAGCTTCCCGACCCTCTACGCCATCGGCAAGCAGGGAATCGCTTCGCCGGACATCGATAACCTAGGCACCAGCCTGGAGCCGTTGTTCAAGGTCATCGTCGACACTGTCCCCCCGCCTAGGGGAGACTTCTCCAAGCCGCTGCAGTTTCTCGTGCACAACACCGAGCATGACGAATACGTGGGCAAATTGGCCATCGGTCGCATCCACCAAGGGATCATGCGTGCTGGACACCCCATCACGTTGCTCAAAGAGAGCAAGGTCGTGCAGTCGAAGGTGGGGACGATCTTCTCGTTCGAGGGAATGAAGCGCGTGAAGGTCGAGTCCGCTCATGCGGGTGACCTGGTAGCGGTGTCCGGCATCGCAGATGTCGCCATTGGCGATACCCTCGCCAATCCAGAGCAGCCTCTCGCTCTGCCTCGCATCGAGATTGAACAGCCCACGATCAAGATGCGCTTCTTGGTGAGCAACTCTCCGTTCGCCGGCAAGGTGGGAAAGTACGTCACCTCTCGCCATATCCGCGATCGGCTCACGCGGGAGGCCGAACACAACATAGCCATGCGGCTGGAAGAAACTCCGGAGCCCGACGTGTTCATCGTCTACGGGCGCGGCGAGCTGATGTTGGCGATCTTAGCCGAGACCATGCGTCGGGAGGGCTACGAGTTCTGTGTCGGAATGCCGGAAGTGGTGATCAAAGAGATAGACGGTGTGCTGCACGAGCCATATGAAATCGTCGTCGCTGACGTACCGGAAGACTGCGTCGGAGCTGTGACTCAACCCTTGGGCGAGCGCGGCGGTCAAATGACCAAAATGAACGCGCTGGGAGCGAAGCGAACGCGCCTCGAGTTCCGCATTCCTTCCCGGGGGCTCATCGGCTTTCGCTCAATGTTCCTCACGGAAACTCGCGGCGAGGGTTTGCTCAACACCCTTTTTGATTCATGGCAGCCCAAGGGAGCCACGACGTTGCGGCGCCGCAACGGCTCGCTCGTCGCCGATCGAGCCGGCAAAGCCACTCCCTACGCCCTGTTCAATCTGCAGCCCCGCGGCACACTCTTCATCCCACCAGGCACCGAGGTATACGAAGGCATGGTTGTCGGCGAGCACAACCGCGAGAACGATCTCGACGTCAACGTCGTCCGCGAAAAGAAGCTGACGAACATCCGCGCCGCCGGAAAGGACGAAAACGTGATCATCGCGACTCCGCGCAAGCTCACGATCGAAGGCGCGATGGAGTACATCGATGCCGACGAACTGGTGGAGATTACGCCGGATGCAGTGCGCGTGCGGAAGAACCAACTGCAATGCAGCCGTAGGCCAAAGCGCAGCCTTGCATCTTAACAATGGCTAGGCGATCGCGAACAGGAAACTCGACTCAACGCGTACGCTGACGCGTGCGCGCTGGCTTAACGCGCACTAGCACACGTTGAGGTACCAAGGACTGCGCCCGCTCGAGCATCCACCAGCCGAAAGCTGCGAAGACGGCTCCGGCCGCGGACAACTGCAAAGCAATGGATTGGGCGTCAGACATCTCTGTCAACCTACGACGAATGTGCCCAGCGTCAAGCGGTGGTGGGAAAAAGGGTGCGACCGGTGCGCACCAGTGCTCCGCCTCATCGTTCGGGCGGTGCGCTGGAAAAGGATAGGCGTTTGGCGGGCTCCGCGGCACTCAAAACCGCGACTTGGATCTCCAGCCGGCGCTCCGGGCCCACCGGCGATCCATCCAGTTCTGCGACTTTGAAGCGGTCCATCACGCGGTTACCCACGGTGTGCACCTCGGACCGAACGACTTGTACTTGTTGAGCGAACAGCGCGCGCGAAACAGCGAGCAAAAGCCCGGCGCGGTTCTCGGTTTCGATTTCGAGCGTCGCGAGAGCGCCACTGGAATCTTCCAGGAATCGGACGCGGGTATTAGTACGGACGCGGTTGGCTGCCGGCAGGGACGTCGGAGGAGGGACGGCTCCGCTCGGCAGACTGCCGTCGAGCAGCGCCCGCAGGGCGGTTCGAATGCGTTCGACATCCGAGTCATCGAGGGGCCGCTCGGTGTCGCCGTCCAAGCGGCGGAGCCAGAACAGATCGACGGCCTCTTTGCCGTGAGGAGTGTCCCTTGTAAACGCTTCCGCATCCACCACGTCGATCCCACACAGCACGAAGGCTTCTGAAACGAAGCTCAAGAAACCAGGGCGGTCGTCGCCCACGATACACAGGCCGGTTAGCTTTGGCTGCCGCTCGAAAACCCCGAGATCGACCGGCGCATCGCGCCTCCAGACGATTTTGGCGTGGGTCTCTATCGTGTCCGTGGGGTACGCGGTGGCGTACTCAACCCCCATCGACTCGATGAATTGAGTCAGTTTCTTTCTGTGCTTTTCCATCTCGTGGATTGACCTACGGTAGCCTGCAGCATCGTTGACCTTTGTTGCGCCGGAGTATCCGGAGTGCTCTAACCGATGTTGGTGTCCCGCAACGGCTGGTTTTTCTCGATGAGCTCACGGGGATGAAGGAGGCGGCGTGGGCGTGAGTCCGGGCAGGTTGAACACAGGTGGAAAAGTGGTTGGGATACCGGTGGGAAGGGGGAACGGCAACGTAATTGAGGTCGGAATGGTGAAAACCGGTGGCGGAGGAGCGGACGCCGCAGGCGGGGATTGAGCGGCGGGTGGTGTGGGCTGCGGTGGGGTTTGTGGAGCGGGCTGTGGCGCCGCACGGGGTGCCGCGCGGGGCGCTGGTGCTGGCGCGGGATGCGGCACAGCTTGGGCTGCGGGATCGGCAGCTGGCCCGTCTTCCAGCGCTTCGGGGTCCAAGGGCTGCAGGTGGATTGGGCCGCCGGACTCGCCACCCGCACCTGGGGAAAGCGCCGTTGGTGATGACAAACTCTTACGCGCCGGCAGTGGAGGCGGGACCGGCATGTCACGCTCGTTGTAGAGATAGATGCCGCTTGCTGCTCCAGCGCCTGCCAAGGCCAGTAGCACGATGAGCCACACCGCCCAACGCCCCTTCCCGCGCTTGCTCCGAGACAGGCTGGTTCTGCCGCGAGCGGGCACGGCGTTGGGCGACGCCGGTATGTTTACCGTTGGAGCGGGCGCCACCGCGCGAGGCTCGGGCCATGCCTCCATACTTGCGGTTCTCCCGTCGCTGTAGGCAGCGGCCGCCTCAGGGGGCACGGCTGAGGCGCGGGGCGGGCCGGCCTCCGGCGGAATCGTCACCGTGATGGGGGAGCGCCGTTCCACTTCGATCGGCACCTCCGATGCATGCCTGATGGCGCCTCTCTCCGACGCGTGAGCTGGCGGTGCACCGGGGCGCGTGCCGTCGATGCGCGGCGTCTTCTTGACGCCCTCGAACGGGCTTTGTGGCGCAGTATAGAGTGACCTGCCGTGTGTGCTGGGGGCGGTCATCGGCAGAAACGGCAGGAGAGCTTCTCGTAACGCGGTAGCATCTTCCCAGCGGTCCTCGGGGCGCGGTTCGATGGCCGTATGCACGACCCTAACCAAACCTACTGGCAGCTCCGCGACGACTTGATCCAGCCGTAGTGCGGCACCCATTAGGATCTTGTGTGCGATCTCTTGCGGTGTCTCCCCTTCTGCGGGTCGCTTGCCGCTGAGCATCTCGAACAGCATGACGCCCACGGAGTAAACGTCGCTGCGCGCGTCAACCTGGTCGGCAGAATACGCCTGTTCAGGCGCCATGTATTCGGGCGTGCCCATGATCGCGCCGGGCTGCGTCAAAATCAGTTGGTAACCCTGCTCCTGGCGTAGCTTAGCGATTCCAAAATCCAAGATTTTGAGCAGCTCTCCGTTGGGCGTGCGCGTGATGAAGATGTTATCCGGCTTCAGATCGCGGTGCACGATGTTGCGCAGATGCGCTGCCTCCAAGCCAATCAGAATTTGCTGTGCGTACTCCATCGTCTGATCGACGGTGAGACGTTTCACCCTCGACAGCCGTTGTTGCAACGATTCGCCGGTGAGCAAATCCATGACGAGATAGGGCACTTCGTTAGCGACATCCACGTCGAGGACGCGCACGATGTGCGGGTTATGGATGGTGGCACTGACACGCGCTTCTTGCAGAAAACGCTCCTTGAGGTTGAACTCCTGGCTGAGCTCCGCATGCAAAAACTTCAGCGCCACGCGCGCGCCGAGCAGTTCGTGGTGAGCCTCGTACACACTCCCCATCCCGCCGTCGCCAATCAGTCGCATCACGCGGTACTTCCCGTTGATGATCTGGCCGATATCCACCATGCTCCGCTCCTTAGCACGTCGACGTGCGCCCCCGCCCGCCAACGCGCGACTTTTCGGCACACGGTCCGCCGGCAGCGCTTGATAAAACGTCTACGGACGTGGCTCGGCGGCCGCGCCGCGATCGTTTATCCACCGCTGTTTCCGCTGCCACCTTGCGCGGTAAATGGCGATGGTTTTACGATGCGCGCGGAGCTTTGGATAACGAGCCTCGGACGCCATCGACCACGCGCTCGTCCACGGCGACGTGCCGCTCGTATTCGTCGGGCACGGCCAACGTGGTGGAGTCCGCTCGGTCGACGAACAAGATCCCATGCAGGTGGTCCAGTTCATGCTGCACGATCGCCGCCAGGGGTCCCTCCCAAACCTCGTCGATGTCGCGCCCCTTCTCGTCGAGAGCTCGGACGCGAACGCGGCGAGGGCGCGTAACTCGCCCTCTCAGTTGCGGAACGGAAAGGCACCCTTCGTAAATGGAGATGGCTTCGTTTTCCGTGAGGAAGTCGTGGCTCTCCACCAAAGGCACGACCGTCGGGTTGACCAGAAGGCGAAGCGGCACCTCTGGAAATGTGGGGTAGCGCTGGTTACCGTTCACCTCAATCGCACATACCTGTTTGAGCACGCCAATCTGGGGTGCTGCGATGCCCACGCCTTGCGCCGCCCGCATGGTATCAATCAGATCGGTGATCAGTTGCAGGAACGCCGGCTCCTCGAGCTCAAAGGCTGCAACGACAGCAGCTCGCTGCCGCAAGCGTGGGTCCCCTAGTTTCAGCCTTTCCCGCACGGTCATGGCAGGAGCATTAGCTTAACGAGGAGGCTTTGACCAGCTTGCCTCGAGCGCTGCTGCGAAAGCAACGTAACCCGCGTCCCACGCTGCCCGGTTACTTTGCGTGGCATCGACGATACGCACACCAAAGCCGGGAGGTACGGTTGCAAACCCAGACGGGCCGAAAGGCCGTCGCCAAACGACCTCGCCCTCCAGCCTGACCAGGCGGTCGCTGCGGGGCGGTCGCAGCTCGAGCCATACCCGATTGTCGTCAGGCAACGCCAGCGTGCGCACGTAAAGTCCAGCCGAGCTCAAGTTGTAGCTGTACCCCACGTCCTCCTCTTCCCGCCCTTCCCCGCGAAATACGACCCGGGTGCCGTACAAGAGCCGCTTGCTCGAGCGTTTGTCCGACGACCCTCCGCGGCTGAGCTCGTTGGCGAGGAAGATCAAGTTTTCAGGGGGCGCAAACCCGTCGGCAGCCACGGCGTTGTGCCGGGTACTCAAGCGTGCATTCAATCGGCCCAGGTGGCGGGGAGCCGCCATGACGAGAAAGGTGACATCGGGCTGAACGCCGGGCAGGGATTCCATGCATTCTGCGATGCCGTCCAATTCCTCGTCCACGACGATCAGCGTCGGCGAGTTTTCAACACCCTGCGAAAGCTCATCCGCGCTCACCGCGAACTGGATCTGGTAACCTGCGTTCCTCAGGACCCGGGCGCGGACCAGTCGCCGGTCTCGGTCGGGATCGGCGACGACCGCCACTCCCCGGTGCGCAGAAGCGGGCACCGCATGTTCATGAGGCAGACGGCGCAAACGGGAGAGCAGGCTGCGCTCGCTGCGCAGGTCTACGACATCGTCACCGCCCCAGCTGAACGTATCGGCGAACGCCAGGTCGGTCGCCTCTTCCACCAGACCAAGCACCGGAGTGAGCGCGTGTGCCGACTGGGCCCTCACCGATAATCCGAAGGTCTCACTTTGCGGCAGACGTGTGTCGATGAGGATCGCGTGAGGTACCGCATTTTCGAGGTATTCGGCCGCTGCAGAAACCTGATCGACTAGCGTGAGCTGGTGTCCGGATTCGATCGCGACGAGGGACAGCTGCTCCCGCTCCTGACGACCAAACCTCCCCAGAGCCAACAAGTTGCGCGTCATGACGTCTCTTGAACGGCTCGTGTCGCTCTTTCTTGAGTTCGGCCCGCGTGCGCACCTCCGTATCGGACTGCGGCTCGAATTGGTACGTGGGCAATTCCGCCCCGCCTGCTTTCCGTGATACATGGAGCCATGGACGAACGCCCTCTCGCCTCTCTGTCGCCTTCGCCAGTGGCAGCTCCGCAATGCGAAAGCTGCGTTGGCAGCGGCGAATACCCGACGGACTACGGTCTCGTTGACTGCCCGGATTGCGGCGGTGCTGGCTACCTCCCTACCCGCCATACGTTGGTGGAGTGGCGCATGCGGGACATCGAACGGGCCAACGATGCCGGCCTCAAGGTTACGGCGGCGGATGTTCGTTGGCTTCTGTCGGAGGTGAGACAAGCACGCGGCGCTTTGAGAGGCGTCGTCGCGTTGTCTCACGACTTGCCCCATGATAAGTCAATTGCCACGCAATTGCGCATGACAGCGGAGCGCGCCTTGGGGGAGGTCGCTAGCCGCCCAGCACCGCGCGTTGACGAACCGCCTGCGTGAGGATGGCGTTGAGGAGGAGCGGGTGCCGCGACTCAACCCTCTGGATCGTTTCACTTTTGTTGTTACTCTTTCGAGCGCGGTAGCGACCACACAACCTCACTGGATTGGTGAAGTTTGCCTGCAGCTCGTTTGTGATGTTCGTGCTTTGAAATCCTGCAACGTGGCATCCCTCGCGGTGCAGCGAGAATAGTCGCTTGGCCCGTCCCGCGCGTCGTTGACCGTCTCGGCGGCGAAATCTAGACTGCTTTTCGGGCGTTAGCGGGGTCACGACGACTGCCGAGCGTCCGCACTGGATACACAAAAACTCTCTTTACGTGACGTCGACGGGCTCCACGGATCTGCGCGCGATGAGACGCCGCAACCGTCACTAGCCCCCTGAGCAACGCCTTCTTTCCAAGCGTTCATTCCCAGACTGAATTAACTACAAGCGATGCATGCAGCATGATGTGCCTAGAGTGCATAGAAAGCGCGTCCGATGAGTGAAGCAAACACCCCAGCAGGCAGCCTGCAGACCCCGAACGTCTACAGTGGCATCCGCCCCCTCTTTCGCCCTCGTCGATTCGGCTTGTATTCGTTGATGTCACTGCTGGCCGTGGGGGCATCGGCTTGCTCCGGCGACGGAACGGAGGCATTCACGCCACCCGACGTCAGCCCACCGTCGTCGAGCGGCTCCGCTGTGCCAGGTACGGACACTCCCGATGATGGCAGCGCCGGCGGACCGGGCATCGGAGTTCCGGGCGTCGGCGGGGTAAACCCTGATGACCCCGCAGGACCAAGCGCCAGCCCCGGCGGACCCAGTACGGCACCAAACGATGGCACCGTCGCCCCTGCCCCTTCGTCGTCTTCGGGAGCACCCACCTCGGGTGACCCTGCCGAAGTATGCACGGGCCCGTCTACCGCCTACACCCCCCTAAGACGTCTCACCGCGTTCGAGTATGTGAACACCCTCTCGGATTTGCTGGGCGTAACCCTTACTACGGAGATCCCGGCGGACGGTGTCACGGACGGCTACGACAACAACGCCGCGGTGCTAGCCGTGTCGTCTTTGCACGCGGAGAAGTTCGTGCTGGCGGCAGAAGAAGCGGCGGCGTTGGCCGTGGCCGACCCACAGCTCGCCTCGTGCTCCCAGGAGGGCGACGTTGGTGCCGAGGAGGCGTGCGCGTTGGAGTTCGCCAAAACGTTTGGTCGGCGTGCCTTTCGTCGCGATCTGACGCCCTCGGACGAGGACGCATTGATGGCGGCATACGCCATTGGGCGCGACGGCGGCAGCTACCGCGAAGGCATCGAAGTCATGATCCGAGCGGCGCTGCAGTCGCCGCATTTCCTGTATCGTCTCGAGCTATCGACAGGAAACACGAGCGACGTGGTGGAGGTCGACCAGTTCGAGCTCGCAAGCCGCCTTTCCTACCTGATTTGGGCGTCCGCGCCCGACGACGTTTTGCTGAACGCCGCCTCAGCGGGTGAACTTGGGACGCGCGAGCAGGTGGCTGCGGCCGCGCGAAGCATGCTGGACGATGTCAAAGCGAAACGCGGCATCACCGACTTCTATGCCCAATGGTTGGGCACGCGAAAAGTTGCGACCACAGCCAAGAACCAGACTCTGTTCCCAGAGTTCACCCCGGCAGTTCGTGATTCCATGGCAGCCGAGTTGCCCGCAGTCATCGAGCACGTCGTGTGGAACGCTGATCACAAGCTGTCGACGTTGCTGACGGCGCCCGTCGCTTTCGTCAACGATGCGCTGGCTCCCGTCTACGGCGTCGATGTCGCTTCGGCTGAGCCGCAATTGGTTACCTTGCCCGAGGAGCAGCAACGAGCAGGGATCCTGACGCTGGCAGGATTCTTATCCGTCCAAGCTCATCCGGATCAGACTTCGGCGGTACTGCGCGGCAAGTTCGTCCGCAGCAAGCTCATGTGTCAACCGCCTCCGCCTCCGCCGGAGGATGCGGACATCAATCCACCGCAACTCGACGAAGGCGCCACGGCCCGTGAACGCTTTTCTGCCCACAGCGAGTCAGGAAGCTCATGTGCCGGCTGCCATTTGCTGATGGACCCGATCGGCTTTGCGTTTGAAAACTTCGACGCGATGGGCCGCTTCCGAGAGCAAGAAAACGGACATCCCATCGACGCTAGCGGTGAAATCGTGGGCGGGACAGACTCGTTGGCGGGTGAGTTTTACGGGGTCAAGGAGCTCGCCCAGAAGCTAGCCGGTAGCGAGCTCGTCCAGGACTGCGTCAGTACTCAGTGGTTTCGATTTGCGACTGGACGCAACGAGGCGCCCGGTGATGAATGTTCGCTTGCGACACTACAGCAGTCGTTCGCCGCATCCGGAGGCGACCTAGTCGAACTGGTCGTTGCCATGACTCAAACCGATGCCTTCTGGTATCGCCGTCCCACTTCCGACGAGGTAAGCCCATGAAGCCGCTCCGATACACGCGACGCAACTTATTACGTGGCGTCCTAGCCGCCACGGCGACCATACCGCTGCTCGATGCCACTCGGGCCACAGGACAGACTGAACCCATACGCCGCTTCTTGGCCGTGTCGTACCCGAACGGAACGCGCACGAGCTTGTTCTGGCCAACGGGAAGTGACACCAGCTACACGCTCAACACCATCACGGCGCCCTTGGAGGCTCACAAGTCGAAGCTCACATTTTTACGCGGGATTCGCCTCAACGACGCCCTACAGAACGGGGCTTTGGGTGGCACGGTAGGTTCGGAGCACGCGCGTGGGACCTCTGGCTTTCTCACCGCACGCCCCTTGAAGTCCGGCCGCGAGTTCGTGAGTTTCGGCAACACGACGTCGGGCTGGGGCACCGGCATCTCCATCGATCAATACCTGGCGGAGCGATTTGGGACCTCCACGACGATGAGCAGTCTGCAGGCCGGCGTACACGTGCGTGACCGCGAAGTGCGTGCGCGCATCTCCTATGCGGGTTCGGAGCGGCCCAATCCGCCCCGCGAAGACCCGGCGGACGTCTTCAGTGCGTTGTTCGGCGGCATCGTGACGGACTCCTCAGGCGAGGGTGCCGATGTTGCGCTCGAGCGCTTGCGGGCCCAACGCCGAAGCGTCTTCGACTTGACCAAGACGGAGACCGATCGCATTGCGCGTATCGTTGGGCAAGAGGACCGACAGCGCTTGGAGGCCCATTTGTCCGCGGTTCGCGACATCGAGCAGCGGCTTGCCGCCATATCCAGCGGTGGTGACGGAGCTCCGGCCGCCGTTGGAAGTTGTGCGGCCCCCAGCATGACGAACGTGGACCTGCTCAACGACGGCGAATACCTGGAAGCCGGACGTCTCCACATGGATTTGATCGCCGCCGCGTTCGCCTGCGACCAAACCAGGATCGCGACATTGCAGTGGTCGTATTCGGAAAGTGAACACTTGTTCCAATTTCTGGGCTTCGATGGCAACCACCACGGCATCTCGCACGACTTCGCGCAAAGCGGTCCCGGCTACGACGCCTACAACGCAATCCAAATCTGGTATCAAGAGCAGTTGTCTTACCTCCTCGAAAAGCTCGATTCCTATGCTGAGGGGGACGCGACCTTGCTCGACAACAGCCTCGTCCTCTGGGGCACGGAAATCGGTGAGTCGACCCAACACGCCCTCACGACGATGCCTTATGTGCTCGCAGGTAGTGCCGGTGGAGCCATCCGCGCGGGACGTCTCATCGACTATGGCCGCAGCGAACGGGACAACAATCAGTTGCTCGTGTCCATTGCCCACGCCATGGGAGCGGAGGATCTCACTGAGTTTGGCGATCCGTCCGGTGCCACGGGACCGCTACCCGATCTGGCGTGAGCGTTTCGGTTTCGCTCCGGCCAACGGCGGGCGCCAGGTATCCTGTGTGCCCGCTTTTTTTTGGAGGGGCGGTATCGGCACCAGGTGCCCCCGCCCCGTTCGCTGGCTGCCGTCGCCGCAGCCCCACTACGGACCATCTAGTTTGCGACTGACTGAGCGAGCTTTGCTACTCTGTTGGTGATGGCAAAGCGGCATGGGTTTTCGTGGTGCAAGCCTTCGGTTCGACGAAGGCTGTTCAAGTCGGAAATGCTGCTCCTCAGCGCCGCCTTGGGTTGCTCGTCACAGGAACCCGAAGTCGAACTCCCACCGGACGGGAGTGAGCCCGCCGCCTCCCCTTCAGTTTCAACGCCAGTAGTCCCGCCATCTGGACCGGGAGCCGTCTCACCCGTTGCCCCGATGACACCGGCGGATGGCCCTTCGACGCTGGCGCCGACGTCGGAGCCGTCATCCACGATTCAGCCAGCCTCACCTTCTGAAGCGCCAGAACCCGTGCCACCTGCGTCGGAGCCCACAACGGAGCCTTCGTCGCCGCACCCCCCCCTCGACCCCTCTTCGAGTGATACGTCACTAGACGCCGGCCCGAGCAGTCCGTCACCGTCGACAGGCGCCCCGCCGGTGGGCGATGCGGGGTCTGACACCCCCGAACCACCTCCTGAATCAATGAAGCCTTCGTTCCTCCTGGGAGCCGACATCTCTAGCATTCCCGAAGCAGAGGACAATGGCGCGGTGTTCATCGACACGGACGGTGAGACAAAACCGATGCTCGACCTACTGGGCAGTCATGGCTTCAACGCAATTCGATTACGCACTTTCGTCGATCCCGGAGCCGAGTATGGCTACGCTCGAGGCACCGGCGGCACTTGCGTCAAGGCCGAGAGCTACAATGATGCCGAACACACGGCGGTCTTCGGCGCCAAAGTAAAGGCTGCGGGTATGCAGCTGCTCGTCGATTTCCACTATAGCGATACCTGGGCTGACCCTGGCAAGCAAATCATCCCAGAGGCTTGGCGGTCGGCGGAAACCATCGACGAGCTCAGCGATCACGTGCGTTCGTACACGAGTAGCGTCGTCTCACAACTCATCGCCGCTGGCGCCCGCCCAGACATGGTGCAGATCGGAAATGAAACGACGCCAGGGATGTTGATCCACGTTCCGTCGGCACAAACCGACTGCTGGGGGAACAATTCGACCGTACGCAGCGGGGCCACAGGGCAGGCCAACAACCAGAATTGGCCCAACCTGGCTCGGCTGCTCAATGCCGGCATCGAGGCGGTGCGTGCCATCGATCCAACGATCGAAATTGTGCTGCACATCGAGAACACAGATGAGGTTGAAGGCGTGCGATGGTGGGTGGAAAATGCTATGTCTCACGATGTCGAATTCGACATCTTGGGCTTATCCGCCTATACGGCGTTCCAGGGTCAGCCCTCTGTCTGGCGTAACACGCTCACTACGCTCGCCGGGGAATTCCCGGGTTTGGACTTCATGATTGTCGAGTACAACCCAGAGCGCACAGAAGCCAACCTCGTGGTGCACGAGCTCCCGGACGGCAGAGGCCGGGGCACCTTTTTTTGGGAACCCACACAGAGTGGGTCGTGGGGCGAGTCTATGTTCACCCAGAGCGGCAATACATTCACCGCTCGAGCGGCGGACTTTGCGGAGTACGACGCGCTGCGCCAGCAGCTAGGCTTGTAGCAGAAACCACAGGTCCGTCAGCGTTGGGCTAGCTTACGCGCCAGTTGCTCGCTTCCGGCGGCGTTTCGCCGGCCGCGCCGACTCGAGCACCGGGGTGGCACCGGCAGCCAACGAACAGTCCAACACCTGCTTGGCGTAGGGATACAACGTCGAGCGCTGGAACTTGGGAGCGCGTCCTGCCGCCAGACGCGGTAGAATGGCGACTATCCGCCGAATCGAGTCGGCGATCCGCCGCGGCAGTGCGAGCCGCTCGATGAGGGGCTCCAAGAATTCGTGGCCGGCGGTGATCCGATCGCGCTGTCCGGCGCAGGCTTCCATCATCGGTTCGAGCAGAAGCAGCGTGACGAGAACGATGTCATCGACGTCCGTGCCCATGCGCGCGACGAGTGCATCCGCCTGGTCGAGCAGGCGCCACACTCGATCATCTTCTTCCGGCGCGTCGTATAGATACGTGGCCAACTCGGGGAGTAAGATATCCAACAGCCCGGTCTCCCAGGCCAGCCACATGCTTCGGTGAGCCGCGCCCCCACGCAGCAGGCGCAATACCTCTTCAAACAAGCGCGGCCGCGCAGCCATGGCTAGGGCGCCGCGGCAATGAGCGAGGGCATGATACGTCCCGGGATCGATACCAAGGTCCAAGCGAGCGGAGAACTTGATGGCGCGCAGCATGCGCACGGGATCCTCTTTGAACCGAATTGTAGGGTCCCCTATCGTTCGCACCGAACGCGCCTCGATGTCCTGCATTCCACCACACCAGTCCAGCACCATGGACGAGTCCAGGTCATAGAAGAGCGCGTTGATGGTAAAGTCGCGCCTTTCGGCGTCTTCATCGGCACGCCCGAAGGTGTTGTCATCTCGGATCAGCAGGTCCTCCGTCTTTTCCGGCTCCGAGGGATTGCGGCGGAAGGTCGCTGTTTCGATGACCTTTCCGTCACCGAAAAGCACGTGCACCAAGCGAAAGCGGCGACCAATGATGCGCGAATTGCGGAACAACTCGCGTACGGCGTCGGGCCGGGCACTGGTCGCTACATCGAAGTCCTTGGGTGATTTGCCGAGCAGTAGGTCACGCACGCAGCCGCCCACCAGGTAAGCTTCGTAACCGTTGCGCATCAGGCGGCGCACGACCTTGGCAGCATCGGGGTCGATGCGGCTTTCATCCAAATCCACGCGAACACGATGCGGCGGCACGCCTGCTGGAACCTCCTCCGCAGGTGTGACACCATCATCCGCCGAGCTAACGGTGTAGCGAATGGTCTCGTCTTGAGAGCGTTTCGAGCGCCGCCTTGATGTGCGCTTCTTTCGGCGCCTCTCTTGTGCGGGCCCCAAACGCTGTTCCGAATCTGATCCTGACACGTTACTCTGTCGGACGCGTAAAGTGGTCTCACCGATGCTCCGAGCGCGCTTGTGTCACCGAAGCCTCGAGCTTTGGCGTCAGCTCCAGCTAGGAACGTCAACGCCGCGGCCCGCAGTGGCCGTCAAGCTGGCGCTGCTTGTACGGTGAAAGGTAAAACCCATCAAGGGCTTCTCCTAGATAGCCCGTCGATTGCAGCGCGCCGGCTTCCGCAGGCACGGGCCGAACAGTAGGCCCAGCGCCTGTACGTTGACTCCCCAGCAGAACCTAGGACCAATGACCCTAAATGCGAGTCCTCGTTGCAGACGCTGGCAACAGCAGCACCACCTATGGCGTGTTCGACGGTGACCGCTTGACGGCGTCCTTCTCCATCCAGCGGCAAAAAGACGCGGCACAACTCGGTCTCGTTCAAGAGCAACTTGCCCGCTGCGGCGTTAGTGGCACCGAGTGGCACGGCGCCGTGGTGGGAAGCGTGGCTGCCGCAACGGACGTCACGGCGGAGGTCGTGGCCAGGGCAACGGGCGTACCGCCGCTCATTGCCACACCTACGACGCCGGGCATCGGCGTGCCGATCGCCTACGCCGACCCGGCGGCGCTCGGCATCGATCGTTTGGCGAACGCCCTCGCAGCGCATGAGTGGTTGGCGGACGCCGCCATCGTCGTCGACTTCGGTACGGCTACTCAATTCGACTGCGTATCGGCAGACGGCCGATTTCTCGGGGGGGCCATCTGTGCGGGGCCCCAATTGAGCCTTGACGCGCTGAGTACACGCAGCAAGCGCTTGCCTCCCCTGAGGCTGCAGCGTCCTGTCAGTGTCCTTGCCACGGAGACGAGTGCGGCGCTGCAGAGCGGTGCATTCTTCGGCCAAGCAGCACTTGCCGACGGGATGGTACGGCGGCTGTTCGTCGAGTTGAAGCAGCAGTGCGCTGTCATCGCCACCGGCGGATACTGCGCAGAGATCGGACCGGAATGTGCTTCCGTGACGCACATTCGGCCCGATTTAACGCTTCAAGGTTTACGCCTCATCTGGCAGCGCTGCCGCTAGCTCGGCACGTCATTTTTCGTAAACCTGACTCGCAACGAGGCCGGCGCCTGAGGCAACGGTCGTCACCACTCTCACCGAACCCTCGACAGGCAGCGCCCACTTGAAGCAATTGGGCGCTTGCCCCAAGATGGCCTGGGGTCCGACCGTTTGATCCTGAGCGAGCACAGCGTTCATCCCCGGCACTGTAGTTGCGGGCAAGAGCTGTACGTTGAGCTCCGTCACAGGTGGCAAACCAACAGCCACAACCGTGTAGCATTTCCCAGGCCGCATGGCGACCGCCTGTTCGAGGCTCTGATTGGTACCGATCATGCCGACACGTGTCTCACCGACCGGTTTGGCGCCTGGAGCCTCACGTCCGGCTATTTCGTTCAGGACCGCAATCGCCGGCTGCTGTAGCGCAGGTTCGATAACGTTTGGCGGCGCCGACGATGCGGCAGGAGGAGCGGACGCGACCGGAGCGGTGCTCGGCGCTGGCGCGTAGGTGGCAGCAGGGTACGTCGGTTGAGTTGGTACCACATTGGCAGCAGATTCAGGTTCCGGCTCACTTCCGCCACACCCGCTCGTGGCCAGCATCGTGCTACTTGCAAGCGCACACACAGAAACAATCGTCAACCAGCCGCGCATCATCTTCCTCCTGATTGACTCGGCCGGCCTTGGTGGCCGCGACAGAGTCCTGAACTCAAACCTACTTCTCGTATACCTGAACGGCTGCTATTCCTTGGCCATCAACGGCGGTGGTTATCACCTTGGCTGAGCCAGGAAGAGGCAATGCCCAGGCGTAGCAGTTCGGTGCTTTCCCTACCACCGCTTGTGGGCCCGTCGTCTGGTCCTGCGCCAGAACAGGGTTCATTCCCGGCACTGGGGTAGAAGCTGCTAGCTGCACGTTGAGATTGGACATCCCGGTCCCCACAGCGATGACCGTGTAGCACTTACCCGGTTGCATGGTGATGGTGCTTTCCAGCTGCTGCCCCGCCTGGAACATGCCGACTACCGGGGCCCCGATGGGTTTCGCGCCTGGGGCATCAGTGGCAGCGAGCTGGTCCATCATCAGCTGAATGGGACCGGCGGCGGCTGATGCGTCCAAAGGCTGTGCCGGGCTACCAGCAGGTGCCATGGGCACGCTGGGGAGGGCCATGGTCCCAGCAGGCATGGGTGCGGTTGCGCCAGGTGGGGTCCCCTGCGGTTGTTGCTGCTGGGGGTATTGCTGCTGCGGATACTGCTGCTGGGGGTATTGCTGCTGCGGATACTGCTGCTGGGGGTATTGCTGCTGCGGATACTGCTGCTGGGGGTATTGCTGCTGCGGATACTGCTGCTGGGGGTATTGCTGCTGCG
>CAZNZA010000004.1:74944-76381 GCA_964577325.1 uncultured Polyangiaceae bacterium
GGGTATTGCTGCTGCGGATACTGCTGCTGGGGGTATTGCTGCTGCGGGGATCCAGCCTGAAATTGGCTATTGGGTTCCGGCTCGCTGCCACCGCAAGCGACTAGCACGCTGCAAAACGCGGCGATGAAAAAGGGACGTGAATCTCCGACCATACTCGTGAGCTCCAGAAGCAGGGTGGCGGCGTGTATGCCGCATCCCTCATTGTTGGTGATGTCTGAGGCTAACCGCACCCCACCCTGCCGGTAAAGCTTTCCTCAGGCTGATGCGCTCACGACTGGTCACCAGGCCGTAGGGAGTTAGTCGCTTATATAGGGGCGTTGCTCGGCGTCGCGGCGACGTGGAAGATTGTCCCTCGTTTCGACGTCGCGAAACGACTATCTTGAGGCGGTGTTGCCCAGCTGTCCCTCCCCCACCAAGCTACGCCAGTTGCCGTTCGTATTGACGTTCGTCGCTGGCGGTTGCCTACCGAGACAAGATGACGTGGCGCCCTCGGAGGCGGAGCAGACTGTCTCATCCGCCAACGACCGGAAGGAGCTTGCAACGGCTCCGCGGCAAGAGCGGCCGACGGAACCCTCCGTCGCGGACCCCACGCTGTCTGCGCCCTTCGTCGATGATTTCGAACGCACCATCTTGGGCAAGGATTGGCGCGTCACGTCGAATGCCTGGCGCATCGACCAAGGACGACTGTGCGCGGCGGGTGCACGAAACCATCCAGCCTGGCTCAAACGTCGACTGCCGACGAATGCCATCATCGAGTTTGATGCCACCAGCTTGTCTCCCGAAGGAGACATCAAAGCGGAGTACTGGGGTGACGGTCGTAGTCGCGCGTCCGGTGTTTCGTACGATGATGCCACGAGTTATCTCACGATCTTCGGCGGCTGGAAGAACCGCTATCACGTGCTGGCACGCCTGGATGAGCACGCGAAAGACCGACAGCAACTGCTGGTGGATCCAACGTCCGGTGAGCTCCGAAACCAGCCTGTTCAACCTGAACGAACGTACCGATTTCGGGTAGAGCGACGCGATGGAACGGCCGTAAGTTGGCACGTGGACGGCGAAAAAATTCTTGTCTATTCCGACCCACGACCATTGAAGGGGAAGGGGCACGAGCACTTCGGCTACAACAACTGGGAAGCGCGCGTTTGTTTTGACAATCTTCAAGTGACGCCTCTCGGTAGCTAGCGCCTTGGAAGCTCAAGACTTCGATCAAGAACTGGCGGATCTCGAGGTTAGCCTCGAGCGGCTTCGCGCGTTGTACGAGCAGTATTTCTTGGGTATCGAACGGATCGAACCATCCATCGCCCGCAAGTCGGTGGACAGGCGGTTTTGGCAGCTCAAACGCGTCAAAGTCCGCAACACCGCCCGCCGCTTTCGCATGCAGATGCTCGTGCAGCGTTACAATACACTTCAGCAGTATTGGGCTAAAGTGTGCCGGCA
>CAZNZA010000004.1:76481-77673 GCA_964577325.1 uncultured Polyangiaceae bacterium
CCCATCGCCAGCAACTCTCAGATGCCACGCCGCTCACTGCGCCGTCGGGATGCCCCACGGCGGGAGCCTCATGGCAGCCCCGTCATGGGATCTGGACGCGAATGTGCTCGCTCCGTACGGTCAGCGCGCCTCTGCAAAGCCGGCCCGCGGTGGCCGGGTGCTCGACAACTCCACTGAATCCGCGTCACAAAAGCGAATGGAGCAGGAACATTTTCCCGCGTCACGCATTCTAGTGCACAGCGAGGCTAAGTCCTCGTCAGCATCTACTACCTCACCTTCAATCGGCTGCAGCGTCGTTTCGTCATAACGACAGCGGTCCAATGCTATCCAAAGGCCGCGATACTCGATTGACTGGCATATCTCGGGCCAGGTCTTTCTTTCGCCCATGACCAATTCCTTTCACTCGAAACTGCGTTCGCAGTTTCTGCGACCGAGGCTCAATGCGGGGACTTGCCTAAACAAGCTGTATTCGCCCGTTGCTTTCCACGATTGCTTTCGAAGAGTCACCGGTAATTCAATGTTGACTACGCCTTCATCTACGGCACTTATGCAGTAGGGCATTCAGGTAGCTTAGCCCAAATTCTGGCCCTCCTACGAGTGGCCAGCCGGCTGGAGGTTCTTTGTCCTCTTGTGACACGTCGGGGGCACATGGCCTCGTCTTAGCTGGGTGATGTAGTCCTACACGACCTGGCCCGTCAAGCAACACACTAACCCGACAAGCTGGGCGTCCGGGCTGACGATGGTTCAACGGGGGGCAACCCGTGCCAATTGTAGAAGTGCCTCACTTGCAGGGCGCAAGCGCTTGCTCCAGCTGAGGACTGCCGGCGCCGGCTGCCCTTACGGCTGCAGCCACCTGGGTAGCCTGCGCACAATCCTTGCGCGCCAATACGGTGACCGCGCGCACGCCGCTCTTCTTGATGTCCTCGAGGCAGCGGCCTTTCTTCGACGTGTCGCTGCACGCGTTGTACTTGGGGATCGCGGAAACCGGGCTGCCGGCTCGGGCGAGACGAGTGCAGTCGTCGCACGCGTCGGGGCCTCCTGCGGGGGGAGAGGGTTTCGGCGCCGGCGCTGGATTGGGCGCCGGGGACGGAGTGACTTTGGGTGCAGCCGCGGGTTTGGGCGCCGGGGACGGCTTCGGTTGTGGCTGAGGGGATGGGCGACTCTGTTCCGTCTCCTCGTCCGCGTCGTCGGC
>CAZNZA010000004.1:77773-81886 GCA_964577325.1 uncultured Polyangiaceae bacterium
GCTGGTGCAGCTGGTACGGCCACTCCCTGCACCGGCATCGCAGCGGTCGGCGCCGGCGCGGCTTTGGCCCCAAAATCGGGCGGCGCTACCATGGCAGCCGTCGCCATGACGGCAGCCGCAGAATGCACGTTCTTTCCAGGCCCGGCAGGTGCCGCCATGGCTTCCACGAACTCTGCGACGGAGTCGAAGCGCTGACTCGGCTCCTTGGCGAGCGCCTTTAGGATCGCCTCCCGCATGGGTTCCGGCACGGGTCGAGAGAGCGAGAGCGTCTCGAACGGACGGGGCTGCGCCGTCATGTGCTCAGTCGCCCACTGCCAGGGCGTGGTTGCATCGAAGGGTAGGTGGCAGGTGAGCATTTCGTAGGCCACGACGGCGAGGGAGTAGATGTCGCTGCGTTTGTCCAGCGCCTTGCCCGTGAATTGCTCCGGGCTCATGTAGGGCGGCGTGCCGAGTACCATGCCTTGCTGAGTGAGCTTCGCTTCGCGCGCGGCGTCCGCCGATTCGGTGCGGGCGGCAATGCCGAAGTCGAGCAGCTTGACGACGTCCTTTTCACCGGCCCGCTCGATGAGGATCACATTCTCCGGCTTCAGGTCCCGATGAATGATGCCTTGCTTGTGCGCCTCCGTGAGCGAGCCGGCGATCTGACGAAGCAGGCGCAACACCCGTTCTGGAGCTAGAGGGCCTTCTTCGGCGATCACCCGATCGAGGGGCTTGCCGGCGAGATACTCCATGGCGATGTAGAGCGTGCCGTCATCCATGGTCCCAAAGTCGTACACTTTGATGGTGTTCGGATGCTCGAGCTGGGCGACGGTTCCGCACTCGCGATGAAAGCGCGCCGTAACGGAGGGATCCCGTGACAACTCCGCGTGCAACGTCTTGACAGCCACCTTACGTAGGGTGCTGCCCATGCGTTGTTCTGCCTCGTACACCACGCCCATTCCGCCCTCACCGATCACTCGGGTGATGCGGTAACGGCCGCCCACTACTTTGCCCACCAAGGGATTGTCCTCCACGACCTGGCTGGGCAGGTTTGCCCCGCAATTGGCGCAGAATCGCGCTCCCTCGAGGTTCTCGTGCCCGCACGACTCACAGTTCATTCTTCACACCCTTAGCGGTTTTGCGTTTCGGCAGTCTCGTCGGACGCGAGGCTGTCCGAAGTCGGATCAGACTGAAGGCCAACTCTGTACTTCACCCCACTACATCATTTCCGGCCGAAATGGTGACTCCTGAAGCGGGCAATAACGGTGAACATCGACAACGGAGGTGCTTTCGCCGTTGGTACATGTACGTCAGTGCATGGCGGGCACCTACTCCTTCGGCGCGCTCCCCGGCTCGGCGGACATTGGACATTCCTGAGTCAGCGCGCTTTCCGAGGTCGGCGAAGCTTCCTCCGGTGCTCCTAGCTGAGGCGGCCACGTCAATGGCCAAGCTTCTTCCGTCGCCCGATCGACGACACGGGCCCATGTCGCCCGCGGCTGGTCTGCGACGCGCACGCGCCGCGCCACATCCGCCTTCGGCCCGAACAAGGGTGGGGCTTGCAGTGTCCGCTCAGGAACCTCGACGCCCAAGAGCGGAAAGTCGAAGCGCGCTCGTTCGAGCAGCTGGTGCCCAACCCCGACTTCGAGCGCGAATCTGCCCATTCGGGCCGGCAAGGTGACCGGTTTCGTAAGTTCGGTGCGTTGGCTGCCGATCACGTGCACGCGTTGTTGGCAGTAGCGAAGCCAAACGTCGTAGTACACCGACGTAGGCTGGGCCTCGGGGTCTGGAAGACTGCCAGCCGACGCCAGGTGTCCCGGCGTGGCGGGTCGATGAAGGGTGGCATCGGGGGCATCCGCGGTGGTCTCTTGCGGTTGAAGTGGCTCGGGTAACGGCGGTTTTCCGGTATCTCCATCTCCTAGAGCCACCGGCGTCTGCAGTGCCGCATGGTTTTGGCTCACGTAACGGGGACCCGCGCAGGCAGCTGCGACACCCATCGTCACCCCCATAAGCCACGTCCGAATGACGATTCTCCCGGCGCCACCCTGACCCCGCTGCGCGAGTTGTGGGTCGTAGAAAAACCTCACTGGCCTCCACCTCGGCCGTTCGAGGTTTGGATTGCGCGGTGCACCAGCGCCATCAGGGAGGGATCCGTGTGCATCTCGTCGATCAGTTGTTGCTTTACGGCGTGCAGTTGCTCCGGAGAGAGCACGCTCTCCAGGTGAACCACGGCCGCGTCCGCCCGCTGCCGACAAGACTTGGCAAACTTGCTGGAAAGCTCCGGCTCGAGCGCCTCTGACGCAGGGGACGCTGCGGCCTGGCGCGCCGCCGACGGGACCGTCTCCAATGCTGGAAGACTGCGCCCGCCGCCGAATCCGTCGTTGCCCATGGCTTTTTGTACCCTTGCCCGGGTATGGCCGCACGACATTTCTGGCCAGAACCGTGGCTGGCTCTGCCAGGCCGCAGCTGCCGTTCAGATACCAAACCAATCTGCAGGAAACACGTTGACGCCGTCCTTACGCACCTCGAAGTAGATCTCGCCGTGACCGTCGACGTTCATCGTCTCGCCCAATACGGCGCCACGCGCCACCTCGTCACCAGCCTGAACATGAACTCGGCGCAACTTGCCGACCAGGGTCGAGTAGCCACCCCCATGGTCGACCACCACCGCCCGCCCCCCGCCGTCGTGCGCCCCGATCAGGACGACGCGTCCCGCAAACACACTGCGAGCGACAGCTCCCAGGTCGACCCTCAAGCGTACGGCTGGCCCGCGCTCGGTGGTGGCCGGAACGTCATTCACCTCAGCTCGACCTTCTACGGGTAGGGGGAGCCGGCCCTTTGCCTCGATGAAGCTACTCGCCTCTTCGGCTCCCGAATGCGTGCCGCTGTAGACCGCAGTGGCCGACTGACCACCACCGCCGAAGGCTCGACGGTAAGCGGCTTCGCGTTCGCGGGCCGCCATGATGGCATCCCTCGAGCGTTGGTAATCCGACAAGTCCGCGCGCGTGGCTTCGCGTTGGCGGCGGGCTTCAACTAAGCCCTGCTTGAGTGCCCCCGCTTGCGCGTCGAGCTGTTCTATCGCAACCACGCGTCGCTGAATCGCCTGCGACAACCCGGAAACCGTGCTGGCGTGACGGACGAGACCGTCGAAACCTCCGCCTAGAGGTAGCAAGCCCAGCCGCAGAAGCCGGACGTAAGCTTGCCCCTGCGCGATCAACAGTTGCTGCTGCGTCTCACGTTCGGCGGCTATGGCCTGTAAGCGCAACGCCACCTCACGTTCACGCGACTCCGATAGGATGCTGAACAATTCAGGTGGCGCAGGTGTCGGCGTGGTGGAGCTGGCAGCCGACGTTGTCCCGCGCATTCCCAACAACGACAGCACGAGAACCGGCAGCCAGCGCGCTTTTGCCGTCATGTTTGGAAAGACCTCCGGAGACTCATGAAGGCGGCCAACCCGCCAAGCATTGCCCCCACGAGCACCAGACTGCCGTTGACGAACCAAGGCAGGAAGCGCGGCGACATGCCTAGCAGCACAGTCATTTGTTCGCTGAACTGGGCGCGAAACAGATTGAACAGTATGGCAGCCAAGAGCACGGCTGCGAGCGCTCCGAATCCTCCCTGCAAAGCTCCCTCCACCATGAAAGGGCGCCTCACGTACTCGGAAGTGGCGCCAACTATACGCAGAACCTCCACCTCATTGCGCCGCCGCTCGAGCAACAATTTCGTCGAAGACGAAACCACCGTCACGACCGCCAAGAACACGATGAGGGACAAGCCTACAGCTACGATGTTTGCTGCGTCAGCGAACTTAGACACCTGACGCGTCCAATGAGCGTAAGTTTCTACCGCTTCAACGCGTGGATGCGCACCGAGCTGACTTGCGATCTCTTGCGCGCGCGCGGGCTTGACCTCTGGATCAAGCGCGATTTCCAGCGAAGCCGGAAAGGCGGCATGGGGGAGTGATTGCAACAGTGCAGTCGTTGCGTGCTCGAGCATCTCAGAACGGGATACCTCGGACGACAAGTAGCGAACGTGCGCCACGTCGTCCGTGCTCTTGAGAGCACGGACGATCTGCACGGCATCTGCTTCGGTAGTGCCGTCGATGACATATGCGGTCATTCTACCAACCGAGTCCCA
>CAZNZA010000004.1:81986-84731 GCA_964577325.1 uncultured Polyangiaceae bacterium
CACCCTACGTGGATGGGCGTCGAGGAGAGTCCGATCATGGGTGGCGAAGATGACGCTGACACCCGTCTGGTTGATATCCTCCAACAACTCCAGCACGTCGAAGGCCAGCTGTGGATCCAGGTTACCAGTCGGCTCATCGGCGAGCACTAAAGCCGGCTCAGCAACGATAGCGCGTGCGATGGCCGTGCGCTGTTGTTCACCACCAGACAATCTACCTGCGACGTCCTGCCCTCGCCCCCCCAGACCGACTTGCTCGAGCACTTCAGACACCCGGTTGTGGACCGTGCGGCGGGGCAAACCCAGGATCTGCAAGGGCAAGGCGACGTTTTCTGCTACGGACCATCCCGAAACGAGACGAAAGTCCTGGAAGATGATGCCGATGTTTCTCCGTAGGTAGGGCACCGAGTCCGGACGCAGTCGCGAGACGTCCCGACCCAAGAATAGAACTCGCCCTGAGTCAGGGCTCTCGGCGGCGTAGATGAGCTTGAGCAAGGTGCTCTTTCCGGCACCTGATGGTCCGGTAAAGAACACGAATTCGCCCCGTTCGATGACCAGGTTGAGATCACGAAGCACGCTGCGGTGTGGTCCGTATGATTTGTGGACGTGTTCGAACACCAGCAGAGGGCGGTCCGCCGCGCTCGAGTCAAAGCGCTTACCAGTCCGCAGAAACGGCTGGAACGCACCGATACGGTTGCCGATGCCCATGGTCCGAGCTGGCTACCAGCGCTTGAAGGTCGGGAGCAACTTTTCGACACCCTAACCACGGCCTCCTCGTGCCCCCGGAGCAGAAATCGAGCCTAGTAGCTTGACGGAATGTGGAGAAGCAGCGACATCCTATCTTCGAGAACCTCCACCACATGAAGCGCGCTACCTCATGAGTGACGTCACCATTCAAGCCCAGCAGGCTCGCCACCAACTGGCTCAGGCGCTGGGTGCGCTTCAGGGCGATGGTCTTCCAGACTCTCTCGAACCCGTCGCTGGCATCGTCGCACAGGCGATGAGTCTCCTGCATCGAGTGGAAACCCGAGGAGAGCGCGGCGAAACGAGCACAGCGGCATTGAGCGCCGTACGCGAAGCACTGAACGCCCTGCAAACCAACACCGTCGACCACCCGGCAGCCGACGTGGCTCTGGAGCACGTCGCGGTGTCGCTCAGCCTGGTTCACAAGTTGGACCAAACCCTACAACACGCGCCCCAGGACGCCAATGAGCAGAAGCGGGACGCGTCATTTGCGACGGCCGCCACCGTCGCGGAAGCGGCCGCGATATCCGCTGCGCCTGCGGCCCCCGTCGCCACTGCGGCCCCCGTCGCCACTGCGGCCCCCGTCGCCACTGCGGCCCCCGTCGCCACTGCGGCAGCCAACGCTGCGGCAGCCCCCGAACCTGCCGTGTCCCCTGCAGGAGCGGAAGCGGCTTCGACAGCTCATGAGGCGCCCATTCCTCTGACCAAGCCAACGCCAAGCGTTGCTCCAAGCCACGGGGAACGCCGGTCGCTGCCTCCGGTGAGCCTGCCCGGTCTGCCCCCCGCGGAGGGTGAACTGTTCGCGGAGGCAGCGCTCGGTGCCTATAGCACGACGAATTTCTTCAAAGGGCTCAGCGGCAACGACGTGGTGGACGCGGGTGGACTGTTCATCGCGACCTACGATCTCCCGGAGCTCGGGCAACGAGTGCGCGTCCGCGTGACCATGCCTGGCGGCTTCGAGTTCGAAGCCCGTGGAACGGTGGGGTGGATACGTGAAATGCCGCAGACCGGCTCCCTCAACCCGTTGTCCCCTCCCGGCTATGGCGTGCGCTTTACGGAAATCTCGACAGAGGCTCGCCAGCTCATCTACCGCTACGTGAGAAACCGCGAACCACTGTTCTACGATGATTTGTAAAGCGTAGTGCGGCGCTAGCGCGCTCTCGCACTGCAAATTGGTGTATCGGCGCATGATCCGGTACACGAGGCAGGGTGAGAACTGCTTCCGTCGCCTCCCGTCGCTTCTGGCTCTCTCGGGCGCTTCTTTGCGCGCTGTTCGTCATCTGCGCGCACTCTTGTGCGACGTCAGCCACGCAGCACAGGCGGCTCCTCGACCAGGCGCAAGACCTGAACATTGCCACGCGCTTCGGACGCTTGGATGTCGCCAGTCAGCTAGCGGCACCGGCTGCCAAGGCGACGTTCATGGAGCGACGCAAGCAGTGGGGCCGCGACGTTCGTGTTTTGGATACTCAGGTCAGCCACGTGCAGCTAGTCGGCGACCAAGGGGCTGAAGTCACCGTGCAGGTGGACTGGACACACATGAGTGAGGGCCGCCTGAGGAGCACGTGGCTGCTGCAACAGTGGCAGTCATCGAGCCAAGGCGCGTGGCTGTTGGAGTCCGAAAAGCAGGTGGAAGGCGACCCTGGCCTGTTTGGTGAGGTCGCCCTTCAGAGCCTCGGAGAGCGAACCCCAGACCGGCATTTCGAAACGCGGTCCTTGGGCGTGACCCCACAATGATGGCTACTTGCCCTTACGTTCGGCTCGCGCCTGCTCCGCTCGGCGCTTGAGGCGGGCTTTCTTCTTGGCCTGAGCCTTGCGGCGACGCATCTTGGTTGTGCTGTGACTATCGAAGCGACCCATGTTCATCCTTTCCTTTGCCTCGGCCTTGCTGGCTGAGACACCGTTTGCCGTAGAGACACCTCGCACGGCTCGCGCGGAATGTTCGACGGGACCGGGTGGTAACGCATTCCGCAAGCGCGCGCCAGCCAGATTGTGGGCCTCGGCACG
>CAZNZA010000004.1:84831-87176 GCA_964577325.1 uncultured Polyangiaceae bacterium
ACCTCGAGGCGGTAGCGACTATTAGCGGTCTCGATGTAGAAGACATCTCTCTCCGCCATTCGCATGACACGCCGCACCGGTGTCGTTACGTACTCGTGCATTCCGTCGGAGAACTCGATGACGATGACAGAACCTTTACGAGGTGCGCGGATGAGCTTGCCCGCCACCGCTCGAGATCCTCTGCCCAGCTTTCGAAGCACAACCTGCACCCTATGACTGTAGCAATGACTCTGGAGAAGTGCACCTAGGTTCTGTCTCTTCCGCGCCCAACTACCGTTAAGTTAGCGTCTTAAAAAGGAAATTTTTCCGTCGTACCAGGCCGGCACTGTTCGGTTGTACACGCTCCCACGCGGGCGCTTCCAGTCACGCGGTGTGGGCAATGGCTCACAGCACCGGCGAGCTGTCGCTGGAAGCGGCTTCGGCCGCAGGCTCAAGGCCGCGAAACACCGGGGCGGCCCTGCTTCGCGAAGTACGCTCGCAGCACGTCTCTGGCCAAGTCTGGTCCTTTGATGCGCCACATTGGAGTGTTCACAGCCAGCGCGGCAACGGCCACCTCCGGTGCCTCTGCAGGGGCGAAACCGACGAACCAAGTATAGTGCCGGTTCTCCTTGTGACGCGTGAGCGTTCCCGTCTTGCCGGCTACTGTGATGCCGGGCAGAAACGGCCGTCCCTTGCGATCGAAGAACGCTTTGTGCGCTGACCCATTGAGCGTCGTTTGCACCATCATGCGCGTCAGTTCGGTCGCCGTTGAAGGACGGATGGCGCGCCGCACCACGGTCGGTTGGCTCCCCGCTTCATACAGCAAATCGCCATTGGGACTTTCGACGGCCTGGACGATTGACGGCCTTAGAGTAACGCCCTGGTTGGCAATCGTTTGTGCTAAGACCGCGCCAGCCAGTGGCGATAGGCTGGTGTGCCAGAAGCCCGCCGCCGCGCGCGCGAACTCTACCGGATCCTCTGGCAGGTGAACCGCGGAGGCCTCGTTGGGAACGTCGAACGGAACCGGCATCCCAAAGCCGAAAGCGCCGGCTGTTTCCGTCAGCTGCTCGACGCTCAGGTTCTTCTTCGCCAGACGCGCGAAAACCACGTTCAAGCTTCTGCCCATGGCGGCGGCAAGCGAGGCACACCACTTGTCGCGTTCCGGATCATCCTCCAGCTCTCTGGCGGTCACTCGGTTCTTACCGCCGTGGTAGCACTGTTCTGTTGCGGCGTCCAAGTCCGCGTTCTCAACCAGCGAAGCCGCAGTTACCACTTTGAAGACGCTCGCCGCCGGAGCCTCCGCTCTAACATTCACGTCGAACGGCTCGCCTGTGTTAACATGCGAGGCATAGACTAAGAGCTGTGCGCTTTTCACGTCCATCAGTACCGCCCCCGCCTCCGGGATGTGGTACCTCGCCATCAAGCTACTCGTTGTGCGCTGCAGCTCCGGATCCAACGTCAGCCGGGCGCGCCGCCCCTCGGGCAGGGGCGCTCGGACTCCCCTCGGGTGGACATCCATGTGCAGCAAGTCCAGCCCTTGAAGCGGGTTTGGTGGCGGAGCCTTGCGTGCGTCCAAGCGCGTCAAGGCGCTTTTGAGTTGCTCGGTGGGAGCCCCGCGTTGGACGAGCGGTGCTAGCCCCGCGATCATGCCCAACGCGATGCCGATTCCGATCCAACGTCTGAACGCGCCCATGGGCGTCGCAGTATCCGCAAGTCCCCTTACAGGACAAAAAACCCGCATCGCCGCCGATGTCGCGTGGCAATGGCGGCTCGACAACTCTTCGGCCCGACGCCCGGCGGGCGCCGGAGCTACAATGAGAGGACTGTTCGCGCATGCCTCTTGGCATTACGTCTAGGTCGCTCCACCAATCGGTTAACTCATGGCGGCCCGCTGTTGCCGGTCGTACCCCCCCTCGCTCCAACCCCCGAGTCTGCATGCACCAAGCGCCAGTCAGCGCCAGCATCGAAGTCGATAATCCTCAGTCCCTCGTCGCGCTCAGTGCGCCGCATAGCCAGCTGCTAGCGGAACTGGCCCGCGAGAGCGGGGCTCAGGTCAACATCCGGGGAAACACCATCTTACTGAGCGGCGATGACTCGAACGTGACCGTTGCCGGACGCTTCCTGGAGGATGCGCTCAAGCTGATGAAGAATGGCGTTCAGTTAGGGGCAGGTGACGTGGCTCGCTCGCTGCGCAGTCTGCGCGACGACCCGGAGATCACACTGACCACCCTTTTGGACGAGAGCGTCGCCATCTCCACTCGGAAGAAGCCGATCGTTCCCAAGGGCGCCACCCAGCGCCACTACTTGGCGCAAATCCGCAACCACGACCTTACCTTCGGTATCGGTCCAGCCGGGACTGGTAAGAC
>CAZNZA010000004.1:87276-106354 GCA_964577325.1 uncultured Polyangiaceae bacterium
TGCCGCGTGGAGCCAGCAGCGGACTGCGCGAAGCCGAGCGGCTCCTCCGGGGAGTGGAAGGAATCGCGTTCTGTCGCTTTCACGATCAGGACGTGGTGCGCCATCCTCTCGTGCAGCGCATCGTCGTTGCCTACGAGGCGGAAGATCGTCGTCGATTTGAGTCCGACCTCCCCAAGCGCGAGCAGGCACCTCCCTCCTCCGAGTGAGCGCTGGTTCCTCCTCTGGCGGGCGAGCGGAGCGCGTGACAGGGGCAAACCTGCGGTCGTGTCCGTTTGCTCGCGCCTGCTGCAACAAATTTTCGTGGTCCCTATCCCCGCTCTCGCCGGTCGCCGGCTTTCGTGATATCGGGGCGGAACTATGCCCGAGATTATCGATGTCAGTGCTCGTGAGATTCTAGACTCGCGAGGAAATCCAACAGTTGAAGCGGAAGTCCACACCACCAGCGGTCACGGTCGCGCGTGCGTGCCCAGTGGAGCTTCGACGGGTGAGCATGAAGCCGTAGAACTCAGGGACGGCGACAAGAGTCGTTACTTGGGCAAAGGCGTTCACAAAGCCGTCGCCAATATCAACGACAAACTCGGCCCAGCCTTGGAGGGAATGGTCGCGCTGGATCAAGTCGCCATCGACCAGCGTTTGATCGAGCTCGACGGCACTGAAAACAAGGGGAAGATGGGCGCTAACGCGATCCTCGCCGTCTCGATGGCGGTCGCTCGCGCTGCCGCCGACACCGTGGGGCTTCCATTGTGGCGATACCTAGGCGGCGCCCAAGCGAGAGTGCTTCCCACGCCGATGATGAACATTCTCAACGGCGGCACGCACGCTGACAATGGCCTCGAAGTCCAGGAGTTCATGATCATCCCCTTCGGCTTCGACACCTTCTCTGAAGCGTTGCGCTGTGGTGCCGAGATCTTTCACTCGCTGAAGGCAAATCTGAAGAAGGACAACCTCACAACTGCCGTCGGCGATGAAGGCGGGTTCGCGCCGCGTCTGGTAAACAACGAAGAGGCGCTGAAGCGAATCATGGATTCGATTGCGGCTGCCGGGTACGAGCCAGGTAAACAGGTGGGGATCGCCCTCGACTGCGCCATCAGCGAGTTCTACAAGAACGGCAAGTACACCTTTGACCAGAAGCAGGTGTCGTCAGCCGAACTCATCGAGATCTATGCCGGCTACGCGGAGAAGTACCCCATTCTCAGCATTGAGGATGGCTTGGACGAGAACGATTGGGACGGCTGGGCAGCACTCACCACGCGCCTAGGTTCCAAAGTGCAGCTCGTGGGCGACGACTTGTTCGTGACCAATCGCACCCGGCTGGAGCAAGGGATCGCGAAAGGTTGCGCCAACTCCATCCTGATCAAGCTCAACCAGATCGGCACGCTCACCGAGACGTTGGACACTATCCGGATCGGTGGCCTGCACTCGTACAATTCTGTCATCTCTCATCGTTCCGGCGAGACCGAGGACTCCTTCATTGCTGATCTCGCGGTTGCAACGAATGCCGGTCAGATAAAAACGGGCAGCTTGAGCCGCAGCGACCGCGTCGCGAAGTACAACCAGCTGTTGCGCATCGCCGAAGAGCTGGGTGAGGCCGCGGTGTACGCAGGAAAAACCCCGTTCGAGCGTTGGTAGTGTTATCTAGCGCCCGGCGGTTTAGTGTGTGCTCAACACATTGAACCGTCGCGCGCTCCGTGTTTCCAGCTATCACCGCCTCAGCGGCGCTTGCTTCGATCGGCGGAGAGGCCAACCACGCGCAGCGGTTGGTGCGACACTTGAAAGCAAATCCTCTCGCCGAGCTCGACGCGCACCTGCCGATACGGGCCGTCGAGGAACAGGTAGGCATCCCGCATCTTGTTTTGCAAAGAGACGGTGTGCCCTTCAGAGACGGTGAAGCGCCTCAGCGCGTAGGGGCGCTTCTCCCCGAGGTACGGCTCGCGCACCACCACTTGCAGCTCCCTCGACAACAGGGGCAGCACGTCACCCCCGGCTGACAACATGGCGCCGGTGGAGCCGGCGGCAGTTCCTATCCAGACGCCGCTGGAGCGTTGTTCCTCACGCTGGGAACCGGTACGCAGAATGTAGCGTGAAGTCGCAGCTGGACTGGTGTGACAAAATAACGATTCGTTGAGCACGCGCGTTGACACTTGGTGTCCGTCTACTTCGACGGCCATCCGTGCCAGTTCCAGAGGCTGCAAGCTCCCCTCCAGAGCCTCGTTCAGAAGTCGACGAATGTTTCCCAACCGGCCGGCGCAAAAGAAGCCGATGCTGTGATTCGGAGCGCTGTTGACCCCAAGGATCGGTGTCGAGACAACATGATGGGAGGCCGCCAGTAGTGTTCCGTCACCGCCCACAGTGACGACCAAGTCTGCATCCTTGGCATCGAACACCGTCTGCGGCCCATGCAACACCCAGCTTTGGGCTCCCACCTCTTCCAGGGCTTGCTCGACTCGTTCGATCGCACGAACGTGGGCTGCGTGTGCACTCTTCCAGCGCCTCACCGAAGGGTCGTTGCGCTCCAACAATTCTCGGATTCGAGGCTCCTCGCCCTCTTCCAAGAAGCGACCGTAGGCGCTTCGTTTCGCCACTACGATTACTTTGGGGCGCTGCGACGGGGTCCGTAGCTCGTTCACTTCAAGCCTCCCTCGAAGTGACGCCGCCGCAGGTGGCCCCCGGAGAGGCGGGTGTGCGCGACGACCGATGCACCTCCAAGACTTTCGCGACGAACCTTCAGCGGATCGATGCCAGCAAGATTGGAGCGGTCGAGCACCGCTGTGTTGTATCCGAATCAGCAAACATTGCGACTGGGAACCAGCACAGCAGCGGATGGGAGTGGAGGGCTACTTTGCCGCGCTATACGGCACCTTCGCTTCGCGCCACTAGTCCTCGGAGAGCATGCCGCCGAGCTATGACTCAAAGATCAGGGTTTGTGACGGCAAGGAGTCGCTCTGCCTCCATTCTCGAGGCGAACATTTGTCAACCGCTCCAGAATTCGTGGACTTTGTGGCAGTGTCCCCCTTATATGGCGCCCTTGGCACGGTGCATGCTTTAAGGTCACCGGACCTCACCCACCTATCCCAAGAGTTACCCCTGGGAGGAATTAGAATATCATGTTGAAGACTAAAAATTTATTGGCTTGGCTTGCTGTCGGCAGCGCACTGACGCTCGTTGGCTGCGGCGACGACGACGGTGGCCCCTCGACGACCGACGTCACCGATGACGGCGGCACCACCGAAGCAGGCCCGGGACCAGTCGACACCACGGACACGAGCGACACCTCGGATACCAGTGACACGACGGATGCCACCGACGCAACGGACACCACCGACGCGACGGACACCACCGATGCAACCGACACCACCGACGTAGACCCCACTGACGCTCCCGATGCGTCGGATGTGGATGGCGGCGACGTCACGGACCTGGGCGACGCTGGTGACGCCGGCGACGACGTTACCGAAGGCGACGCAGGCGACGGCGGTGAAGTGCCCGTCGACTCGGACGCTGGCGAGGGCGGCGTGACCATCGAGCTCGACGCGGGCGACGGTGGCGAAACTGTGATCGTCATCGACTCGGGCGAACCAGAAGCAGACGGCGGCGACGCAGGCTGATTCTCTCACGCTTGAGAAGGAGGGCGTCTGGTACACCAGGCGCCCTTCTTCGTTTTTGTGCTTTCATCCCGGGTCCCCTTCGGCCTCATCTTCACCGCAGCTATGAACTATCGCGCTTGGTTGGTCGACTTCGACGGCACTCTGTACCATCACAAGCCAGTGAAGTACGCGATGGCTTTGGAGCTAGTGCTCGGGGGTCTTCGCGCCATTCCCACCGTGCGTCGCTTCCGTCATAGCCATGAGCAACTGCGTCCCAGCGAACCTGATCACGCACTTATGGGGGCAGCCGAACCGTCTCCTTACGAGAAGCAGCTGCTCGTGACGGCGAGGGATCTGCGCCAGCCGGTCTCTCAGGTGAGACAAACGGTAGAGACGTGGATGATGCATAGGCCGCAGAAGTGGATCCGGTGCTTCCGGCGCCGAGCGCTGCTCCGTGAGCTCGTGGAGTTCCAGGCTGAGGGAGGACTCTTGGCGCTCGTCAGCGACTACCCGCTGCGCTCGAAGTTGAGCGCTTTTCACGGCGTGCCGCAGATGCCTCACTTCGATGCCGTCATAGCTAGTGGCGAAGTCGGTGGACCTTCAGCACTCAAGCCGTCACCCATAGGTTATCTTGCCGCCGCCAGCGCGCTAGGTGTGACCCCTGAAGAATGCTTGGTCATCGGGGACCGGTTGGACGCGGATGGTGCCGCAGCAAAGGCTGCGGGGATGGACTTTCGGCACATCCGCTAGCAGCGTCGCCCTCCGTTGTTCTGCCGTTCAAGCGGCGGCTTCGCCCATACTCGCCGACCACACGGAAACTCGGTTCCTACCGTTACGCTTAGACGCGTACAGCGCTTCGTCGGTCGCTTTGAACAGAGCCTCCCACTCCTGTCCCGCACGAGGGCAAGTGGCGATGCCGAGGGAACAGGTGACCGACAGGGGCCCCTGTGGGGTGTGAAACTGCGTCGCCTCGAGCTCTTGACGGATCCTTTCGGCCAACAACCGTGCTCCGGTCGCATCCGTTTCTTCGCACACCAGCACGAACTCCTCCCCACCAAACCGCCCGACGGCGTCGGTCTCACGTTTGCTGCGCTCGAGAATGGCGCCGAAGCCTTTGATGACGACGTCACCAATGTCGTGCCCGTAAGTGTCGTTTACCTTCTTGAAGTGATCGATGTCTCCGATGATGACGCTCAGGGGCTTCGAAAAGCGCTGGGACGAACGGATTTTGTGGCGCGCCACCTCCGTCAACGCTCGCTTGTTCAGCAGACCCGTCATTCCGTCGGTCGTGGCCAGGTCTTCGAGGCGCTTCAACATTCGCGCATTGGCCAAAGATACCGAGACGTGAC
Source organism: uncultured Polyangiaceae bacterium (assembly GCA_964577325.1). Classification (GTDB taxonomy): domain Bacteria; phylum Myxococcota_A; class Polyangia; order Polyangiales; family Polyangiaceae; genus SZUA-265. The sequence goes on from CAZNZA010000004.1 coordinate 92,210, forward strand.
GGGCCAGGACCTCGAGCAGGGGTCGGACATCATCACCAAAAGTTCCGGGGTTCTGGCTGCCTAGTATCAACGTTCCGAGCGGGGTGTCGTGCATGTACAACGGAAGAATGATGAGGCTCGGCATGAGCGGTAGCGCTAGCTGCGAGGAGAACACCGTCTGCCGATGTCGGTGGTACTCACCGCGGAAGGGTAACGGATGGCGGTTGGCCACCACCATCGAAACCAAGCCTTGGTTGCTGGCGAAGCGCTGACCAACGAGTGCTTCCGTGCCCTCGCCGCTGACTGCGCAAATTTCATGCACGTCCTCCTTTCGATGGTACAAAGTGACCGCGGCGAAGTCGAAGCGCGCGAAGCCGCGAGCAGCGTCTACGCCGGCTTGTATGACCTCGACCTCGGAGCGCGCTTTGGAGAGAAGGTTGGCGGCACGGTAAAGCTTGCCTTGCTCCTCCTTAGAGCGTTGAACCGTGAGAAAGAGCCTTTCGTTCTCTATCGCGCGGTGCGCGAATCGCGCCGTTTCGTCAAGCAGACCCTGCGCCGATTCATCGAGGGAGTGTCCCTCCGAAGCTTCGAGGAGCAAGGCTCCCAATGGCGTCCCGTTATCGATGATTGGGATCACGGCCAAATCACCAGTCGGAGCATCCGCCGGATACAGCGGCATGCGTCCGCGAGACTTGGCTGCGCTGATCCAAACCGATCGCTCGGTCGTGAGAGCTGCCGCCACGATTCCGCGCTCCAACTCGAAGGGCCCCGTGCAAAGGTCGCGTACGTCGCTCGACACTTCGCGGACGAACAGCTGGGCTTCCGACCTCCAGAGCAGAGCTGCGGTCCGCAAACCGAGGGTAGTGCGTACCAGAGTCAGAACGAAGCGCAGCGAAACGTGCAATTGCTCCACGCTGGACTGCAGAAGGCGTTCGTCTACGGGATCGGAGGAGCTTTCCCACTCGTTGTGGTCGGACGGGCCCCGCACCGCGTCACCCAGTCTGTAGGAGCGCGCGACTTCCCGTAGGCGCAACAGCTCCGAGTTCACCCGGTCCTGGGAGACTCGCCTCACGCGGGCGATCTCGCCCCGAAACACGATCCAGTTCATGCCGCCGAACACAGGCAGAACAGCTAAGTGTACGATCATGACGGAGCGCGGGATGCCGTTACCAAACAAGCCGATACCCAACTCCAGCGCGGCCATGGTTCCGCCGGTAGCGGCGACGGCCGACGGAGAACCCACGACCGCAGTCACACACAGCACCGCATAAACGAGGGGCTGATAAGGGCCGAGCAGCCCCCCCGGCGTGAGCTCGACCACCACATAGCTAAGCACCCCTGCGTGCAGCCCGAGCTCGACGTCCAAACGGCGAAGACTTGCTCCACGGGCACGGCCCAGGCGCTGGCGCAGACGGTAGCCAAAGGAACCCGCAAGCAGCACCCAAGCGCCCATCAGCCACGGGTGTGCCGAGGGACCTTGCCAGACCAGGAGCCCAGCAGCCGACAGGGCGAGCAACGTTCCATTCGAGAACGCGAGGGCTCGCTGCAGCCACATCGCCGCGCCAACCAGCGGATCCATGCTTTGCGCCTAGCATGCAGCGACATCTGCGGACCAGTTTGTGGCGCTTAGCTTGCGCCTCGTCGGCTCGCACACCAAAGGCGGCGCTAGCGCGCTTGACCCCCCATCGTCATACATCCTGTGTAGGCCGACGCTCGCGAGGCGCGAACTCGCTGTGCAGGCGATTATGTGTCAAATGAAGACGTGCCGAAAGGATTGAGACCCCAAGTCGTTTGGCTCCTGGCAATCCTGTTAGCGCTCACCTTCTTTCCGTTATTCTTTGCCATCTCAACATACACCCGCACCGCACATCAGCGCTTGCTTCAACAGCAAGCCCTCGAGATCGCGCAACTGATAAAAGCGGCAACGCCACCGGTCGGCCTCATCGAAGCGCCTTCACCCCAAATGTCGACTTTGCTGAGCCAGCGGGTCGCCGCCATTCGCACGATTGAGGCTGACGGTCGTACCCAGGATGCCACGCGCGCGGCTAGCTGGCTCGTGGGAGCTCCAAACGCTGCCGTAGAGCGGGCCAACACCGCGTGGTCCGATTACGGCATCTGGGTAACACTGCCGTACGGAGATGGTGGTGCTTTGGCGGTCCTAGTGACCACGCCGGCATCCGCTTTCGACCGTCTCGATGCCCTGCTGTTGCTGTATATGTTCATCATTGCCCTAGCTTTACTGGCTGGAGCGTACTTCATCGTTACCTACCGTATCATCCGACCACTCAGTGCGGTCTCTCACGCCGCCACGCGCGTAGCCTCTCCCGCCCGCGAGCTTGCGCTTCCGGCGCCCCGCTCGCGCGAGTTTTGGGAGCTCAACAACAGTCTCAAAGCCATGACCACACGGCTGTTGGACGAAGAGACCGCGCTGCGAGACAAGATAAGAGAAGTCGAAGAAGCGACCGAACGGCTCAAGGTCACCCAAGCCCAGCTGGTCCGCTCGGAGCGGATGGCGACCGTGGGGCAGTTGGCTGCCGGCCTCGCCCACGAAATCGGCAACCCCATCGCTGCCATCATCGGGCTCCAGGACCTCATCCTCGAGGGTGATCTTCCGAAGGAGCAGGAAACGGAGTTCTTGCGACGAATGCGCAAGGAAAGTGAACGCATCAACCGTGTGTTGAGAGAGCTGCTGCAGTTCGCTCGTCCGCGCTCTGCCGCGGCATCAGCTAGCCTAGAGCGAGTCAACGTCGCCGATGCGATAGAGGAAACGCTGGCGCTAGTACGACCGCAGCCGTCTTTTCGTCACCTGACGATCAAGACGGACGTTCCTCCGAAACTACCACTCGCTTACGCCACGCACGAAGGTCTGACGCAAGTGCTGCTGAACCTGCTCTTGAACGCCGCTCACGCCTGCCAACCAGACGGCGAAGTACGCGTCAGTGCGGCGGTTCAGGCTGGCATGCTCGAGCTCGCGGTCCAGGACAATGGCGAAGGTGTTCCCGAAGCGCTGCGCGAGACACTATTCGAGCCGTTCGTCAGCGGCAAAGACGCTGGGCATGGTACGGGGCTTGGTCTGAGCGTGTGTCGCAGTCTCGTCGAGCAGTTTGGTGCCGAAGCGCAAGCGCTCGGGGCTGGTTCTAGGTCGGGGAGCATCGAGCTTGACTCGAGCTTTACGTCAGGCGCCCGGCTCGTCGTGCGCCTGCCCCTTGCTCGCGACACGGATCGGGAGTAGCTCCCACACCAGCTGTGCCGCAACGGTGGCTGCTGGCAGCGCCACGTACGGGAAGTGACCAGTAGTGGCGAAGCGAGCGAGCGGCAGCTCAATTTGAAGCACGCTGCGCAACGTCAGTAGCAAAAGTACTCCGACAGATGCGTGAGACAGTAGGTTGAGCAGCAGCGAGCGCCTACGTTCATCCTGTGAGCGCGTAACCAACGCCACGAGCACACAGGAATAGGCGACCGTTGGATACGCGACGGCGTCATTGACGAAGCCGACACCAAAACCTTGATCGATGGCCACTGCCGATAAGAGGCCCACCGCTAAGGCCGTGACTAGGCGTATCCACACGCGCTGATTCTTTAATGGGCCAGCCGCGGTTGCGCAAGACACGCCTGGTCTTTCGACTTCAAGAGCGAGCCGAGGCCGGTGGAGGGGCGCCTTTCGCCGCCGCATAGCGAGCGGCCTCTCCCAAGATTCGCGCCCCGTGCTCGAGTTCCCTTTCATCGGCGAAGCCGAAGGAAAGGCGCAGCTGACGCCTGGTTACGTCCGTAGTCTTCGCCACGCAAAACTCGCCGGGCAGGTACAGCAAACGTGGCTTTCGCGCGGCAGGTTCACGCCCTGACGCTGGGTCTGAATCGATGTACGCGTCGCCGGTGGTTCGTGAGCAGTAGCGATGGAACGGCGACCCCTCTACCGTCTCGATGCCGTTCAATGTCACGTAATAGTAGAACCCGGCGCGGCCTCCCACGCAGGCATGCAGATAAGGTCCCCATTCGCGCCGTAGGGCAGCCAACAACGTCGTCGACTTGTGCCGGTAGCCGGCTCTTACACGTTCGAGATGGCTGTCGACGAACGTATCGAGCAAGTGGGCGGCCGCCTCTTGATTGAGCAGTGGCGCACTGAAGCCCGCGTCGTTCGTGCGTTGCACCAAGGCGGTTAGCAAAGGCCCCGGCGGTCCGAGCAGAAACCCCACCCGTAGGGCTGGCGCGAGTACTTTCGAGAGCGTACCCAGCTCATAGACCACTCCGGCTTCATCCCACAGAGCACCAGAATCGAGTTTCGAGGCCGCGTCGTGCACGAGCCACTCGTAAGCTTGATCGAGCAGTAACGGGATCTTCCTGCCCAGACGTCGGGACGCTCGCGTCACGGCTTGCACGAGCTGTCGACGACGCTGATTGCTCAGAACAGCGGCGGAAGGATTACCGACGGTGACGACATAGACGAAGCTCACCGCATCACCATGTGCCATCAGAGCGGCTTCGACGGCCGCTACGTCGGCCCCCTCTTCGTCTTCGGGTACGGCATGAATGGCGAACCCCATGCGGCGCAGGATATCGCAGTAGATGTAGTACTGGGGGTCGGTCGTGACCACGACTCCTCGAGGAAGCACGTGGGCAAAAGCGTCGAGAATGCTCGTTGCCCCGTTGGCACCTATGATTATCTCTCGCGTCTGAAGCACCGTCTCGTCCAATCCTCCGATGCGATGGCGGATCAAGAATCGTCGCAAGGCAGCAATCAGATTGGCTGAGCCGCGCGGCTCACCGTAGTTGAAGGTGTGCGGCAGGCGTACAGGGTCGGCGGCTATGTGCGCTACAGCAGCGGCAATGGCGTCGCGGGGTATGGTGGCTTCATTGACGTAGCCCACGCCCAAGTTGATATCGATGCCGGCGCGGTAATCCCGGGAAAACTCCTGCATCATGCGACTCACGGGAGAGGGCGTCACCGAGGCCGAGCCGTATCCAGACAAGCGCGCCTCTGCTAGGCTGGGTCGCGGTTCCGGGGCGAGGTCGACGTCTGAGGGCATAGCAACGACGTATACTATTTTCGGGGCAAAGAGGGCTCTCGACAAGCGCAACCCCGCGGGCTAATGCCTGGCGGCCGTGCTCTTCAACACGCTTGCCTACGCCAAGTTCTTCGCCGTCGTATTTCTGGTGGTGTGGCTGCTCGTACGCCGCACGGCTGTGGTTTGGCTGCCATGGATTGCGCTGGCAAGCGTAACGCTTCTTCACGCGCGGGGTTTAGTGGCCCCCACAGCGTGTGCCGATCATCCCGACGCCCTGCCATCGGCGGGAGTGTGCTTGGGCACCTACCCGCTGCTCGTGTGCGCCCTGTTGGGTGCGTTGACGTATTTCTTGTGGCGCGGGCAGAAGGGGCACGAGGAGCCTCGCTTGGAGTTGGTCTTTTGCTCGAGCATAGCCAATCTCCTCGGGCTTGCCTGGCTGGCGCATGCCTTCTGGCAACAACCGCTGCTGACGCTAACGCTGCAGAGCATCGGCGTGCGAGAGCTGTCCTTTACGTGGTGGTCGGACGTCGCCGCGCAGACGCTGGTGGCCCTTGCATTGGCTAGCGCTAGCACCATCATCCTATGTACCAGGCGCATCCGCTTGCTGTTCATTTTGGGCGCGAGCTATGTCTTTTACGCGCATTGGGATTGGCGCTTCCTACCGCTCATTTTCGGCTCTTCTACGATCGACTATTGGCTGGGGCGCAAGATTGGTGCAGCCACCGACCCGGTGATTCGCAGACGTTGGCTCATCGGCACGATCATATTGAATCTTGGGGTCTTGGGTGTTTTCAAGTACCTCAATTTCGGTATCGACAGCGCACGCCAGGCCCTGTCTCAGCTAGGTTATCACCCGCCAGAATGGACACTGCAGGTAGCACTACCTGTCGGGATCAGCTTCTTCACCTTCGAGTCGATGAGCTACGTCATCGACGTTTACCGCAAAGATTTGCCCCCGCACAAAAGCTACCTCGAATACTTGAGCTTCGTTGCTTTCTTTCCACACCTCGTCGCGGGACCCATCGTTCGCCCACGAGACCTGCTCCCACAGTTGGGGGGCGCCCCGCGCTTCAGCAGCAGCGAGGCGAGCGAGGGCATGTATCTGATCGCATGGGGACTCCTGAAGAAGGTGGCCATTGGCGATTACCTGGCGCTCAACCTGGTTGATCGAGTTTTCGACGCCCCGACGATGTACTCATCTCTGGAGGTTTACATCGCTGTAGTCGCTTATGCCGTTCAGATTTACTGTGATTTCTCCGGCTATACGGACATTGCGATTGGGTCCGCCCTGTTGCTTGGAGTCAGGTTCCCCCTGAACTTCGACGCTCCGTACAAGGCGCACAGCATCCAGGACTTCTGGAGACGTTGGCACATCTCGTTGTCTACGTGGCTACGCGACTACTTGTACGTGCCTCTCGGGGGTAACCGAAAAGGTTCCGTCCGCACCTACGTCAACCTGTTCTTGACCATGCTGCTGGGTGGCCTCTGGCACGGCGCCAACTGGACCTTCGTGGTCTGGGGAGCTTTGCACGGCCTCGCGTTGGCAGTACATCGGGGCGTCACGCGCGGGGTGGCGAGCTACCGGCATGAGCAGGCGCGAGCGCCGTCTCTATCTGGGCGTTTGGTAGGCGTCTTCGTGACCTTTCACTTCGTGTGTGGAACCTGGATCTTCTTTCGTTCGCCGAGTTTCGGCAGCGCCCAGGTCATTTTCTCGCAATTGGGTGAGTTGACGACGTTTACGACGAATCTTCACGCAGAGGTGCTGACGGTACTCGCCATTGGGCTGCTGACTCACTGGGCACCTGAACGCCTATACCGGCAGTGCCGGGACGCCTTCATTGCCCTACCGGCTCCGGCCCAAGGCTTGGCCCTCGGCGGCGCTGCACTCGTTCTGCGGGAGATGGTCAGCGCTGAAGCGGTTCCTTTCGTGTACTTCCAGTTCTAGACGTACGCCGTCGGCAGCGATAGCCTCGAGCGCCCATGTCGTCCAACCAGCCCGACCTGACGCGACTCGACCCGGATGGGAGGGAGAGGCCCGCGTTCATCTTCCAATACCCTCGTCACGACCCACAGCTCAATCGGTTGGTGGACGCGTTCGAGCGGGGCGATTTTCGTTTGGTCGGGCGTGGCGCGAAGACACTTGCCAACACCACTGCAGATACGGAGGTGCAGCGCGCGGCGTTGGACCTTTTGAAGCGGACGCAACCTCACCCTTTGGTTCGCTTGTTCCTGCTGTTCGCGTTCTTGTTGTTCACGTTTCTGGTGGGGTGGTCGTATGTCTAGGCACTGCGAGTAGCCGTTCACCGCCCTTGCACTTCCGAGATCTGTCGCATGCCAACCGCGTCCCTCCCCGCACCCCGAACCGACGCTGAAAAGGCCCGGTTCGGGCTCAACACCAAGAGCCGGGGAGCACAACTCCCCGCTCCGGGCAGCAGTCGGGCGCTCTTGTCCATGGCAGGCCGACCCGATGCTGCGGCGTCGTTCAGCTCCGTTCTTCGTTCGAGAGGCGTTTTCGGGATTGCTGCGGGAGTCCTGCTTTTCGCCGGATGTACCAGCTCTGGCGCACACGACGCTCGAGCCCCGGTTACCCCCGGTGCGGAGTTGCCGCCCGAGGAACGCTATTTCCCCCTCATCGACGGACACATCTACCAGTACGCCAGCCGCGGCCAAGATGGCCGAGAAGGCTTCATGGTTCTGAACGTCGCCCGCGATCACAACCGCGCGACGCTCACCGCCGGGAGCACCGTCCAACGGTTGCAGATACGGCCTGACGGGATTTACAACGAATCGGGATATTACGTTCTCAAGTTACCATTGGACGTCGGGGCTCAGTGGGTCGGTCAAAGCGGCACCGTAGAGGTCGTTCGCAAGAACGAAACGTTGGACACGGACGCGGGTCGCTTCACCCAATGCCTGGTGACCCGAGAAGCAATCCAAGGAACGGTAGAAGTACGCACGACGGAGTCGACCTACTGTCCGGGAGTTGGGCTGGTGCGCCTGAACGTCGAGTCCAAGCGGGCCACGGCGGTGGAGCAAGAAACCGTTACCCTGCAGTACCATGGTGCACCGATCGACGTTCACAAGCTCTAGGGGGCTCAGCTGCCGTCATCTGCCGTAGCGGGCTTGGGCACGACGCGCAACGTCGTAAAGCGGCGGATCGTCACTCGCCCGGCCGGGGCCCCTTTCGGTTTGCTGACGTCGCCAGCCACGCATTGATGTACCTCGACCTTCGCGTTGTGCCGTGCTTTGGAATACCAAGCGGCGTAGGCGGCCGCTTGCTCCACGACCGGCCGGGGAACGGTTCCACGATCCGGGTTCCTCACTATCACGTGGCTGCCAGGCACGCCGGACGCCACGTGCAGCCACACGTCATGGGGTTCAGCGACCTGAAGGCTCAGGATGTCGTTCTCGAGCGCCCCTTTCCCGATGAGCACTTCGTAGCCTTCGATCTCTACGCGCCGGTACGGGCGCCCTTTGCTCGCCATGCCTGATCATCCGTTCGTGGTCGCGCGCGTCAGCTGCCGAAGCGAGCGGCCCGGTCTTGCTTTTCTGTAAAGTCGATATCCGGTCCCGCAGGAATGATACGGAACGGGTTAATGGTGTCGTGAGAACGGTAATAGTGACGCTTGATGTGATCCACGTCGATAGTGTCGGACACGCCAGGAATCGCGTACATATCGCGCGTGTACCCCCAAAGGTTGGGATAATCCAGGATACGCCTCACGTTGCACTTGAAGTGCGTGTTGTAAACGAGATCGAAGCGCACGAGCGTTGGAAACAACCGAATGTCTGCCTCGGTGAAACGGTCGCCTGTCAAGAACCGTGAGCGCGACAGTATGTGCTCGACGCGGTCGAGGGCAGCAAACAACTGTCCGACGGCCTTGTCGTATGCCTGTTGCGTGCGAGCAAAGCCGCATTGATAAACGCCGTTGTTGATGTCCGAGTATATCCACTGATTCAGCTCGTCTATGCGTTCGCGGTGTGCTTCCGGATAAAGGTCGATTTCCGGGTGTTTGGCGAGAGCTTGAAACTCAGCGTTGAACTGTCGAATGATTTCGGACGACTCGTTGTTGACGATCTGTTTGGTACTTTTATCCCAAAGCACCGGCACAGTTACTCCACCGGAGTATTCGGGATCTGTCTGGAGGTAGGCCTCGCGCAGCGACTTGAATCCGTTGACGCGGTCGCCGGTGGCGCCTGGTTCTTTCCCTGAAAGTGTCCAGCCACCTTCGGCCAGGAAGGTATCGACGACATCTACGCTGATGACGTGCTCCAGACCTTTCAGTTTCCGCGTCAGCAAGGTTCGGTGCGCCCAGGGGCATGCCAGTGAGACGTACAAGTGATAGCGGTCGGGTTGCGGCTGAAACGGCGATTGTGCTTCGCCAGATACTGACTGGCGGAAGCTCGTGGGTCGCCGATCGAAGCTTCCCGATTCGTCTATCTGAGACTGCCAGGTCGTGCTGCTTTTGGCCGAATCCGGGCTCGTTCGCGCGGGAGGACGCTGGTCCGGTTGCTTGGGTGACGTCATTGGTTCTCCTTTCGAGGCCAGGCTGATGCTGCCGTTAGCAGCCACAATCGGCGTCGTCGGCGCAGCATATCGCGACACCGCGTGGATAGGTACGTCAAAGGCTCCTCTCATGCTAAAGCCCGGACGGCGGACGCTGGCGCACGAGCCGTCTGCACATTCGCTGCTTGCAGGTCGCGCCAAGTGCTCCATGACTAGGCGCGTCCTCTGTGACACGTCGTCCCTGACGTGCGCGAGCGGATGCTCCTACTTCTCCTCGACCATGACCGCCGCCTCTTGCTTAACAGTCGTATCTTTGAGATCGAAAGTGGGTTTTCGTTCTGGGTCGCAGGCAGGGGGCGGTCCGAAGCCGTCCGCGTTGAAGGTATATTCGAGATCGCCCGTCCCCACCTCGGGCTTGGAGACCATGATTCTCACGCGGTGTTCGCCTTTGCGAGCAGGGGTGCAGTAGCTCAACAAGTAGAAGCGCTTCATGTGGGATTCGATGCGCTCGGCGACCTTGGTGAACGCCTCTTGAACTTTAGCCTTGTCGTGAGCCAACTCTGTGCCGTCCCGGCCCACTTCGGCGAGGCTATACTGCTCCATTTCTGCTCCTAGCCCTACCGCAAAGATCTCGAACCTATCGTAGTCAGGCTTGGCTATCTCATCGAGCATTTCTCTTCGGGAAACGCGGGCCGCGCGATCGGTACCATCGGAGAAAACCACCAGTGTCCCAAACTTCAGCGGCCGCGGGTCTTTGTCCAACTCCACTTTCAACGTCTGTAGCGCAGCAACGACCGCGCCGTGCAAATTGGTGCTGGGATCTTTCGGTTCATACGTCCGCAGTCCATCGAGGCCACCTTGCACGCTCGACTTGGCTTCGGTGAAAGGCACGACCGAGTGCAATCGTTCATCGCCGTCGAAGGCGTACACGCCGACCTTCTGCGACTTTCCAACGCGTTCGGTGAACATTTGAGCGGCATCCACCAATGCGCCACCTTGCCCGGATTCGGTAATCGATCCTGACACGTCTAGGAGCAACATGGTGTACATCACGGCGGCCACCTCAGGGTTTTGGATTACCTGCTTGCTCTCGAATTTCGAGACGATCTGATCGTCCTCGTAGATCTCGAAGTCCGAGGCCACTAGAGAGCCGACAGGTTCATCTCCTTTCTCAACCGTGAAGAACACCCAAACGTTGTTGGGTTTGCTTTCCGCTGAGTTGATGCGGCTTACCTGCAGTGAGGCGCAGCCCATGGAGACCAGCATCGACACCGCCACCCACCAATTGCACGATAACTTCATGATCTTCGCTATCATAGCGGGCAACGCGGCGCGCTGGCTAAGAAGGGATGAAAAAAGCGCGGTGTAGCATCCAAGCCCACTGGTGAACTTGCACGCGCGGAAATAGCGACAGGCATAGCCAATGCGCCGACCTGAAATGCTACAACCCGCCCGCAGGCTAGCTCGTGTACGTCGCCGTGGTGCCGTTCAAAGGGTGGTGACCGTCAATCGTATAGGCGCTCGAAATTGGACCCACGATGCCACCACGGAAGGCATCCGCAAAGCCAGCGACCGCTTGAGTTCGGCTGCGACGACCATCGCAGGCGGTGTCGCCACCAAAGGATCGCCCGCTGCCATACTCTCCCTTTCAGATGCTGGTCGCGGGCGAGCGACGGCTGGCGATGCGGTGTCCATCGAGCATGCACTCGTCGATTCGACATTGGCCAAGCATCACAACGCTGCTGTCGTTGCCGTGCTGCGAACCGCGGAGGAGGCGCTCGATACGCTAACCAAGCTGGGCAGCAGGTAGCCTGTTGCAGGCCACCGAAGATTCAAGCCACGGATACGACGGTGTAAGTACGAGTACCTTGGGGAGAATCTACTTCCGCCTCCTCTCCCACCTGCAACCCCAGTAGAGCGCTGCCTAACGGAGTAGCAGGCGAGAGCGCCTGAACCGTGCGTCCCTCGAGCTCGATGCGCTCGCCGCCTGCAACGGGAACGACGAAGCAAAGAAGACGTCGCTGCTGGTATTCGACCTCTACCAAGGCCGCCAACTGAACGACATCGGCATTCGACAGCGCCGGCATCTCCAGGTGTGAAAGGCGCGCTACCGCTTGCTCGAGTGATGCCGTGCGCTGGGCATGGCCGCGCGCAATGTACGCCGCTTCCGTTGAACGCATGTCTTTGTCCCCTTCGGCGCGCGCGTCTTCGTGAGTTGCACCTTCTGCCGCGTCCAGCGCTTGGGCCTTGGTGCGCTCGAGCTCGAGCGTAAGACGCTCGACGAGGACGCGACGCAACCGCTGCTTATCGATGGGGCCCATCAGGAGTCACTCAAGCAGACGGCTCCTCCGCGCGCAAGTCCCGCAAGCCTAAATGCCCGTAGCGGTGGTACCGGATGCTGACGGATTGCTCGCGCACGAAGCGCATCAACTCGTGACGAGGTATGGCGAGCGGCGTTGTCGCATCGAGGGCAATGTTACGGGTATTGAGCAGCGCACGAAGCGACTCCTCCAGACATACAGCCCGTACGCGTTCCGCTCGTGTTGTCTTCAACCGCGCCGACAATTCTTCGTCCGTTACGTGGGTGGCTCCCAAAGCTTCGGCTAACGCGGCATTGCCCGGTACTGTACTGAGCACCTCGAGCGGGCTTTCCGCAACGGCGGCAGCCAAGGCGAGCGTTGCCACGTTCAGCGGCGTGTCCGGGCCGTTTAACACGACGACGACACCGCGCAGGGGTCGGTACCGAAGGAGATTGTCTTCACCACGCACTTGACTAAGATCGTAAGCGCCAGCGAAGAACTCGGTGTGCACGCGAACGTAAGCGTTGGCGAGCGACCGCAGTGAGTCGTGTTGACCGGGATCGAGCACTTTCACCAGCTTCTGCAGGAGCCGTTCCACTCGACGGGGCAAGGGCCCTTCCTCGATGGGTGCGGGTTGACGCTCCGTGTCGGCAACGGATGTCAGCAGTTGCGCAATGTAGTTCGGACCTCCTGCTTTTGCACCGGCTCCGAAAGCCGAGCCTTTCCACCCACCGAACGGCTGTCGTTGAACGACCGCCCCGGTGATGGGACGGTTGATATACAAATTGCCGGCCGCCATGGCTTCGATGAAGTATTCGTGCTCCCGTTCATCGAGGCTGTGCAAGCCTGCCGTCAGGCCATACGGAGTAGCGTTCGCTACGTCTACGGCTTCGCGAACGTCACCCGCAGACATCACCGACAACAGCGGACAGAAGTATTCGGTCGTATGCCCAGCGCTCCCGGGCGAAACCCCAAGCTTGATGCCAGGACTGACGAGATGGGGATTGTCCGCATGGAGGTGGGGGCGCAAGAGCCAACTTTCACCCGGAGCCAGGGTGGTCAGTGCTTCCCTTTGGAGATTCGAGGGCGGTTGAATCAGCGGAGTCACGACGCTGTCGAGGTCCCACGCCGAACCTACTTTGAGGCTTCCCGCCGCGTCTTTGAGCAGCTCGAGAAAGCTCTGACTGCCGTACAGCTCACGATGCAGGATGAGCAGACTCGAGGCGCTGCACTTTTGGCCTGAGTGCCCAAAGGCTGAACGTACCGTGTCCGCAACGGCTTGCTCGTGATCCGACATGTCGGAGATGTACAAGGCATTCTTGCCACCGGTTTCCGCGAACAGCGCCAGATCCGCGCGCAGCTGGAGGAAGTGACGCGCTGTTGCCGTGCTTCCCGTCAGTATGACCGCCTGCGTGCGCGGATCGGTGATGAGCCGCGAGCCTACGTTGTCGCGGCAAATGACGAGTTGCAACCAATGTTCGGGGACGCCCGCCTGCCAAAGCAGCTCGCACGCGTGCTGGGCCACCAACGGTGTCTCCTGCGCTGGCTTTAGGATGACCGGGTTGCCTGCGGCCAGAGCGGCAAGAACCCCACCCAGCGGTATGGCGAGCGGAAAGTTCCAAGGTGGAGTAACGACGGTCACTCCACGCGGCCTCAAGTTGCTAGCATGGCGCTGCGCATCTGCGTTCATTTGCTCGTAGGAGTGCGCGTAGTACTCGGCGAAGTCGATCGCCTCCGATACTTCTACGTCGGCCTCCAGGACTCGCTTGCCCGCGTCCAGCACCATCAATGCGATGAGCTCCCCACGCGCCTCGCGCAGCGCATGGGCAGCTGCGCGCAGCCACGCCATTCGTTGTTCGATGGGTCGCTGCTCGCTCTGCGCAGTGACGGCCGTACTCAACGCGCGTTCGACGTCGGCTCCTCCGGACAGGCGCACTTCGTAGGGAACGACGTGGGGCCGGGAGGGGTCAAACCCTGGCAACCGTTCGCCGGAGTCGGCTCTCTCGCCGGCTATCACACTCGCGACCGTGTACGCTCCGTTGTCAGCCCGCTCGCGGCACGCGCTCAAGAACCGGGTAATCCACTTACGATTGGCTGCCAACGTGAAGTCGGTATCCGCCTCGTTGGCGAATACGTTCTTCGGAGGTATGAACACGGACTGCGCACGATCATCCCCCCGGTGTTGAACGGGCGGTAGCGGCTGCCGAGCTGCTACACACGCGGAGCGGAATTGGTCCGCCTGCTGGCGCCAAACGTTCGAATCGACGCTCATGTGAAAGCTATGCCGCAGATAGTTATCAGGAGCCGTATTTTCATCGAGCCGCCGCACCAAGTACGCGATGGCGCTTGGAAACTC
>CAZNZA010000005.1:0-32402 GCA_964577325.1 uncultured Polyangiaceae bacterium
GGCTCCCGCCCACCTGTCAATCGGAGCCCGAATCAACTTCAGCTCGACGCGGAAGCTCACTTCACATCAGAGGGCCCTTCGGAGCTCAGACCAATTGCAGTCTCCGAAGGGCCCTCTGACGCCCACTATCCCATCACTCGTTGGAAGACGGTTCCGACGGTCCGCGGTCGTCTCTGCGCGGCGGTCGACGGCGTCGCTGCCCGCCAGGGCCGTCGCTCGAACCACTGCTCGAGCCTCCCGGTCCGCCCCCACCTGGCCCGCTGCGTCGAGGACCACGTTCGCCCCTGCCCCCGTCATCACGCTCCGGCCGCACGTACCCTTCGGGCTCCGGCAGCAACGCGCGACGGCTGAGGCGGATCTTGCCATCGCGCTCCACGCTCAACACCTTCACTTCGATGTCCTCGCCCTCTTTCAGGGCGTCATACACGTTGTCCGTGCGCTCGTGGGCGATCTCCGACACGTGAAGCAAAGCCTCCGTGTTTGGCAAGATTTCGATGAAAGCTCCGAAGTCTACGACCCGCTTCACCACACCCTGATAGGTCTTTCCCACTTCGGGTTCCTCGAGCAGGCCCTCGATGATCTTGATCGCCTTGGCGACCGCTGCCGATTCCGCAGAGGCCACCGAGACCGTCCCATCGTCTTCAATGTTGATTGCGCAACCCGTCTGCTCGGTAATTCCTTTGATGGTCTTACCTCCAGAGCCAATGATGATCCGAATCTGCTCCGGCTTTACCTTGATCGTCGTGATGCGCGGCGCCCAGCGGTTGAGCTCTACTCGATGGCTCGGCAAGGCCTCCAGCATGCGCCCAAGAATGTGCAAGCGCCCCTCCCGCGCCTGGGAAAGCGCTTTTTCCATGACGGAGCGCTCCAAGCCTTTGATCTTGATGTCCATCTGAATGGCGGTGACGCCCCGCTTCGTGCCACAGACTTTGAAGTCCATGTCTCCCAAGTGGTCTTCGTCGCCAAGGATGTCGCTCAGGACCGCCACGCGATCCCCATCTTTGATCAACCCCATCGCGATACCCGCCACGGGTGCTCGCAACGGTACGCCGCAGTCCATGAGACTTAGCGTGCCGCCGCACACGGAAGCCATTGAGCTCGAGCCGTTCGACTCCAGCACCTCACTCACGACTCGGATCGTGTACGGGAACTCGTCATGTTCTGGCAGCATGCGCGCAAGCGCACGTTCCGCCAAAGCTCCGTGTCCGATCTCGCGCCGTGCTGGCCCTCGCATTGGCTTCACTTCACCGGTGCAAAACGGCGGGAAGTTGTAGTGAAGCATGAAGCGCTTCCAAGTTTCGCCCGTCAAGCCATCGATCTTCTGCTCGTCGGTCGCAGTACCCAACGTACAGGTGACGATAGCTTGCGTCTCACCACGTTGAAACAATGCCGACCCGTGAGTACGCGGCAACAGTCCTGGCTCGCACACGATGGGACGGATCGTCTTCGAGTCGCGGCCATCGATGCGTTTTCCGGTATCCAGAACCATATCGCGAACGACTTGGGATTTGCGGCGATCGAGCTCGCCGAGAATGAGCTTCTCGTTGGCTGCAAACGCGTCCGCCCCGAGCTCCTCCTGCAGCGTTGCGACGAGTCGCTTTTTGATTTCGCCGTAGGCTTCGTAGCGCGCCTGCTTTTCCTTGATCACACAAGCCTTGGCGATGTCCGCATCCACCGACGCCTTGACTCGAGCGGCGATCGACGAGTCCAAGACAGGAATCTCGAACGGACGCTTGGCGCGCCCCACGGCTGCTCGCATGCGCTCAATGAGTGCAATGATGGCCTGGCCCTGCTCATGGGCAAACTCCAGGGCGTCGATCAAATCCACTTCGCTCGCTTCGTCGGCCCCACCTTCGACCATCACGATCGCATCCTTGGTAGCGGCCACGGTGAGATCGATGTCAGCCTCGTTTATTTGCGCAAACGTCGGGTAAGCGACGAGCCTCCCCTCGACACGGACCACGCGAATGGCAACCACTGGTCCATCCCATGGAATATCAGAAATGTGCAGCGCGGCACTGGCTCCGATGACCGCAAGCACATCCGTAGGATTGTCTTGGTCGCTGCTCATCACGGTCGCAATGACCTGGGTGTCCTTCCGGTAACCCTTCGGGAACAAGGGCCGCAATGGGCGGTCCATCAGGCGACTGGTCAACGTTTCGAAGTCCCGGAGACGCCCCTCTCGCTTGAAGAAGCCACCAGGAATGCGCCCTGCTGCGTACGTCTTTTCGACGTACTCACAAGTCATGGGAAAGAAGTCCAAACCAGGGCGTTCGGTCGAAGACACGACCGTTACCAACACGACACTCTCTCCGTAGCTCACCAATACCGCACCGTCGGCTTGCTTCGCCAAACGGCCGGTCTCCATTGTGAGGGTCTTGCCCCCAACCTCTACCGATTCTCTTACAAACATAGGCTCAGCGCTCCTCACGCTAAATGGCCGCAACGCGCGGCCTTGCTGTGGAGTCTGGCGGTGAGCTTCACCCTCGGTTCCTAAGCGTGACGTCAGTCGCGCTCACGAGTCGAAGTTGAAGCATCTCACGCGCTCCGCTCCGTGGGTTGAAACGGGAGCGGCCAATCGTGACCGCTCCCCATGACGGCTATCGACGTAATCCGAGAGTGGCTACGATGTTACGATAGCGTTCGATGTCCTTCTTCTTGAGATAATTCAACAATCGTCGGCGCTGACTCACGAGCTTCAGCAACCCGCGACGGGAGTGGTGATCCTTCTTGTGCACCTTGAAGTGCTCCGTCAGGTGACTGATGCGCTGCGAAAGGAGCGCGACCTGCACTTCGGGCGATCCAGTATCGCTCTCGTGTTGCCGGTGACTGTCGATGACGGCCTGTTTTGCGCCAATAGCTAGAGGCATGATAGTGTCCTTTTTTCTTGGGTGTTTCGAGTGACGACAGCAAACTCGACGTGTGACTCCCGAAGCGCGAGACCCGTGCGGGTCCTTCCGTTGACGCGTCGCGCGAGCGAGGCGTCGGCTCTGGGACTTGCGCCAAGCAAGGGGCGCTGTCGTCAGGCGCTGTTTAGCACCCTATCGCACGGCAGGGAAAGGGCGCAGTCGCTTCTGGCCCAGCAGCCGGCGCTTACCGCACCGCTTACCGCACGTCCCGATTCACGTCCCTCTCCACCGTTTCGATGATCGGCGCCAGGCTCGTGTCTCGAAGGATCTCAGCTACCCGATGAGCCAGCACAATCGACCTGTGACGCCCTCCGGTACAGCCAAAGGCAACCGTCAGATAGCTCTTGCCTTCAGCCTGGTACTGGGGGATCAGAAAGCGCAGTAGCTCCACGACGTGGTCGATGAACTGCTGCGCCGCTGACTGCCCCAAGACGTAGAGCTGGATCTGCTCGTCCAAGCCCGAGAGCTTCTGCAATTCTGGCTCGAAGTATGGGTTGCGCAAGAAGCGCACGTCGAACACCACGTCTGCGTCCACGGGAGCCCCGTACTTGAAGCCGAAGGAAACGAACCGAGTCAGCATCTGCCGGGTCAGGCCCTGCCGCGGTCGGAACAGCTCCACCACCCGGCGCCGCAAGTCATGCACGCTGAGGTCCGACGTGTCGACCACCACACTCGCCTCGGCGCGCAGCGGAGCCAGCCTCTCCCTCTCCAGTCGAATGCCGTCCAACACCGCCAACGATGGGCCCTGACCGGCGTCGGCCTCGGACGCCGGTGTGCTGCCAAGGGGGTGCGGTCGCCTCGTGGCGCTGAAGCGGGAGAGAAGCGTGGGTTCGGCGGCATCTAAGAATAGAACATCGCACTCCACCGCATCCACGCGCCGAAGACGCCGGATCTCCGTGAGCGTCTCTTCCAAGAACGCCGGTACACGCACGTCGATACCGAGCGCGATCCTGGTGAGCCGACTCCGTTCGCAGGCGGCAAGCGTCGGTGAGAAGGCTGGCGGTGGCAGGTTATCTACTGCGTAGTACCCGAGATCCTCGAGCGAGCGAAGCGCGGTCGAGCGTCCCGCGCCGCTCAATCCCGTGACGACCACTACGTTCATCACCTGCGCTATGACTCGTCTTCGCCAGGGACGGCACCCGTGCGTACCGTCTCACCGCCACGACGGCGTCTACTTTCGCTACTGCCCTTGGAATCGTGGATCTGACGTTCCAGCTTTTCGATGACCCGGTCGATGGCTTGGTACATGTCCTGAGAGCTCTCTTTGGCTTCGATGTGCTCGCTCCCGCTCGACAGTCGAACCTCTGCTACCTGCTCGTGGGTCTCAACTGACAAGGTCACCTTTGCAGTCATGGGCTGGCGCAGAAACCGCTGCAGCTTACCTACCTTTTCAGTGGCGTAGGTCTTGATGGCTTCTGTCGCTTCGACATGACGGAAAGTGATGCTTATGTTCATGCTCAACCCTTTCAACCGTTGTTACCAATTGCCGCAACCGGGTGGCGGTCACAGCCTTGGACAATCCGAGACTGCCCGTTGTTTTCAGAACAGTTTTTTGCGCTTCGAGGACGACAAGATGCCGAGCATCTCACGGTACTTGGCCACCGTCCGCCGCGCGATCTTGATGCCGGAATCGGCCTCGAGGCGCTTGACCAACGCTTGATCAGACAAGGGGTTCTTCTTGTCCTCATCATCGATGATTTTCTTTATCGCCTGCTTCACGCTCTCGCTGGCAATGTCTTCGTTAGCCACGCGGCGGATGCTCGAGTTGAAGAAGTACTTCAGCTCGAATAGACCCTGCGGCGTGTGCACGTACTTGTTCGTCGTCACCCGCGAGATCGTGGACTCGTGCATACCGAGCGCCTCTGCGATATCCCTCAGGATCATGGGTTTGAGGTAGGCCACGCCGCGTTCGAAGAAATCGCGCTGCTTCTCCACGATGCATTCCGTAACGCGGATGATCGTCTTGCGGCGTTGCTCGATGGCCCTTATCAACCACTGGGCATTGCGTAGCTTTTCGCCGACGAAGTCCTTGGCTGACGGATCTTGCAGCAGCTTCTTGGTCAGCGCTTCGTTGATGTGAAGGCGTTGCACCCCGCGGTCATTGTCCACGACCACGAACTCATCGGTGTCCTTGATCACGTAAACATCGGGGGTAATCCCGATACTGCGATCATCCTGGTCCGTGAAGTTGCGTGCGGGTCGGCTCTCGAGCTTCTGAATCTCTTTGGCGGCTTCGTACACCTCCTCGACAGGAACCTTCAGGTCCTTGGCGATGGCTTGGTAATTGTGCTTCTCGAGGCTGCCCATGTGGTCGCGTATGATCTCGATCTCTATGTCCTCGTAGCCGTAGGCTTCAGCTTGAATGAGCAGGCACTCACGCAGGTCGCGCGCAGCAACGCCAAGTGGGTCGAAGTTCTGAATCATCTCCAGCACCAAAGGGGCATCGTCTCGATCGAGTCCGGCTTCATCCGCCAAGTCTTCAATCGACAGATCAGGCGTACGCGTCCCGTCCGGCCTTTCGACGCCCTTGAGGTCCAAGAAGCCGTAGTCATCCAAGTTTCCGATCACCAGCTCCCCAAAGCGACGCTCCTCTTCGGTGAAGTCGCCGAGCTGGAGTTGCCACAGCAAGTGGTCGGGAAGTGACTTGGGACGCGTGAGATTCTGCTCGATGGGCGGTAAGTCGTCGTAACCTGCAGGTCCTTTGCTCGCCTCGCTGGGTTGCTGCAGCGTGCGGTTCTCGAGAAACTTCTCCCAGTCGACGTCCTTCGTCGCGTTCTCCGTCTCGCGGCTAGCGTCCGTGGAGGAAAAATCCTCGCGCGGTGCTGCCGCTCCGTCGCCGCCTTCAGCCTCCGAACCCCTCGCTTTGTTCCCGCCGTCGCCGTCCTCTTCCATGAGAATCGGATTGCCATCCAACTCTTTCCGAACCTCGTCGACCAGCTCTAGGCGTGAGAGTTGCAGCAGCCGGATCGCTTGCTGCAGCTGAGGGGTCATGACCAGCTGCTGGGACAACTTGAGCTGTTGTTTGAGTTCCATCAGATTGCGCTAACCGTTGCCTAAAAGACCATCGCCCGCAGGGGCCTGAAGCCAGTCTAACACTCGTTGCAGCCCCACAGGGGCCATTAACGCGCAAGCCGCTTGCCAAGGCGACGGAGTTCGGCTTAGCGCTTCCCCTTCATGCGAACAGCCGACCGACAGCTGTTGCGAGCAACATGCGGCGCTAGACCAGCTCGCCTCACAAAGTCCACCAATTGGCAAAAGTGGCTCAAAACTTATCCCACCTTGACGCAGACTCCTACCTTGCTGGGCATGCCTGCTTTGCACGTCGTTGCTCGCCCTCGCTCCACGGGTTCTCCTTTCGTCCCTGACCCCGAACATGTCGAGCTAATGGTTGAAGGTGTCAACCTCGCTGCTCGCGTGGGGCGCGCCGAATTGCCCGATTTCGTAGTCGACTTGAGCTATGCCCTTTCCAGTGTACTGGTGCAGCCACGTGGAGCTGTGACGCTGAGCTTACATTCTGACGACGACGCTTGGGAACTGGGGCTCCAGCGCTCGAGCGGATGCTGCTTGGTATCAGTCTTTCGGTCCGGTCCCTCACCCGTAGTGGCGGTCTTCGAACGCCCCGTTCAGTTTCAAGCCCTTCGAGAGTCGTTAAGTCAATGCATGCAGCGACTCCTCGATCAGACACCAGCGCTCAACGCCGCCGCCCGCTCGAGCCTACGCGCCGCGCGGACCAAGCTGAACGCTCTAGAGCTCATAAGCCCCCACGCACACCCAGTCTACGAAGAGGTGGCGGTAAACTGTAAAGGTGCACACTTTGGTTTGAGCGGCCGCTTCCGCGCTCGTGTGCAAAAGTCTAGCGCGATCGGTCCAACCCGGCTCGAGCGCGCTGATGTTCACTCCCTACTCTTGCCAGGCGTGCTTACCCTCCGTTGCTCGGGAGCAGCATTGGCGATTGAGAACTCTCAGCTTTTTTTGGATGCGGAGCACTTGCTGAGCGTCGCAGAGGAAATGCTTAGCGCGAGCCGGTCAGGAAAGCCCTTATTTCGCCGAATTCAGCTCAGTCAGGCGCGCTTGACCGCGCGCTTGGCTCCGGGCAGCCAGGACGTAGAGTTAGGGCTTGGACTACTATCGACGCGGACGACCGGGCGGAGTACCTTGGGCGGTCAATTGCCCGCGGAAGTGTTGGCGGGTACGTGTGCCCGGTTTGCAGCTGACGTCTGCCGCGCTATTTGCCGACGCGATCTAGATCAAAACCACAATCTCCGGATGGTTGGGCTCGTCGAGCGCGCCGCTCGACTTCTCGACGGGCTCCGAGAGCCACTCGCCGATCGTCACAGTGATCACACCAACCCCGAGCCAGAAACCTACCGCCGCTATGCACCGCGCCTCAAACGAGTAGCGGGCAAGTGGGAAAACGGACCAAAAATGCGCTTTTTGCCGCGCTGGATGGCAACCGTACCCGGGCTCGACCTGCGTTCGACCTTCTTGTGCGGAGACCGGCTCATGGTCGGAGGTCAGCGTGAAACTGCGTGTTTGGACCGGCGCAACGGCGAGGTGCTTTGGCGCAAAACACTTCGCCCGGCAGCTTCAGTCGTCACGCCCTCGGGTCTCGTACGCGTGGAACCAGATGGCAGACTGGCTTGTCATGCCCTCGAGGATGGTGAGGTGCGGTTTACCGCTAGGGTCACGCCCCGGTCCGCGGGGGGAACCAGCGGCTCGGTGCTGTATGGCGGCGGACTGCCCAAACTGCTGGCTTTGGCAGAGGGAGACAGACAAGTCTCCGGCATCGATCTGGTCACGGGTGAGATCAGGTGGCGATATACGGGCCCGCGGCGAGCGGCCCTGCGCGTGAGACGGGCTGGCAAGCTGCTACTCATTGCCGGCGGCGACACCCGAATTGTCGGTCTAGACGGGGCAACGGGCGAAGTCGTGTGGAGCTTCAGCTCTCCCACGCCGTTTACCGGAGACGTTGTCTTCGATCACGACTCTGCGTTCGCGCTCAGCAGCTCCGCTAGTGGCCTTTCCCATCTCCACAAGTTCGATCCGTGGAGCGGGCGGGTGCAGTGGTGCATAGAGCTCGAAGAGCGGCCCCGTTCACCCATGTTGACACCGGCGGCCGTCATTTTACCCAATGCGGACATCGAAGGAATTGGCGCATCCGCCTACGATCGGCACAGCGGAAGAAAACTGTGGGAGCATCGTCCCGGACTACTGTCCGCGGCAACGGCGTGGTTGAGCGTTGATGATACCGTCGTCGCCAATTGCGCCTCCGGGGTACTGCTGGGCCTTGACGCGACGACTGGCGGCGTGCGCTATAACCACGTCTTCGCCCACGCTTCTGACTGCGATCAGCCCAGGCGCCTAGAGCCCGTACTTCGTAGCGGCGCCTTGTTCGTGCCTCAGCACCAAGTCTCAGTGGTTCGTCCGCACGACGGTGAGATTCTCGGCACGGTGCCCAACGACTTGGTTCCGGACCTCATCCGGGTCGACGAGCGCTGCGACGTCTACATCGCTGAAGAAAGCGGCCATCTCGCTGCCTTCGGAGCGGCAGCCAAGCTGGCTGTGGTCAAGGGGGCGACCGTTCACCGTCGTTGAGTCAAAGGAACGTTGCGCCGAAAGCGGCGTAACAGGGTGCAGGGGAAGCCGGGACGCGCTCGGCGTAACGTTACGCGGTTCATGTGACGGTGTGACGCCGTAGAGTTGCTACAACACCCGGATTTTATTGCTTTTTTGAATGGCACTCGGATTGCATTAGGGGCTCTGCGTTCAAACCGCAGGAGTCCCATGTACAGCTCACACGTCCCTTCCGCCATCCACACGCCCCCCCCATTCACGATCCGCAGATGTCCCCTGGCCTTCGACGCGGACACCACGGACGCAGCCTTGGTGCAGGGCTTGTTGCGCGACCACAGTGGTGCTTGGCACGAATTCAACCGCCGCTACGGGGGCTTGATGTTCCGCACCATTTCGCGGGTGCTGAATCGCTTCTCCAGCGTGACGTCCGAGGATGATGCGCACGAGGTTTACTCGACGCTGTGCGTACAGCTGTTGGCGCACGACAAGAAGAAGTTACGAAGCTTCGACGAAGAGCGCGGGACCAAGCTCAGCACCTGGCTGTGCATGCTGGCGAATCACGCCGCCTACGATTTATTGCGCCGCTGTCGGCGTCAGCCCCGGACGGAGGATGTGGACCAGGCGCACGCCTTGAGCACCGATCGACCTTCACCCTTCGAACGGTGCGCACTCAAGGAGCAGGCCGCCCATGTGGCCCACCTGTTGGCGGACCTGTCAGACAAAGATCGCCAATTCATGATGCTCTATTACGGCGAGGCACTGGAGCCGGAAGAAGTGGCCGTAGAGATGGGGATCAGCATCAAGACGGTCTACTCGAAGAAGCACAAGATCCGAACGCGCTTGGCTCGTGCACTTTCGGATCTCGGCGCTGCCTGATTAGAGGGTCGGCTTGGTGTTGGCCTTCATCAGGTCGCGGATCTCTTCGAGAAGGACTTCCTGCCTGGGAGGTGGCGCTGGAGGCGCCGCCTCCTCTTTTTTCTGCAACGCGCGCACGACGTAGTTGATCACGACGAAGAGCGCGAACGCCACGATCAGTAGGTTGATGATGTCGTTTATGAACGACCCGTACCTGATGGCCGGAGCTCCTGCCGCATTGAGCGCTTCCAAAGTATCGTAGTCGTTACCGTCGAGCGCGACGAACAAGTTGCTGAAGTCGGGCACCTTGATGATTCCCGATATCGCCGGCATCAGGATGTTGTCGACCAAGGACTTCACCACTAGCCCAAACGCGCCGCCAATGATGATTCCGACCGCCATGTCCAGCATGTTGCCCTTGAACGCGAACTCTTTGAACTGTTTCAGCATCACTACCTCCAAAGCGCCACCATCACCCTAGTCGCCTCTAGACTACAAGCCAAACCATTGGCAGCGCCACCCATTGCAGGTCCCGGCGTCGAATGTGGGGCGGCCCTTCACCCGTGTAACCCAAACCTCCACGGGAGCTCGGTACCCCAAGCAGGAACGATGTGTTAGTGAACGAAACCGCGTGACATTTTCCGGGTTTCAAAATCGAGTCGTCGTAGCGACGATGGTTGTGCTGGCCCATGCCTGCGGCTCGCCCCCACCCAAGAGCCCATCGACGGCCGGAGACGACCTGCTGGTGCATCGGGCTGAAAACAAGCCGACGCTCGTCCATATCGAGCGGCAGGGCGACGCCACGTGGGCGCTCGCCGCCACGGTGATGCACGGCGGCAACACGACGACGAGCATCGCGGTCGGTGAGTCGTTACAAGCTGCGCTGCAACGAAGGGGATACTCCGTCGCCTATCGCGCGTTCCCGTATGCGGTAGCGCTCATCTTCAGCCTTGGGCAAGGTTCCGCTCCCCCGACCAACCCGCTTGACGAGGTGAGATTGGCTCTGCACGGCTTGGCCGATGCGCAACCCCAAGCGGATTTGGAGATTCGCCCGCCGCCCTTCGATCTGTGCGGCTTGCAAGGAGAGCCTCTCTCCCTCGCACAAGTGGCTCGCACCGTAGGCAAGGAGTCGACGGTCTTTGCCGTTGTCGGTGAGGCCTCCGCTCTAGATGTCGTCAACGACTTCTACGCCTCCGCTCAACCGTGGCCTGCCGCAACTGGCATTTTGCCAGCTTTCCCCGCCGCTGACGTGCATACGACCGTCGTCTCCAGTGAAGCTCACGAACTGGTGGTGGCGCGACGTACTCCGGAACGCTCAAAAGTGGCTCCTGCCGCTCGCCACGCTGGGGATCCCGAATCGACGTTGGCGCTGCTTGCTCACAGTTTCCCCGGAGAATGGCAGCTCGTGGAGACCCATAGCAGCTACGTCCCCGGCGGAGGTTGTGTCGCCGTTCGCCTCGTGGGCGGCGAAACTCAACCCTTGCTGGCCGCTCGAGCCGCCAGAGCCATCGGTGCGGAACTCGAATGGATTCTCGACGAGCAAGTCGAGGAAGAGGATCCGCGTTTGACGGCCATCGAGGCGACCTCGGCCGAAGAAGCCGCAACTCGCGCCGCGTGGATGACGCTGACTCAACAGGTTCCAGTAATCACCGCACGGACTGCTTTCGTGCGCTATGCCGGCACTGCACTGGGCTCTGCTGAGTGGCAGGCGCTTTTGACTTCGGCACGCCAAACGCAAGATCTTCCGTTAGCCGCCGCCGACGAGCCTGGGCAAGGTCGCATATGGGCGCTGCTCAGTAACCCCTGCTCAACTCGTTTGGAAGGTGCCAGCGATGCAGGGCATGCAGCACTCGCGCTTGCCGCCGCGGCGCGGAGCTCTCACCAGCGGAGCGGCGTGGAGGCGTGGCTGACGACGCAGGGTTCAGGGTTGGTCGGCAACCTTGCGACGCGTTCAGCCGGTACCGAGGATATGCTCGCCGAAGATCTGGCGCGGGTCCTGTTGCGGTTCGTGAGAGATAGTTCTACCGTGGTAGCCCCGCGAGCGGAGCTCATCGATCAGTTGACGCGAGTCGAAACCTGGGATTTCGCGCTACGACTCGCCACCGACGGTCACCCTTCGTGGCTGGTGCCCGGCCCCACCCAACATTCCCTCATGCAGCTGGGCCCATTGGCAGCGCACCGCGCCGCGCGCCGATTCGCCGCGGGACCGCTTCACCTGGCCGTGCTTTCCAATCAGGGACCGGCCCAAAGTGAGCGTCTGAGGCAGCGCCTCCAGCACTTGCTGTCTGGGCTGCGAGACCCGCTTGCGCAATGTCCGGATGCCTCTCCTCTGCCTTCACTCAGCGGCGAGTACGAAGTTGCCGCTAGCCAACAATCGCCGGCCGTCATGGTTTACACCGTTGACGCAAAGTACGCGGATGCCGTTCGCGCTCTGGCGAATCGGCTCAACGCGCCGGGAGGGTGGCTTGCCCGCGCCCTGAATGAAACGTCGGTCTCTGCCAGGGCGCGAGCCGTAGGCCTCGGCACCCCTCACACATTGGCTGCGCTCGGCTTCGCCATCTCGGGTGAGGACGGCACAGCCGTGGAGCAGGGCATCGCCCAGGTGCGTGCATTGGTCGCACGATTGCGCACCAGCGCTTCAGACCCGCCGTCGGAAGCTGAGGTATCGCTCACGAACGACCCTCGCCTGAGACTGGCGGCATTGCTGCGAGAACAAGCCAGCCTCGACTCCGACTCCCTCAGCGAATTGCTCGCGCACGGATTGAGCGAACAGCGCTTGGTCGTCGTCAAGGCACTGAGCGAGCAAGAGCCGTCGCCTTGAGCTTTCCACCAGCAGCAACAACCACAAGGAACACCAGGGCGGGTTCAAAGGCTCTTGGTCCGCGCACCGACTCGTGCTAGCCCCCGCCGCAATGTCCGACCGTCAAAGCGTCTTGATCCTGGATTTTGGGTCCCAGTACACGCAGCTCATCGCGCGCCGCGTCCGGGAGAGTCAGGTCTACTGCGAGATCCTGCCGGGCACGGTCGACGTCGAACAAATACGCGCCGCGAAGCCGAGCGCCCTGATCCTCAGTGGCGGACCCGATAGCGTCTACGGTGCCAACTCGCCGAGCTGCGACCCGGCCCTGTTCGACCTCGACTTGCCGACGCTTGGCATCTGCTATGGCGAACAACTCATGGCACACCACCTCGGCGGTGTGGTCGAGGCGTCCGATGAACGCGAATATGGCCCGGCCGAGCTCATCATCGACGAACCCGTAGGGTTATTTGGCCGCTTCCG
The DNA here is from genome assembly GCA_964577325.1 of uncultured Polyangiaceae bacterium. Classification (GTDB taxonomy): domain Bacteria; phylum Myxococcota_A; class Polyangia; order Polyangiales; family Polyangiaceae; genus SZUA-265. Next base: position 12,619 of record CAZNZA010000005.1, read on the forward strand.
AGCCGGCGACGTCACGCACGTGTGGATGAGTCACGGCGACCGCTTAACCCGTCTCCCCCCTGGCTTTCGCAAGCTGGCACACAGCGCGAACGCGCCGTTGGCTGGCATAGGCAACCCGGAGCGCCGTCAGTACGGGATTCAGTTCCACCCCGAGGTCGTGCATACCGAGCGCGGACAGGAGGTGCTGGATGCTTTCCTTTTCGACGTGGCAGGGCTGGTCAAAGACTGGACCCCCAGCAGCTTCACGGAGGAGACGATTCAGCGCATTCAATCTCAAGTGCCCACACACGCACACGCCATCTGCGCGCTCAGCGGCGGCGTGGATTCAGCCGTGGCTGCTGTACTTGCCGACCGCGCCTTGGGCCATCGTCTGACCTGCATCTTCGTGGACAACGGCGTGCTGCGAGAGAATGAGTACGAGCGTGTTCAAGAGGCAATGCGAAAGCAACTCGGCTTGAAACTCATCGCCATCGATGCTCGCGCGCGGTTCCTCGATCGCTTGGCCGGAGTCACCGACCCAGAAACGAAACGCAAGCGCATCGGCAATTTGTTCATCGAGATCTTCGAAGAAGAAAGCGCCAAGATTGAAGGAGCCACGCATCTGGTTCAGGGAACGCTATATCCTGATGTGATAGAAAGCGTCAGCGTGAAGGGGCCCAGCGCCGTCATCAAGACGCACCACAACGTGGGGGGCTTGCCCGAACGCATGAAGCTCAAGCTCATCGAACCCCTGCGTGAGCTGTTCAAGGACGAGGTGCGCCGCGTAGGTGAATCGCTTGGAATGCCGGATGATATTCTTTGGCGGCAACCATTTCCCGGCCCTGGCTTGGCGGTGCGATGTTTGGGTGAGGTAAACGAGCCTCGCCTCGCTGCGCTGCGCAAAGCCGATCGCATCGTCGACGAGGAAATTCGCGCAGCGGGCTTGTACCGTTCTCTGTGGCAGGCCTTCGCGGTGCTGCTCCCGGTGAAGTCCGTAGGAGTCATGGGGGACGACCGCACGTACGAGGAAGCTTGTGTCATACGCGCCGTGGAATCGAGCGATGCGATGACCGCAGATTGGGCACGTGTGCCGTATGAGGTTCTTGCTCGCATGAGCTCTCGGATCATCAACGAAGTGAGAGGTATCAACCGCGTCGCGTATGATATCAGCTCGAAGCCACCCGCGACGATCGAATGGGAATGAGTGGGGTTCCTTGCCACGAACGCCTTTGGCCGCGACGACGACACCTGTGGGTCGTCCTCGCGCTACTGACAGTTGGCTGCGTTCGCACGGCCGTGAGCTTGAGGATCGCCACTGAGCCCGGGACGCCCGCCGACGCCAGCGTCACCATCAACGAAGAGTTCGTGGGCTTACTTGGTTTCGTGGCCGCGCGCGGTGTGCGCTTGCCGGAGGGAGAACACCGCATCACCATCCAGCGGGAAGGATACTTTCCATGGGATGCCATCGTCGTCTCGGACCGCAAGCCGATCCATTTGCGGGTAAAACTGCGACGCATTCCCGATTGAAACCGCGCAGCGGCAGGTCTATATACGGCCCGCCGCTGTAGTTCGGACCGCGGGGTGTACCTCAACCTGGTAGAGGGCCTGCTTTGGGTGCAGGACGTTGAAGGTTCAAATCCTTTCACCCCGACAACTTCACGTTCGTTTCGCCCCTTTTACGGGTTGATACTGCGCGACCCTACATCGCACACGCGATGCCGAAGGGCTGGACTGCGCCCCGCGCCTTCGACGGTAGGCCCGCTCGTGGCTATGGCGTCGCCCCACGTCGCTCAGCCTGTGTCGTAAGTGCTCTGGAATAGCACTTTTTCTTGCTGCCAGGTTGTCCCGCGTCGCGCCATTGCGTAAGACGCCCCCGAGCGACGACAAGGGCTCCTGCTGCTTGCCTTCGCCGTGGCTCTTCTGAAGCACTTGGCGGTAACGACATGCGCAACATTGCAACATTCCTCCTGCTGTTCGCAGTTTGGATGCTGTGGTCCGGACATACCGAACCGCTGCTCGTAGGACTTGGCTTGGCTTCCTGTCTCTTGGTCGTCCTCATCAGCGCCCGTATGGGCGTTCTGGATGAGGATGCGTTTGCGTACGACTTGGTACTTCGTCTGTTTGCCTACATTCCATGGGTCATGTGGCAAGTGGTCAAAACCAACTTCGACTTAGCCAAACTCATCCTATCCCCCTCGTTGCCCATCCAACCGAAGTTGGTACGCATCCGCGTAAGCCAACGAACGGCGCTCGGCCAAGCTATTCACGCCAACACCATCACACTGACTCCAGGAACGGTAACCCTCGATGCACGGGGGGGCACGTTCTTGGTCCACGCTCTGACTCCCGACGCGATTAGCCCGGAAGGCGCCGCTGAGCTGGACGCCCGCGTCACGCGCCTCGAAGGCACGCCGCGTCACCACGTGCCCTCGTCCATCTCCCCGCAGCGCCTCACCGAATCCGAGGAAGAACTCACGAATTCGCAGCGGCCATCAAATCCCACCAATAACGGAAACGACGAATAATGGACAGCATGGACTGGAAGTTCATCGCGCCGGCTATAGCGGTGCTGGTCGTGATGGTCCTTGCACTGGCGCGGGTTTACGCTGGTCCGACCGTGTACGACCGCATCTTGGCCGGGAACTTGTTCAGCACCAAGACGCTCCTACTGATCGCGGTCAGCGGATATCTCACTGGCCGTCCTGAGTGGCTCGACTTGGCCGTGGCCTATGCCCTTATGAACTTCATTGGTGTCTTCGCCCTGCTGCGTTACGCCCGCTACGACTCCTTGAGTAGCGATCGCAAAGTCAAGACCCCGCGCTAGTACTAGGCATCGAACGACAAGGTGGTCGAATGGAAGCTTTCATCGAAATATTGAGTGCTGTTTTCCTCATCACTGGCTCTTGCTTCGCCATCATCGGAGGTATCGGATTGTTCCGACTCCCCGACTTCTATACTCGGGTTCATGCGGTGGGCGTCACCGACACCATGGGAGCAGGATTGGTGTTACTGGGCTGCGGGTTGCACTCCGGGTTTACACTGGTGACAGTCAAGTTGTTCACCGTCTGGCTCTTCATTTACATCACGGGCCCAGCCGCCACACACGCGCTTGCCAAAGCCGCCTATGCGCACGGGATAAAAGTGGACGTCGAACGGGAGGACCGAACCAATGGAGTTGCTTGACACAGGTATCCCCGTCGAGGCCATCCTGTTTGCGGTTCTCATCATCATCGCGTCGCTGATGATTCGCTCCCGTAACCTGTTCGCGGCCGTCATGCTGAGCACGATTTTCAGCCTCCTCTGCACCGGTATCTATACCTTGATGGATGCGGTCGACGTTGCGTTCACCGAGGTAGCAGTTGGAGCGGGTGTGTCGACGGTTCTGTATCTTGCAACGTTGTCTCACACCGGCCGCCGAGAGGCCTTTCCCAAGTATGACCTACCTACCCACGGAGACCGTCCCTGGCTCGCGCTCGTGGTCGTGGTCGCGTGCGGTATGTTGATGTTGTACGGCACGGCGGACATGCCCGCTTACGGGGACGTGTCGGCGCCAATCCACCACCACGTGATCCCGCACTACATCAACGAATCGCCGCGGGAAATCGGCCTCCCCAACTTCGTAACCGGGATTCTCGCGAGCTACCGCGGATACGATACTTTCGGGGAAACGACGGTCGTGTTCACCGCCGCTATGGGTGTACTTCTGCTGCTCACTCAGAAGCGCCGAGTCGCAGCCGCATCTGCACGTCATGCCGGAGGTGAGCAATGACCAAGCCGGCACTGCACGTCCGTATACGCGAGATTTCGATCGTGCGTTCGGTCGGGAAGCTGATGTTCCCGTACATCCTTCTGTTCGCCCTCTACGTGCAGTTTCACGGGGATTTCGGGCCGGGTGGTGGTTTTCAAGCTGGTGTCATCTTCGCAGCAGCTCTGATCCTCTACGCTCTGCTGTTTGGCGCAAATGCGCTTCGGCATCACGTTCCGCCTCGCGCCATCGAGATCGGCATCGCTGCCGGAGTTTTGCTTTACGGGGGCACCGGCGTTGTCTCACTGGTTACGGGCTACAATTTCTTGGATTACACCGCCCTGTCTCCCGACCATCCATCACACGGGCAGCACTATGGAATATTCGCCGTGGAATTGGGCGTTGGGATAACGGTCGCATCGGTGATGGTTGCTATATATTACGCCTTTACAGGACGAGCCCGCGGATGAATATCAATCACTGGAACTACTGGTTCGTGGTCGTCCTCTTCATGATGGGACTGTATACGCTCATCGCCAAGCGTAACCTGATCAAGAAGATGATGGGCTTGAGCTTGTTTCAGGTCGCAGCCATCATGTTCTACGTGAGCATGGGCAAGGTTACCGGCGGCACGCCACCCATCCTCATGCCGGGAGCAGCACAGACAGACTACAGCAACGCCATTCCTCATGTGCTGATGCTGACGGCCATCGTCGTCGGAATTGCGACGACCGCCCTAGGTCTGTCGCTCATCGTTCGCGTCAACGAGGAGTACGGCTCGATGGAAGAGGACGTGGTTGCCCAGGCCGATCGCAAGGAGAAGTCGTGAGTCAGCTACCGGCCCTCCAAATCGTCGTTCCGCTGCTGGCCGCACCGCTATGCGTGCTGCTCCGTCATCGTTTGCTCGTGCGTTGGTTTGCCACGGCCGCCGTTGCTGTCAGCTTCTGCATCAGTCTCGCCCTGTTGAGCGCGGTGGAAGACGGTAATGTCTTGTCCTACCACATCGGAGGGTGGAGGCCGCCAATAGGCATCGAGTTGCGTGTGGATGCCCTGTCCGCATACCTGCTGCTCCTCGTCTCTGGAGTCGCCACAGTGGTGGCTTTCGTAGGGATCGGTGTCAATTCGCACAATGTTCGCGCCGGACGCGAGGCCATGTTCTATGCCTTGTATCTGCTGTGCGTTACCGGCCTGTTGGGCATGACGATAACCGGTGATGCATTCAACGTGTTCGTCTTCCTCGAGATCTCTTCGCTGTCGAGCTACGCTCTCATAGCCATGGGCCGATCGCGGCGTGCGCTCTCGTCGGCATTGTCGTACCTCTTCGTCGGCACGGTTGGCGCCACCTTCTACTTGGTGGGAGTGGGCATGCTGTACCAGTTGACGGGGACGCTGAACATGGCGGACCTCGCTAGCCGCCTGTCCGACGCCAAGGAGAGCCGAACCTTGGTCGTCGGTTTTGTGATGATCTTCACCGGCCTTGCCGTGAAGCTCGCGGTGTTTCCGTTGCACCAGTGGCTTCCCAACGCCTACGCCTTTGCCCCCTCTAGTGTATCCGCTTTCCTCTCCGGCACGGCGACCAAGGTCGTATATTACCTCGTCTTGCGCTTCGTGTTCGTTGTGTTTGGCGCGGCATTCGTGTTCGACACCATGCGATTGCAAGCCCTACTGATGCCGCTCAGCCTGCTCGCCATGTTCGTTGGTTCGGCCGCGGCCATCTATCAAAGCGACTTCAAACGGCTCCTCGCCTACTCGTCGGTCGCTCAGCTCGGTTACATGACGTTGGGGCTCAGCTTGGGAACCGAGCAGGGCCTACGGGCGGGCTTGCTGCATTTGATGAACCACGGCCTGATGAAGAGTGGATTGTTTTTGGTAGCTGCTGCCGTCGTGGCAAAAATCGGCTCGAGCAAGCTCGACGACTTTGCAGGTCTCGGACGACGCATGCCTTTGACCATGGCCGCACTCGTCGTTGGTGGACTGGCCCTGATCGGCGTTCCCGGAACGTCCGGCTTCATCTCAAAGTGGTTTTTGGTGGTCGCCGCCATCGATGCCGGGCAGATGTGGCTTGCGTTCGCGATCCTGTTGAGCTCACTCTTGGCCTTAGCTTACGTATGGCGTGTCATAGAGATTGCTTACTTCAAACCTGCACGTGAAGGCATGCTTGCTGTCGACGATCCGGCGTCCGTAACGATACCAGCCTGGGTTTTGCTGGGAGCCACGATATTTTTTGGCCTCTACGCCGACTGGCCCTTGGCGCTGGCCACTGAGGCTATGACTGCCGCCATGAGGCCAAACCCATGAGTCCCGGAGTCGCACTCGGCGTCTCGGTAGCAACCCCATTGCTGGGGGCGCTGGGAGTGTCTCTTGCGAGCGCGCGCCCGAATCTGCGTGAGGGGATAACGCTTGCGTGTTCTTTGGTTACGGCATGGCTGGTGTTCCAACTATTGCCGCACGCCGGCCTGAGCAAGCCGCCTGAATTGGCCCTGTTTACTATCGCACCCGGGCTGGATATCGGCTTTCGCCTCGAGCCTCTCGGGATGGTGTACGCGGCGGTGGCCGCCGGCCTGTGGATCCCGACGAGCGTATACGCGATTGGCTACTTGCGCACCCACCACGAGGAGAACCAAACCAGGTTCTTCGTCTGCTTCGCGCTCTCCATTGCGGCAGCACTCGGCATCGCCTTCTCGAGCAACTTGCTGACGTTGTTCCTGTTCTACGAGATACTCACCTTTGCCACGTATCCGTTGGTCACCCACTACGGGACGCCAACGGCCGTGCGCGCAGGTCGAGTCTATTTGGGCATCCTGGTGACGACGTCAGTGGCGGGACTGCTTTTCGCCATTCTGTGGACGTGGCAGTTGACGGGCAACACCGACTTCAAGCTAGGCGGAACTCTGGGCAGCAAGGCACCGCCTGCACTCCTTCCCGTGCTCTTGGCGCTTTTTGCTTTTGGGACCGGCAAAGCGGCACTCATGCCCTTTCATCGCTGGCTTCCCAACGCCATGGTGGCACCGACTCCAGTTAGTGCGCTGCTTCACGCCGTAGCGGTCGTCAAAGCCGGTGTCTTCACCATCTTGAAAGTCGTGGTGTACGTGTTCGGCATAGACGTCCTGCGGGAGACGAGCGCGAGTCAGTGGCTCTGCTACGTGGCTTCGTTCACGCTGCTGACAGCCTCCGCCATCGCTATAACTCAAGACAACCTCAAGGCGCGGTTGGCCTACTCCACCATCAGCCATCTCGCATACATCGTACTGGGGGCGGCGATTGCCACGCCGAGCAGCATCATGGGAGGCGGCATGCACATCGTGATGCACGCCATGGGGAAGATCACACTCTTCTTCTGTGCTGGCGCCATCTACGTTACCGCCCACAAAACGAAGGTGAGTGAGCTCAACGGCTTGGGCAAGCAAATGCCATTTACCTTCGCGGCGTTTTTCCTGGCTTCGCTTTCTTTGATTGGTTTACCGCCCTTCGGCGGCATGTGGAGCAAGTGGCACTTAGCGCTGGGCGCTGCCGAAGCTTCACAGCCTCTATTCGTCTTCGTTCTCATGGCGAGCTCACTTTTGAGCATTGCGTACTTGATGCCCATCGTCGCGCGCGGCTTCTTCTTCAAGGCCGAAAGTGCGGCGGACGTCGCCCATGCTGCGAACTCTCCCTCACTCCGAGGGTCAGCTAAGCTGGCAGAAGCTCCCGCACTGTGCCTGGTTCCCCTGTGCTTGACGGCGATAGCGGGCGGCGTGCTGTTCTTCCTCGCCGAACCCATCTACGACTTGCTCAAGCCAATCGTTGGAGGATGACATGAAAACGCCGGGTTCAAGCAAAGAGTCCTCCCCTGATAAGCCTCACGCTGCTAGCGGCCCAAGAGCAACGGCGCCGGAACGCGACAGCGGAAAGCTCATTCTACTCGCACTGCTTGCCGTTTGCGCAATGCTGGCTGGCGCCGATCTCTTCTATCACAAGCATGTTCAATTCGAGTTCGAACGCACGTTCGCCTTCTACGGCATATTCGGATTCTTCGCCTACCTGGCGATTGTGAACTCTGCCAAGCTACTGCGGCTTTTGGTGCAGCGCCCCGAGGATTACTATGATGACTGAGCTCCCCCCTGGAATGCTCCTCATGCTGGGAGGCTTGCTGCTGGCGCCCCTTCGCGGCCGCAGTTTGCAGCTTGGCCTAGTGGGCTTGCCAATTCTCTCACTCTTGCACCTCATCAGTCTGCCTAGCGATCATCTCATTCGACTAGACATCTTCGGTTATCGCCTGACCCCAGTCCGAGTCGACAAGCTCAGCTTGGTGTGGGGCTATGTTTACCACATAGCCGCCATTCTGTCGGCCGTTTACGCGCTTCACGTCAAGGATCGCGTTCAGCACGTTTCTGCCATGATCTACGCTGGCAGTGCCATAGCGGCGGCATTCGCCGGTGATCTGGTCACCCTGTTCGTGTTTTGGGAGCTCACTGCCATCTCCAGCGTGTTTTTGATCTGGGCTGCGCGCAAGAAAGGCAGCTACCGCGCCGGGGCACGGTATCTTGTCATTCAGGTAGGTTCTGGTGTCTTGCTGCTCGCAGGCGTGCTCCTGCACTACGCAGACACAGGTTCGTTGGATTTCGTTCAGATAGGCGCTGGAACGTTCGCTGGAAAGGTCATCCTGCTCGCGGTGGGGGTCAAGTGCGCTTTCCCGTTGCTGCACAATTGGCTGCAGGATGCCTACCCAGCGGCGACCGTTACTGGCACCGTATTTTTGTCCGCGTTTACGACGAAGCTCGCCGTTTACGTGCTTGCACGCGCCTTTCCAGGCACTGAGATCTTGATTCCAATCGGTGCCGCCATGACGCTTTTCCCGATCGTGTTTGCGGTGATCGAGAACGACCTGCGTCGGGTGTTGTCTTACAGCCTCAACAACCAGTTGGGGTTCATGGTCGTGGGCGTCGGAATTGGCACGCAGCTCGCCTTGAACGGTGCGGCAGCTCACGCTTTCGCCCACATCATCTATAAGGGCCTTTTGTTCATGGCCATGGGAGCGGTGCTACATCGCACCGGAACCATCAAAGCCACGGAGCTAGGTGGACTGTACCGCTCGATGCCGTGGACCACGGCGTTCTGCATCGTCGGTTCACTGTCCATCGCCGGCTTCCCCTTGTTCAGCGGCTTCGTCACCAAGTCGATGACGTTGAGTGCGGCCGCCGACGGACATGCGGTCTGGCTGACGCTCGCGCTTCTCGTGGCTTCTGCCGGAGTGGTCGATCACTCCGGTATCAAGATCCCATTCTTCGCTTTCTTCGCCCACGACAGCGGTCGCCGCGTAGAGGAAGCGCCGATGAACATGCGCATCGCCATGGGTGCCATGGCCTTCCTATGCTTGTTGATTGGCGTTTACCCCGCTCCGCTCTACGCGCTTCTTCCGTACCCGGTCGACTACGCGCCTTACACGGTCGCTCACGTCGTCACCAGCCTGCAACTCCTGCTCTTCGCCGCATTGGCCTTCGCCATCATGTGGCGTCTCCACCAAAGCAAGCGCCGGGGATTGGTCGAGGCTTTGAAGTATCCTCCGGAATTGTTGGCGACAAACCTAGATGTGGACGTTGTGTATCGAGCTGCCTTGCCCTGGCTGGGTGCTCGCGTGGGGCTTCCAATTCTGCGCGCCTATCAGTTCGTCCGCGACGGCGCCTATGACTTTGGGGCAGAGTCAGCCCGGCGCGTTCAAGCCTTGACGCGCCCCGCGAGCGCGCTTGGTGAGCCCTGGAGCGCGGGATTTTCCGCGATGTGGGTTCTGCTCGCCCTGAGCGTTTCCCTCCTGCTCGTCTACTTGCAGTAAATTTTGGGCCCGTCGAGGCCTCTTAGCTTGCAAACTGCTGAACACCGGGGTAGGTCAGCGCCCCCCTCTGAATAGGATTACGATGTCGAACCGCGCACTCTGGGATATTCGAAAGCGTCACATCTGGTTGGCTAAGCCGTCCAAAGGCAAGAGCCTAAAGCGGCGTGAGCGAGTCCGTTGTGGACTCCAGGAAGCTATCGATCGCAAGAAGTCGCAGGACGAAGAGAAGCCCGCGCAAGACTGATTGTTACACAGTCACTGGCGAGCTCAAGCGAACGACTAACGTGCTTTCGCGGAGCGTCGGCTAGCCCTTTGTTGGCTCAGCTTCCGAGGCAACCCACTGAGAGCACGAGCTGCGAGGCCGAGGCGGCGCGCAGATCGCCGCAGGTTTCCGGGCACAGGGACACTTCTGAGGGAGCATCAGGGTCGTCGAAGTAGAATCCCCCGCCGTCGCAGGATTGGGGGCCGTCAACGCGGCGTAAGGACGTGTCGACGTCTGCTGCACGATAGCTAACCGACATGTCCCGTGGGTCGATGACGCCAGCCTCAGGCTTTGGCATACCAAACCGACACTGCACCACAGCCCCCTTGATCTGGGCCAGTGCTTCGGCAAAGACGGCTGGGTCGCCGTTACCGACGTTGTACACGTGGCACGGCTTGATACCCGCCGGACAATAATCGGTATGGGCAGCTCCCCCGCCGGCGCGAGCTATGGCTTCTAGAGGAGCGAACTTCGCCCCGTCCATCCCCAGCACGAACGTGGGAATGCCCGTGTCCCGAAGTTGCTGGCCGACGATGTTTGCTAAGAGCTCGGTGTTCGCACTGCACCCCGACGGTTCCCCGTCAGTGATGAGTAGACCGGCCATACTACGCAATGGAGACTTGTTGCGGCTCGTCCACTTGACGATGCCGCGCAGGGCAGCTTCGATAGGCGTCGTGACGCCAGCGGGAGATTGAGCATTCAAGGCGGCAACGAGTGCCTCTCGGTTATCCACTAGTGGACCCAGAGCAACAGCGGGCACGGAGTCCGGCTCACCAGCACAGCATGCGCCGCCGGCACAACAGTTGTGACCGATGGGAGGGGTCTCACTACAGTTGCCATTCGGGAAGAATTGGAGAGCTGCGCCCGTTTCCTCGGTTTGGCCTGCGTTGAAGAACCCGTCCAAGGCGTTGAGCGTGTAGCACCACCGCGAAACCTTAGGGTCTCCCACGTCACAGTCGCCTTCGACAGCTGGAGGAAGAGATTCTGGAATGTTCATGCTGCCGGAACGATCGAGCATGACGTAGAGGTCGACTGGAAGCGGCTCCGCCAAGAATTCGCTACGCGCGCAGGCGTCTGGTTCCGCGGGCGGGTCGTATACGAAGTCGGCATCGGGAAAACTCGCATCATAGACCGGGTTCTGCTTGATGACCTCGAGTGGCACTACGCGCTTGGTTGTGGGTGCTGGATTACCAGAGCCTGGCGTGATGATGACCGGCGTGTCTGGTGATTCCGGCTCACCCCTCTTGTCGCCGGTAGTCAACGGATCAGAGATACACCCCCACACCGTCACCAACACAACCGCCGCAGCGCTCGTTGCTCGCAAAGCCATACTTCGTAAACGGCGCGTGGCCACCGATGATTGAGGGCTGCCTTGCGCGTGGACGGACAAACCGGCACGAACGGAGGCATATACCCCACGACCTTTTGGCGCGATTACTGGAAACCGGGTCAAGGCGGGGCGGGACAGCAAGCCGAATTCCACCCAACTCCGACGTCCCGGTTCTTACAACCTATTTTGGCCCCCACTAGGTTGCGGCCGTGGTGACTGCCGCCGCTGAGTTTAGCGGCGTAGGGCCGAGTAGGCTGGTGCTTGCGGCAGTCTTCGTCCAACTGGGGAGTGCGCGCCACGCTCACGCCTGCCGTCGGATCGATACTTGCCTCGACATCGATAGCCGCTACGGGTTCTTCTCGGACACACCCTCGCCCCTCCACGAAGCGGCTGCCCGAAGCACACCGGGGCGCTCCCGGAGCCGCGCAGCGTGCTCCGTTCCACTGCTTCGTGCCCCCGCACTCGACGGCGTCCACGCCAGCACGGCAAGTAGTGCCCTCGAAACCGTAGGGGCACCCTCGGCCGGGAGGAGCCGCTGCGCAGCGGAAACCTAGGTGAGAGCCCCACTCGGTCTGCCGCATGCGATTGCGCAACGTGGAACTCATCCACTTTTCGAAGCGACGACTCCAGCTACCGCCGCGGTAGACCCGCGACGAGTGCTCGCTCGCGGGCCAGGGATACAGACCGTACGCACTCGAAGTCCATTCCCACACATTGCCTTGCATGTCGTAGAGGCCATACGCCCCTGAGGCAAACGAACGGGTGACGCACGTGCGGTTCGTCTTCCAGCATGCACGGCCATCAGGAGTAGCCTCGCCCCACGAGTATTTCAGCATGAGCGGCCCGCCGCGCGCCGCGTACTCCCACTCAACCTCGGTTGGTAGGCGAGCTCCGCGGTCGGCGCAATACGTCGTGGCCTGCTCCCAGCTCACACAGTTGACCGGATGATTCAGTCGCTCTTGCCTCTCCGCATTGCAAGTAACCTTACCTCTGGCTGCAGATGAACATGCTCCGCGCGATACGCAAGCGTCGTAGTCACCGACGGTAACTTCGCTCTCATCGATGCAGAAGTCAGCCACTCGCGTCTGAAAGCGAGGCCGCTCGTCGTCGGCACCAGTGCCTGAGGGGGATCCCATCCAGAACGTGCCACCAGAAACGAGCTGCATGCCGCGGGGACACGGCTCACGCCCCACGGACGCGTCCGGCTCCATGAGACCTGGAGATGACGACGTCGGCTTCTCGGGCTCCGCGCTCGAGACCGCCGCCGAAATCAATGGCTGTGCAGGCTCGTGCCCTGACGGTGAAGGAGTTGCGCCCCTTTTACCTTCGCATCCGAGCGAACCCACAACCAAGAACAGCAGCGACTGCAAATGACGAGGCCAGGCTGCGAGAACGATGCCGTCCGTGAGTTTGAAAGCCAACGTTAACCTAACCTTCTATCATGGGTCTACCACGCTCGTAGCGTCAACGCCGCAACGCTTGGCGAAGCGAGCTAGCGCGGCTTTTCTAGCATGAGGAAAGGCTTCCTCTTCAAGCAGCGCTGCCCACGCCTCGCGAGTCGCCTCCAGGCTCTCCGTGGCGCAGGCGGAAACTAGAAGTCCACGCAATGCCTCGTGCCGGATGCGTGCGCTTTCCAAGCCGGCCTCGACGGCACGAGCAAAGCGCGCGTGCGCCAACTGCCACTCAGACGCGGCGAGGTACTGTTTACCCAAGAGGTAGTGTGCGAGAGCCGCTCCTCGCGCTTTCGCCCAGCTGCCGAGGACTTCGCCGGTAAGTACCGGGTTGGCGCGCCCCGCGTGAGTGCCCGTCCCGAAGAACAAGGCTTTGAGTGCCGCGCGCTCTTCCGGATCTGGACTCGAAACCGCAGTGCGCTTGACGTCGAGCGTGCGCAGCCAGTCCTCGTCGACAATCAACTGCTGCACTTCGGCGTACACCCGGTTGGCGGCGTCGAGATTGCCTTGCAGCCAAACGACGTCTCCCACCCGCTCCAATGCTGACGCCCGCAGCAGCACACTTGCCGCTACGTTGGCAGCGACGCCACGATACGTGGCTTCAGCTATCTGCAGTTGATCTTCGATTTGATAGTAGCGGCCAAGTTCGAGCTCGGCTTGGAGCGCCGTTGGATCCATGGCCAAGACCTGCTGCAACACGAGTGGGGCATCGGGATCGCCGCGCGCCACCAGAGCGTGACTCGCACTCAGCGCAGCGTCAACTTGATGGGCGCACCGACGCTGAAGTACCGCGGGTCGGTCGAAACGCGCCCGGGCCACGCCAAGTTGTGCCTCAGTCAGTGGGATTTCGGCAAGAACGGCCACGAACGTGCGCTCCAAGTCCTGCAGCGAAAGACCCGCGCTAGCTGTCAAGTCCGCTCCCGCATACCACCGTTTCACGGCCTCTATCCCGTGTTCATCGCGTAGCCAATCGATGAAGGCACCGGCGACGGTGTAAGCGACTGAACTGTTGCTTCCGAAGAAGCCGAGATGAAAGATGTCACCCAGCCTCGGAAGTAGCCGTAGGTGGTGCATCGACGCGGCCCATTGCCGGAGCGTCAAGTTCCCAGTTTCCGAGGGAGATGCCGCCACTGCCAAACCTTCGATCCGACCCGGGTCCGGCACTAGCCCTCCCCACTCCCCCGCCACTTTGAACGGACCCGCAGCAAACTGTCCGGCTACCACGTGAGCCAGCTCATGGCCCAGCACGGGATGAGGAAAGCCGCTCGGTTGCAGGTAGATCTCGCGACGCCACGGTTTGGCGACGTAAACATGACGGGCGCCCATGAGAGCGGCCTTTTGAGCGGCCGAATCAAACAAGAACACGCGGATGCGTTCTGGCGCTCGGACCTGAAAGTAGGATTCGAGTTCCTCGAGGTGCGCCTCACATTCGCGCGCCAACAGAGAGGCTTCGCCACGCCGCGTGCCGTTACCGAAAATGACCTCGCAGCGTCCGGCTTCGGCATGATTGCCGAGGGCCCTGACGATGCTGTCCGTCGTTTGGTAGTGACCGAGCCGCTCACCGTTCAGCGTGATCCCCACAGCTAGCGCCAAGCCAAGCATGCTGGCGCCCGAAGCCCAGGGACGCCTGATCGCCTCGAGCTGCGGCTCGTCGCCTTCCCGTCTGAGCAGCGTCAATGCACCGGTCCCGGCAACCAAGAGTCCAAGGGTGGCGAGTCGATACGTCCACAGCCTTTCCAGACTGCCCAGTTCGGTGTCGTAGAGAGTTCCGGCGAAGTAGCCAACGAAGTGGTCGAAGGCGAACACGATGGGGCTCATGTAGAAGCGCACGCCGCTAACCAGGTAACTCAGCACCGGTAGTCCTAGTGCGGATCCCACGGCTAGTGCGCGCATACCGCGACCCCGTGGCAGCAGTGTCCCAACGGTGGCACCCCACAAGCCCCCGCACAGTGCTCCCGGTGCCGGCCCCAAAGCGAAGCGCAGGTAGTCCTGCCCTGGATCACAGAATCCGATGCGAGCACCGTGGAAGAGCGAAATCAATCCCGCCGCTCCCGCCAAACCTCCCCCCAGCAGAAAGCCGTACGCCACCGCAGGCCCGCGCGCCAGTTGCAAGGAGTGCGCAAGCCTTGCCGCCATCAGTGCGGCGGTGGGGCCTAGGATCAAGCCAGCGGCCAAAGTAAACGCGTAGCTGGGACCGGCGAAGCCTGGAGCAAAGCCAAGAAAAAACAGAAGGGCCAGGGTCGGCAAGCCCAGTAATGCGGCGCGCAGTCTCACCTATCAGACCGTTATCGCACGCGCGGTCCCCGGTTCGTTAGGCACGACACCAACCTCATCGAAGACGTAGTTCAGAACCTGATCGACGTGGGTGACCGTCTTGATCTCGAGCTCTTCGAGAACTTCCTTCGGCACGTCCTCCAGATCAGGCAAATTCGCCGCCGGAAGCACCACCCGCGTCAATCCGGCTCGGTGAGCCGCCAGGATCTTGGCTTTGACTTCGCCGATTCGCAGCACTCGACCTCGCAGCGTCAACTCCCCGGTTACGGCGACATCGGGTCGCGTGGGAACGCCGATCAATAGCGATACCAGCGCCACGAACATCGTTACGCTGGCTCCTGCCGCGTCCCGGGCGACGCGCGCTCGGGGCACGTGTACGTGTAAATCGATGCTCTTTAGCCATTCCGGATCGAGGCGCAACTCGGCGGTCTTCGAGCGCACGTAAGAAACGGCGGTGTGGGCAGACTCCTTCATCACCGGGCGCACGTTACCGGTGACGTGGATCTCACCCTTGCCTGGCATGCTTGACGCTTCCACCAAAAGCAGCTCCCCGCCGGCTCCCGTAAAACTCAACCCTGTCGCAACCCCCGCGACGTATGAACGCTCGGCGACTTCAGCTTGAAAGCGAGGGATCCCCAGCACCGCTTCGACGTACGCCGCGTCCGCCACCCACTGAGCCGTTTGCGCCCCCTCGGCGAGTTTGACCGCGGCATCTCGGCACACAGCGCCCACTTCGCGCTCCAGGTTTCGCACGCCAGCTTCACGGGTATAGCCGTCGACGATGGCTTCTAAGCCGGTACGGGTGAACTGCAGGACTTCTTCGGTAAGACCATGATCACGCAGCTGCTTGGGCACGAGAAACTGCTCAGCAATGGCCAGCTTCTCCTGACGGGTGTAACCCGGAACCTCTATGATTTCGAGGCGATCTCGCAACGGGCCGGGAATGGTGCGCCGGTCGTTGGCCGTGGCCAGAAATGTAACCTGCGACAAATCAAAAGGCACATCGATGTAGTGGTCGACGAAGGTGTCATTCTGAGCGGGATCGAGTACTTCCAGTAGCGCGGAGGCCGGATCTCCTCGCATGTCCGCCCCCATCTTGTCGATCTCGTCGAGCACGAGAACCGGGTTGCGAGTCCCGACCTTCTTGAGAGCCTGCAAAATGCGACCAGGCAGGGCGCCCACGTAGGTGCGGCGATGCCCTCGGATTTCAGCTTCGTCTCTCACCCCGCCCAAGGCGATGCGACCGTAGCGGCGCCCCATGGCGCGGGCGATCGAACGCCCGAGCGACGTCTTTCCTACGCCAGGAGGCCCAACGAACAGCAGAATCGGTCCTCGCTTGTCACGCCGCAACTGGCGAATGGCTGCGTACTCTACGATGCGCCGCTTGACGTGCTCCAAACCATAGTGGTCCTCATCGAGGCAACGAGCGACGGCGCGTACGTCGTGATCGTCGACGGTCGTGCGGTTCCACGGCAGATCCGCAAGCCACTCCACATAGTTGCGCGCGACGTTGTACTCGGCAGACTGGCTCTGCATCGAACGCAACCGCGCCAACTGTTTGCGCGCCGCTTCCTGGGCCTCGCGCGGCAGCTCGGCGCGCATGATGCGCGACCGCAGCTCGTCGACTTCGTCTTCCTCGCCTGCCTCCCCCAGTTCCTCGAGGATCGTGCGCATTTGTTCGCGCAGCACGTACTCGCGTTGCGATGAAGCCATCTCCTCCCGGATTTCCTCGGTGATGGCGTCCTTCTTCCTCAGCACTTGAAGTTGCCGGCGTACAATCTGAAGCACGCGCCGAACCCGCGCCTTGGCATCGACGGCTTCCAGAATCTGCTGTCGCTCCACCAGACCCGCTTGGTCTTCGGAGAAATTGGAAGCGATGAGATCCGCCAAAGCGCCCGGTTCATGGACGTTGTCTAGAATGCCCGCGGTTTCCTTCGGCAGGTCTGGCGTTAGTTGCAACACCTGACGCGTGGCGTCGCGCAGCTCTGCGCTCAGCCGTCGCACCTCGGCGTCATCGCTACGTACTTCCTTCAAGCGCTGGATGTGCGCCTTCATGTAGGGCTCGAGACCCTGTCCTTTTTCGATGCGGAAGCGAGCCAGCCCGTTTAGCACGACACTGTAGTTGGCCTGCCCGAGCCGGATGACTTTCACGACGCGAGCCAGCGTGCCGACCGTATAGATATCCTCGAACGTCGGCTCCACCGTGTCAGCCTTATGCTGGCTGACCACTCCCACCAGCGCTCGCTCTTGCCCGGCAAGCTCTTCGACCAGCCTTACCGAGCGCGGACGCGCCACGTTTATGGGCACGACACTCATAGGAAAGAGCACCGCATTGCGCAGCGGCAGGATGGCTATTGGTTCGGGCTTGGTAGTCCCCATGACTAGACAGTAGCGATGAGAACTGGAAGTCACAAACGGTTTCCTGCCCTTCCTGCTGCCGTATTCGCGGTTCGCCAAGGCCGTAGCCTGTGCTACTGGGTCGCTCCGTGAAACCACGTCCGAGGCAAAGCTCGATACCGCTGTGGCCGGGCAGGCTACTGCCCGCGGCACTCGTCGCCTGGTTTTGCGGCGCCTGCGTCGGCACGACGACGGCTGGGGGTTCGCCTCAGCAGACGATCAGCGAGTATGCTGCGGCCCTGCAACGGGAAGATGCCCGAGCCGCTTACGCACTTTTGAGCACAGATGCGCAGCGCCGCCTACCGTTCTCCCGCTTCGAGAGCATGATGCAGGACAATCCGGAGGCCGTCCGAGCGCTGGCCGAAGCGCTTGAAAAACCCGAAGAGCGAATGATCGTGACCGCCACGATGAAGAGCCAGGACGGACAGCACCTCGACTTGGTGTATGAAGGCGGCGCGTGGAAAGCCCAGCTATCTGCCATCGACCTGTATAGCCAAGCCACACCCGTGGCGGCACTCAGCTCCTTCGTGCGCGCCTTCGAAGCGAAACGATACGACGTCCTGCTGCGCTTGGTTCCGGAAAGCGAACAGCAAGGACTCGATGCAAAGAAGCTGCGCGAGGCGTGGGAGGGTGCTCAGAAAGAAGAGATGCAAGAGCTCGTCGCAGTGTTGAAGAGCACCTTGCCAACCATGAAAGCAGAGCAGCTCGCCAATCGCGCCACCATTGCTTACGGAGCTCAAGGCACGGTCGAACTCATCGAAGAACACGGACTTTGGAAAATCGTCGACTTTTAACCCTGTCCCAGGCCCCCATGCGCATTGGCAAGCACGCTCGCACAACCCACGAAACTCAGATCGCAATTGAGGTAAATCTCGACGGCAGCGGTCAGGCCGCGGTGAGAACACCGATACCATTCCTGTCTCACATGCTCGAGCAACTGCCGCGGCATGGGCTTTTCGATTTGAGCGTCGAGGCTTCGGGGGACATCGAGATCGATGGCCACCACACGACCGAGGACATTGGTATCGTGCTCGGAAGAGCATTTCTCGAAGCACTCGGGGACCGCAAAGGCATCACCCGTTACGGCTCGGCGACTCTGCCCATGGACGAAGCCTTGGTAACGGTAGCGCTCGATCTATCGGGGAGAACGTACTTCATTTGGCGCGTGGACTTGCCGAAGGCAAAGATTGGTTCGTGGGACAGCGAGCTTGCCGAAGTGTTCTTCGAAGGTTTCGCCCGCGGGTTGGGATGCAACCTCCACGTCCACTTGATCGAAGGCAAGAACCTCCACCACATAGTAGAGATCTCCTTTAAAGCGTTGGCCCGCGCTCTGCGGCAGGCGACGGCCATCGATCCGCGCGTCGGAAGCGTTCCTTCTACCAAGGGTTCGCTCGATTGAGAGCACCAGCCCCGATGCGAGAAACGGTGAGTGCGGAATGACAAGAAAAAAGAAGCGCGCATCTTCGCTCAAACGCGACGCCGTTAATCTTCCAAATCTACTCACCTTAGCGCGTATCCTAGTGATCCCGTTGGTGCTGTGGTTGCTCGACCGCGGCGCTCCTACCGACTGCATACTGGCTGCGCTGCTCTACTCCGCGGCGGCCTTGACCGACTTGCTCGACGGGTATCTGGCGCGTCGCATGAACATCGTGAGTCTGCTCGGAAAGTTTCTCGATCCGCTCGCCGACAAGCTGCTCGTGATGGCGACCTTGATTTGGCTCATTCCCATGGGACGCATTGCCGAGTGGACGGTGGTGCTGTTGCTAGCCCGGGAAATCTCGATTACTGCCTTGCGCTCGATAGCTAGCAGCGAGGGGCTGGTCATTGCATCAGACCGTACCGGCAAGCAAAAGACGGCCCTACAGATGGCGGGCATTCTCTGTCTCATGATCGGCTATCCCTATCACCTGAGCCTGGGTCCACTGGACCTGGGGCGAGTGGACTTGGTGCTGGTTGGTAGAGTGCTCGTGTACATCTCCCTCGTGTATTCTCTCTTGAGCGCGTTTCAATACCTGGCCTTGTTTGCACGTTCCATCGAAGCCCGGGAAAACGCATGACGCAACCACCGCTGACGACTGAGCACCTGCAGCTCACCACCTACGACTCATGATTAACTGTACACCGACCCCCATTCCCTCCCCTCTGCATCGTTCCTTCAAAGTTCGTCCCACGCCTGCCCTCGCGCGCCGGCGCCAAGCATTCCCTTCGGCCATTCTGCTATTCGGGGCACTGCTGGTGTCGTCAGCCACGGGATGCGGCAAACAGGGCGAGGGGGAGCGATGCGATCCCAGCAACGCTAGTAGGGATTGCGAATCAGGATTGTCTTGCATCCCCTTGGAACGGCTCGGACAAGGACGAGAAGGAGCCGTGTGTTGCCCGCAGTCGGGCCAAAGCGCGCTCATCTGCACACGTTCTACGTTTCCTTTGGGCGATGGCAGGGACGACGACGAGACTGACGAAACCGTCGACGTCACTTCATCCGCACCCGCTGATGCGGCGAAGTCGCCAGAGTCTGACGCTGCTTTGCAACCGGACGC
>CAZNZA010000005.1:32502-46742 GCA_964577325.1 uncultured Polyangiaceae bacterium
TGCCTCGGATGCTGCGCCTGCCTCGGATGCTGCGCCTGCCTCGGATGCTGCGCCCGCCGCGGATGCCGCATCGCGGGCCGATGCATCAACCAGGGATGCAGCCGGAGACGGCTCCGTTCGCTAAAACCGGGTCTTGCCAGAAGCGCAGCCCCGACCACGTGATGCCGATGTTTACGGTGACTGTTCCTTCGATCGCCGCGCTTGCTCCCCATGCCGGCGAATCCGTAGTGCTAACCGGGCGCATCGTAGCCATTGACCGCCAAGGCGGCCAAGTCGTACTGGCAGACGCATCAGGGCAGTGCGACGTCGTGCTGGCACGTGAAGCGGATGGCGAGTGGAGAGGGTTGTGCCCAGGGCAATGGCTCGTGGTCGAAGGAATGGTGGCCTTCGACGGGACTAATGAGCGCCCACAGCTACGAAACGCGAGCATAAAAGCACGCGCTCGGGGAACGCCCAGCAGCGACGGCTACTTCGCTCGCTTTACGCAAGGTGTGGGAAGCAATTTACGTCGGCGCGCAGCGGCGCTGCGCGCCGTGCGTGCTTTCTTCGACCAGGATGGCTACTGCGAGGTAAACACCCCGGCTCGGGTAAAGGCACCGGGGACGGACGTCTATCTCGCGCCCCAACCGTCAGGCGATAGCTGGCTCATCACCTCCCCGGAATTTCACCTCAAACGCTTGCTCGTCGGAGGCGTGCCTCGCGTGTACGAGCTAGCCCGCTGCCACCGCCAGGACGAAGCGGGGACCTGGCACCAGCCTGAGTTCGTGATGCTCGAATGGTACCAGACATTTCTATCGTTCGACGGGTTGATGACGCAGACCGAGAGGCTGGTACAGCACGTCGCGGACGCCTTGCAGGTGGGTCCGACCCTTCACGTCCAAGAGCGTAGCGTTCGTCTCGATCAACCGTTCGAACGAATGACCGTGAGCGATGCGTTCCGGTGCTACGCTGAGGTAGATGACGCGGCCAAACTAGCGGCAACCAACCAGGACGTTTACTTTCAGCTCTTGGTCGATCGCATCGAGCCAGCTCTGCGAGAGCGAAGTCGTCCTGTTCTTCTCACGCACTATCCGTTGTCCGAGGCAGCCTTGGCACAAGCGAGCCAAACCCACCCCGGTTACGCCGAGCGCTTCGAATTGTTCATCGGAGGCATCGAGATCTGCAACGGATACGGGGAACTGACCTCGGCAGTCGAACAGAGACAACGTTTCGAACGCGACTTGGAAAGGCGAGTGGCGCTCGGCTTGCCCGAGCTTCCCATCGACGAAGGATTGTTGACAGCTCTCGAAGAAGGGCTTCCCCCATGCTCCGGCAATGCCCTGGGATTCGACCGATTGGTGGCCGTGCTCCTCGGTGAGTCGCTGGAGCGAGTGGTGGCATTCCCCGCAAAAACCTAACGATCATCCCACTCCACGTCGGGTCGCACCACGTTCTCCAACGCACTACGGAGCGCACGGGCGGTTTGCGAATCGTCGCTCACCGACACCATCTCCGTACACGATGCTTCGCACTCCGCCTCTGCCATCAGCCGCTCGATGTCTATCGTCGTCGTCCACGCCGCTGGGTCGAAGCGCAGCGTGAGGCGCTTGGCACTGCCAAAGTCGGGATGCGAGCGATCCCCGCTCACGCGTACGACTGGGATCCCTTGCTCGGCTTCGCTGCTTTGAACGACCCGAACCCCTACCTCGAAGCACACCTCACGCTCGTCTTTGGTTGCACAGGCAGCGAGCAACGCCGAGTAGCCCCCCAGAGCTCGAGCCGCGTCGGATTCGAAAGCCTCCGACCGGGACAGTAAGCTCACGATTCCGAGGTCGTACATCCAAGACCCGACCGGGCCTCGACTGCCCACCAACTGCCCCACTCGTTTTGCATCCTCATCGAGGGCATCGACCAGAGCCGTTCCCATCCACTCTGCACGTGCCGTCTCGCACAACTCGCCAGGCGTGGTGCCTGGGCAAAGGGTGAGTGGGCCGAACGCAAGCTCCGCCCGCTGGAGCTCGAGCTCCCAACCATCGCGCGCTTGAAGGGCCCCAGGACGAGTACCTTGCAGGTATAGATCGGCCGCAGCGCTGGCGCTGCCCGTATCCACGCAGCTCGAGGTCTGGGACAGCAGGGCGCAGACGAAGCTGCGCTTCATGATTGAGCCAGGTGTCATAGGTTGACTTCGATGCTCCCCATGATCGTGCGCGGAGCTCCGGCTGCGACGTGTCGCATAGGTCGTCTGGACGGAGGCTGAGCGGGGTCCCAATGCGAGACGTATGAGTATTCTGAAGAGGAATAGCGGGTGTCGAGCACGTTGAACACATCGATGCGGAAGCTGAAGCGACTCACCTGTACGCCCAACGAAGCATCTAGCAAAGCGAAGGGTGACGCGAAGTCTCCGTACGGCAGAGGGCGCGCGGAAATGGCGGAAAAGCCAAGGCCCACTCGCCCGTTCCAGAGCTCATTCAGAAACAGCCCCAACGCATGCTCCACCCCAAGGTCCACGCGCGCCACCAGCGGGGGAACGAAAGGCAAATTCTGCCCGCTCTCGAACGGAGGATTCGGTTCTTCTGCTGTGGCCGGAGGCGGTTCGAGAAGCTCAGCGTCCACGTAAGTTATCGACGCAGCACCAACGCTTCCCAGCCACGGGCGCGTCTCGAGGTAAAGCACGCCGCCCCGGCGACGCGTAGCTCCGACGCGTTCGAGTCGGCCTTCCGAAGCATCGAAGGCAACATCGTCGGACAGGTCCGTCTGATAGCCGGATAAAGTGACCTGAAGCGCCTCGTTCGATCCAAAGCGAGCGCCGATATCTGCGGATCGGACCTTGGTAAACGGCGCCTCCTCACCATCTGCGAGCTGTCGTGCCTGGGGCGAGCGATAGCCTTCTCCGTACGACGCATGCACGGTCAATGCTGCTAGCGGTGACACGTCGACGCTGACTCGAGGACCGTGCGCAAGTCCCATGACGCTGCGCCGGAACCCCGGGATGTATGCGTCGTCGGGCCGAGTTGCCGGCGCCCGGTTTCCGATGCGGTCGTCGATCTCGTAACTCAACACATCCCCGCGGTATCCCGCACGCACCTGTAGCCAATCAGTGAGGTGTAGGTCGACGTCTGCCCAGACCCCGAGATCGAGAGCAGCGATGGCGGCATCGACACGCTGATCCCACGTCTGCCCACGCACCGCGGCGTTGAGTAAGGACTGCTGCTGGTCAATTCCGTCCATACGCGCCGCCGTCCCCAGTTCTACGTGGGCATGGATGGGATCGTAGTCGAGTGCCGTCGAGCGATAGCGGGCACTCAAACCACCGCTCGTCGTACCGTTGCGCTGCTCGATGAGGTCGCCCTGCCCGGCTACTCCAGCCAGAGTGCGCGAGCGTTCGATGAAGCCAGTCAAGTTCTGCTGGATGCGGAAGCGGTCGGCACTCAACCACAAGCCAAGCTCAGCGTGATCCCCGGACAAGCCGCGATATTCACCAAACATGCCTACGATGCCACGCATGGCCAGTGCGTTTTGCGCCGTGGCAGTGGGATGGTCGTAGGCGTCGAAGAAGCCTACGCTGCCGCTATCGATGTCATCCTGCCGCAGTACGCCCGCTAGCCCCGAGCGGGCTCCGTACACGATGCCCAGTAACCGCAGACGCCAATCACCGAGCGTGAATCCTTGCTGCACCACGACCGATGCGCGAGTACCTGCACGGTTTTGGCCATAGCCATTGGTGTGATGAAGCTCGACAGCGCCGAACGTATCGCGCAGCTGTTCTTTTGGAGCCCACAGGACGAGCTGCTTGAAGGTACCGTAAGCACCGTACCCGGTACGCACCTTCGCTCCGCGCTGTTCTACTCCGAGCTGGACATCTATGCTTCCGGCGACGGCGAAATCCCCCTGCCGCGGATCATGCACTCCCTCGGTGACGCGCAGCTCGTCGACCACGTCACCAATCAAGAATCCCAAGTCGGCATACCCCTGGCCATGAATGTGGGACGGCAGATTGATCGGCACTCCGCCGACGCGAAACTCGATGTCCTGCCCGTGGTCGGAATCGAACCCGCGCAGCATGTAGCGATGAGCCACCGCGGCGCCTTCGGGACGACCAATATGCAGGCCCGGAGCCGCTCGAAGCATATCCACTCCTTCGTGGTGCGGAGCCGCGTGTAGCAGGTCGTGTTCGAGCAGAAAGTCACTAGCCGAACGCAACACAGCCCCCGACCGCTGCTCGCCCTCGACGACTACTTCCGTCGTTTCTTCAGGCACGGGCGGGGAGACGTCAGGCACGGTGGGGTCTTCCGCCCGCTCGGGCTCCTCTTCCGCAGCGGTTGCTTGCTCAGGCTCTTCGGCAGCCGGTTCGACGATAATCGGGATGGTGAGACGAGCAGCCACGGCTTGCTGGCCCCGGCGCGCCGGCTCGAATACCCACTGCACAGCAGCCGCCAACGCCGCAGCGTCGACTCCAGGCCCGACTGACTGCCGAACACTGGCCGCGGATACACGACCATGCTCGTCGATGGTTACCTCCAGCAGTACGGTTGACTGGGTAGATGTGGCCGGCGCTACGGCCCTGACTGCCTGCACGAGGCGCGGCGGCACGATGTCGACAGTTCCGTCAGCATCGGCAGTACCGTCAGCATCGGCACGGGGGTCCTGCGGGTCCGCGGGCTCATCGTCTGCCTCGTCGGCAGCCGCGTTCTCCGGCGGGGGTTGGGGGGCGGTGGGTTGCTCCGTCGGCAGTTGCTGAGTCGGTACGACTTGGCTGTCAGCGAAGGCTAGTCGAGGCTCAGCAAGAAGCGCCGCAGCTGTCGGAAGCAAGGTTGTTAGGGTGCTCAGCACTCTGCGCCCGCACCGGCACACGATCGAGGCGCGAACACGAGCCGCCAGTTTCATGGCGCCAGACAACAACATCGCGGACGCTTTTGCAAGCGAGTTGCGATAGAGACGTCAACCGTAGCAGATTCATGGGGCAGCTGCAGGCACGAGGACGTTCAGCTGAAAGCCGTCCTCAGCTCGGCTCAGTATCGCATAGGGCGTGTACGCGTCGGTGAAGGCCGCGTGCGGCGCGACCGGCTTCAGGTGTGCTGCGAACGCGGGCAACGCATCGCGCCAGGCTTCGAGCACCATCAGTCTTTCCCAGTGTTCGGGCGGCGGTGCCAGTACCAACTCGTCGTCTTCCCGTTTGACCACAGGACTGTCCAGGGCTGCTGCTGGCCATTGAGGCTGTGCATCCGTGCACGGCAGCACTTCGCCATGCACGGAATCAGGCCCTCCTTCTTCATCCAGAAAGCGAGCCAGCAAAAGCACCATACTGTTCAACTGCGGCTGCGCTTTCAGGTACCCCTCAGCGGCGGGAACGAACGCCCGGTGTATGAACTCTTGCCGGATCCTTGCCTCGTCGCCCTCTGCAAGCGGCGCGGCTTTGACTCGATCGAGCAGGCGCGCCGGACGCTGCTGCTCCTTCAGCTTGAGCCGAATGAAGAGCAACCAAACCAATGCGCCCAGGCATGCCGCAATCCACCACATGTCGAGCCACTATTAGTCAGCAGGCGCTGCTCGACAACCCCGCATGCGGCTTCGACGCTCGGGCCCGCCCCTTTTGCTACTCCCGAACGCCTGAACCCCGCTCAAGCGCAGCCTCGCCCGGACTCTGCCTTGGTTCCCACGGCGATGAGCGCTTCGCTCGTCACGCCATAGGGCCCCCCGCCCTGGCGGGTTTCGAAGTCTTGACCCAGCCGAGCGAGAAAGGCGGCTCTTTGCTCCCGGCTCAACGAGCGAAATAGACGCGACGCCGTTGGCGTTACTGCCGAAAGCAGCTCCGCAAGATACTGGGCGCGTGTGAACGTCCACAGATGAGTGACACTCACTATGTGAACGTGACAGAATCCGCTGTCAGCCATCAACTTCTTCAGATAGTTGGGGTTGCCCAGGCGGGTCCAAGGTGGTGCCTCCTCCGCCGCTTGGGGAAGCTCGATGTCGGCCGCCAGCAGAGCTTCTCCCATCAAGTTCATGATTTCGACCCGGTGCGGCACTCCCCACGCCACGACCACCGCGCGTCCCCCTGGTTTCAAGACTCGGTGGAGCTCGGTCAAGCCCCGATGGTGGTCGGGAAAGAAAATCAGTCCAAACACTGACGCTGCGACGTCGAAGCTGCCGTCATCCAGGTTCAGATTCTGACCATCCATGACGGCGGTCGATACCCGCTGGATGCCGCGGCGAGCGCACTTCCGCTGAAGCTGCTCGATCATCAACGGGGAAAAGTCCGTTGCCAGGACGTCCGCCCCGGTCTCGGCAGCCACCAAAGAGAACGCACCCGTACCGGCCGCTACGTCCAGGCATCGCATTCCTACCCCCAGATTAACCAGTCGGGCAGCGTCTCGCGCATAAGGCGACGTCACTTCCTCCGCAAAAGCGTCGTAGCGCTGAGAGCAATGCGACCATGCGTGAACATCGTGCTCACCAAACGTGCTAACCCTCTCCCGTCTGCGCTCCGGGATAGCAACGACGCCGCTCTCATGCCGCCCGTGCCGGTAACCTGTTTCGACTTCAACGACGCGTGACTTCGTAGCCTTCACTGATGTCCCCCCAACTTTACGCGCAATGAACTTACGCCAACCCTACCGTCTCAATCATTGTCATGTTGCGCTGTTGCGTTCACGTTTCGCGAGCATCTCGCTTCACTGACTTATGCAACCGCACCCCGATGGTTTGACATAGCCTATCCTAGCCATCAATGGTCAAATAGTGTTTCACCAAAAGTGGACGCACCGTTACGGTCAGCCGTCAGACTGCACCATCCCGGCACCGCTGCGCTTCGACATGCTTTCACGCAGCTGAGACGCCTGTTTCCTTCCGAACCGTAGGCGCGCCGCGGGTTAGGCGTGGGAGCGCCCTTGGGCGGGAAAAAGCGGCGTGACTGAAAGCCTAATTTTTAGCCTTTTTGGCCATTAAGAAAGGATCAGATTGGGCCGTAAAGCGCCACGGCCAGTCTATTTCAACCACTCCAGGAGGGCACGTTGTGCCGCCGTCTCTCAATTCAGAGTCGCGCGACCTGCGGCCTGAAGACGTGCCCGCAGCTCGTCCAGCAGCTCGGAAACTTGCTGTGCGTCAGTGGCCCGAGGAGCGAGCTCTAGGTATCGCTCCAGGTCATCAATGGCTGCATGATGTGCACCTAATTGCCGGTGCAACAGTCCCCGCTCACGATAGCAGGAAGCCGCCTCAGGTTCACACTGACACATACGGTGCAAGACGAGCAGAACGTGACCCATGTCACGCCGTTTTTGGAACTGCGCCCGCAGGTTATTCAACATTCTGCGGCGGATATCGTTGATCGTAGCGGGTTGAAGCCAAGCCTCATCGACCTCAGGGGAACCATTCACGCTCATGGCAAGGCTAGCCAAGTCGTCCGGGCTTAGAACTTGCCCCTGCTCGAACGGATCGATGAAGACGCTGCGATCCACACGCCCCGGTCGGGCCGTGTCGACGATCTTGACCAAAAAGTGACCCGGGAAGGATATGCCCGCTGCGCGCACTCCCAATCTCGTAGCCACCTCGCAATAGACGAGCGCCAGGGTAATTGGGATCCCGCGACGCCGCGTCAACACTTGGCTGATGAGGCTATTGGCTGGGTCGTCGTAGGACGCGTGATCACCGCTGAACCCAAAGCGCTCATAAATCAGCCCCGACAGCTCCTGGGCTTGTCTCAGTGGACTCGCGAGGTGCAATTGCCCTTCACGTAGTGGGGTCGCTAGCTCGTCCAAGTGTCGCTGCACGGCGCCTGGCTCGAGGGTTTGATCGTGGTCGCTGGCTATCTCGATGGCCGCTTGGAGCCAACCACGCTGATCGACTTTCATTGAAGCCACTACGCGGACTGTTCCGCGTGCTCTTTTCGGGCAATGGCGGCGAGCAGCGTCTGGTCCATCAGCATGGCTATGGTCATTGGGCCAACCCCCCCTGGCACCTTGGTGATGACGGATGCTTTCGGCTCGACGCTCGCAAAGTCGACGTCACCACACAACTTTCCGCTCTCGTCCCGGTTCATGCCGACGTCTAGTACGGCCGTGCCTGGAGTCACCCAGTCGCCGACTACCATGCGTGGCCTGCCCACCGCTGCGATGATCACTTCCGCTTCTCGACAGCGCGCCGGGAGATCCACCGTCCGGGAATGCGCGATGGTGACGGTCGCATCACGGGCAAGCAGAAGTGCAGCCATGGGCTTGCCGACGATGTTGCTGCGTCCGATCACTAGGGCACGCTTACCTCTCAGATCGATGCCGGCCTCATCGAGCAGACGAAGGCAACCGCGAGGCGTGCACGGAACCAAGGCGTTCGCTCCGGACCATAGGGACCCGACGTTGAGGGCATGAAAGCCATCAACATCCTTGTCAGCGCGGATCAGCTTCAATACGGGCTCCTCTTCTACGCCTAACGGCAGCGGTAGTTGGACGAGAATCCCATCGACGGCATCGTCTGCATTCAACTGCCGCACGAGTGCCTCCAACTCCGACTGCGTGACGGTAGGGGGTAAACGGTGCACCTTGCCGACCAGGCCGACCTCCTGCGCTGCCTTTTCTTTGTTGCGCACGTAGACGGCCGACGCTGGGTCATCTCCCGCCAAAACCACGTGCAGCCCCGGTGGTCGTCCGTGACGGGCGCGGAACGCTTCCGCGCCACGCGCCACTTGCTCCCTGATTTTCTGGCTGAGTGCTTTACCGTCGATGATGAGTGCCACCTACGTGCAACTACCAAAGGTTGGCGCCGAACGCACTGGTATCTCGTCCTGCCGACGATTCGACGTAACGACAGCTTAGGGAGCGGTCACCGGCGCGATCGTCACAGCCCCCGCAAGCAGCGGCACCCGCACCTCGACCTCATCCTGGATCGAAACCAGAACCAGCTTCGCCGCTCCTGCGCCGACGCTCGGCACGTTCAGCCACACCAAAACACCCCCGTCGATGGTTGCTTCGACAGCGTCACTCGCCGTGCCACCAATGCCGTACGCCACGACTCCAGAGGAAGCAAAGGCCGCCACGCCAGCCTTTGGTCGACCTCTGGCGTCTTGCACCTGCAGCACGGCGTGCGCCAGGGTCGGGTCAATCGAGGTGGGGGCAAAAGCTAGCCCGTTGGCCACGTCGTCCAGCACACGCTTCGGAAACAGGGGCTGGACGACGTTCGATTGGTCCGGGTGAAGCCATACCAAGCTCTGGAAATATTCGCCCTGCACGTCGCTCGAGCCATCGCGCGTGCCAAGCACCCAAAAACCCCCGTCGTCGGTCACAGGTACGTATAAGGGCTCCCCAGGACCTGCCTGGATCGGCAACATATCACTCTGCACGCCGAACTCTGTGGCGGCAGTAGGCGCATCCAGGATCGACGCATGGGTGCCTTCCAGATCGAGAGCCTGTCGCACGCTTACCTCGACCCAGCTACCCTCGACGCCCGCTTCGCGCTCAGGCGCAGCGGCATCGGAATCCTGCGTCGCCGATCCTGGTCTGCCTCCCTTTCCCACGGGCGCCGCACAATGCGGCGAACAGTTACCCTCAGCATACGGCGGATGCTGCCCCGGGGCCTGACAGGAAAGGCCAGCAATGAGCAACGCCGCGAACGGCAACGCCGATGGACACAAAAAGCTCAATGACGCCGTCATGCCGTCTCTCCGATTGTCTGTTCCGATGTCGCACGCACGCGCACACGATGCAACGCCAACGCCAACGCCAACATCAGCAGCGCAATCCACTGCGACGTGGAAAGGCCAAAGAAGCCGCCTCGGTCGTCGCTGCGCACCAATTCGATGACGAAGCGCGCCATGGCGTAAAGCGCCAGAAAGGCGACGAAGACATGACCGTCGTAGCGCTTGCGCGGGTGCATGTACAGAATCCCGAAAGCAGCCAGCGCAAAGGCCGCTGCAGATTCGTATATTTGCGTTGGATGAACAGGCAGTGAAGCCAGAAGATGATGGTCTAGCAGCCCCTCGCGAGCCTGCCAGTCACTGGCAGGACTAGAGGGCGGGAAGGTCAAACCAAGCGGACCGTCAGTCGGTGCGCCGAAGCAACAGCCTGCTAGAAGGCAACCCAAGCGCCCGAAGCCCAAGCCGATGGGAACCATCATCCCCCCCATGTCAGTGGCTTTCCAGAACGGAAAGCGGTCTCGCTTGAACAACCACCAAGCCGCGAGCGTAGCTCCGATGAGGCCACCGTAGAAGGTGAACCCTCCGTTCCAGAACTGCGCCCACGCAAAACAGTTCTTTTCCACCGGATGACACACCTGGCGCTCCTGGTCCCAGACGCCGGCATAAGTCGGGCTTGCGCACTCGGACTGGGTAATGAACCAGTCCACCTGGCTTGGATCCGTGCACAGATGGACGTAGTCCATGAAGTACCCATCCGCGAAGATGTGCAGCACGCGCGCGCCCGCAAAGCCGCAGATGAGTGATAGCAGGCCAAGGTCGACGATGACGTCGGGGTTCTGCCCCACGCGTCGAGCCCACAGGGCCCCCATCGCTGTTGCGAACAAGAAGCCAACCAGTATCAGAACGAAATAGCTAGGGAAGCTCGTTCCAAAGAGCTCGAACAAGCTGCCGTGCATGCCATCAACCCGTGGACGCGGGTTTGGGCGAAGAACCCGACGCGGTGCTCTGCTGCCTACCGGCGGTGAACATGTCGACGACCATCAGTCCGACGCCCACACAAATCGCCATATCGGCTACATTGAACGTCGGCCAATGACTGGTGACGTGCCACGATGAGTTAACTTTGGCTATGAGTGAATTCATGACCTCCACCCAGCCAGCCCGATAGTCGATGAAGTCGACCACGCGACCCTTCGCCAGACGGTCCGCGAAGTTGCCCAAAGCGCCCCCCAGAACCAACGGCAGACCCCAGCGCAGTGCCCACTGGTTGGGTTGAATGCGACGATACAGCGATACGATGAAAACGGAGGCGCCGGCACTCGCCAACAAAAAGAACGGTCCGCGCCACGCCTCGTTTTCGCCAGCCAGCATGCCGAAGGCGCCCCCTTTGTTGTAGGCCAAAGTGAACGTCAGTACGTCCTCGATGACGACGATTGAAGGCTCCTGACGCGTCAGGCGACTGAGCGTCGTTTCTGCCCAAGCCTTGGTCGCTGCATCGGCGAGCAATACGCAGGTGGCGATGATCCCGAGAAAGGTATAGGTGGGAGGCGCTAAGCTCGACTCGGTTTCCGGCTGGGTGCCAGGCAAGACCGCAGAGGCAGCGCCGGGCCTACTGACCGGCTCAGGATTGGGGTCGGCATCGTCTGCGGCGTCTTCCACGACTCGGGCTGGCTTTTCACTCATAGTTGCAGCCACTCCTTACGCCATAGGTCGGAGGGATGCCAGTGCGCTGTAGGGGCAGAGCCGTTGCCAGCGGGGGGAACAGACGTTTAGTATAGAAAACCATGCTGCCCTCCCCTCACGCGCGTAACGAATCTTCGGTGATGCCCGCTGCGCGCGAAGGGTCAGCCGCTGATGATTCAGCCGCTGATGAACCGGCGTTTGGCAACGCGGCATATGTCGCTGGAGAGCCTCCCTGGCAGTCTGGACCGCAAGGGGTTACGGAAGTGGTCGAGCAATGGCTCGGCGAGGGTCGCGTACGTCCGTGCCTGGCGCTCAACGAGCACTTCCCCAGCCGTAGCGCCACACACTCTGCCGTGCCGGCCGCCCTCCATCGCCCCTTACGGGAGGCTTTAGCCAAAAGAGGGATCCAGCAGCTTTACAGCCACCAATCAGCAGCCATCGACGCTGCCTTGGCTGGTCACCACGTCGTGGTCGCCACACCCACGTCGAGCGGCAAGTCGCTGTGTTTCCACCTGCCTGTCCTCCAAGCCATCGCCAGCGACCCTGGAGCAACGGCACTTTACCTGTATCCGACGAAGGCATTGAGTCGTGACCAGGAGCATTCGCTCCAATCTTTGATCACCGACGCTGAATTGGACGTGGGGGCTATCGTGTTCGACGGTGACACCCGCGCCGATGCGCGAAAGGCAGCTCGAGAGCGTGCCCGCATCGTTCTCACCAACCCGGACATGCTCCACGCGGGGATCTTACCGAACCACACCAAATGGTCGTCGCTGTTTCGAGGGCTGCGCTACGTCGTGCTCGACGAGTTGCACACCTACAGAGGTGTGTTCGGCAGTCACATGGCGCACGTACTGGCACGCCTTCAGCGGATTGCACGCTTTCATGGGACCGAGCCGCAGTTCATTTGCGCGACCGCCACAATTGGTAACCCTCAAGAGCACGCGTCGCGACTGATTGGAGCGACGGAAGATGAAGTCACATTGGTCGATCAGTCTGGGGCTCCCGCATCGGCTCGACAATTCTTCATCTACAACCCACCCGTCGTCGACCCGACGCTCCAGCTTCGCGGCTCAGCCCTCAAGCATGCCGTTTCTTTGGCCAGCGATTTGATTGCTGCGCGAGTTCCAACCATCGTGTTCGCGCAATCACGCAACAGCGTGGAAATCATTC
The DNA here is from genome assembly GCA_964577325.1 of uncultured Polyangiaceae bacterium. Lineage (GTDB taxonomy): Bacteria > Myxococcota_A > Polyangia > Polyangiales > Polyangiaceae > SZUA-265. Next base: position 44,957 of record CAZNZA010000005.1, read on the forward strand.
TCAAGTACCTGCGCCAGCGGTGCGCGAGTGTAGCCGACCCTGAATCCATCATGGCTTATCGTGGCGGCTATCTGCCCGAAACACGCAGAGGCATCGAGCGCGGCCTGCGGGAAGGTGAAATCCTGTGCGTAGTAGCCACCAATGCTCTGGAGCTCGGCATCGACATCGGTGATCTCGATGCCGCCATTTGCGTTGGCTATCCGGGCTCGATTGCATCGATGTGGCAACGCTTCGGACGCGCAGGACGACGCGGAAGCCAAAGTATTGCTTTGTTAGTCTGCGGCAGCGAAGCTCTCGACCAGTTCTTGGCAAGGGAGCCCAGTTACGTTTTGCAAGCAGGCGCTGAAGAGGCACGGGTAGATCCCAACAACATCGAGGTGCTCATCCAGCATCTCAAATGCGCGACTTTCGAGGCTCCATTCCTCCTCTCGGATCCTGGGCTGCAGCCGGCACATCCCGCGAAAGCTGCAGGGGAAAACTACGGTCCCCTGGACGCCGAAGCAACTCGTGAAGCCCTGGAGTACCTCAAGCAACAGGGCTTGGTACACGCACGAGCGGGTCGCTACTACTGGTCGGGAGAAGCTTACCCAGCCACTCACGTCTCTTTGCGCAACATCGGCTGGGACAATTTCGTCATCGTCGATCTGGCAACGGACAAAACGCTGGCGGAATTGGACTGGCGCTCGGCGCATACGATGCTGCACGAGCAAGCCATTTATCAACACGATGCCGAACAGTACCAGGTCGAGCGGCTCGATTACGACAATCACAAAGCGTTCGTCCGCCGCGTAGTGCCAGACTACTTCACCACGGCATTGACGTACCGGGACGTCGAGGTGCTCGAAGAATTCTCACGCTCACCCGTAGGCTCTGTACGGCCGCAGGCGGAATTGGGTTTCGGCGAGGTCAAAGTCGTCGAGAAGGTCACCGGGTACAAGAAGATCAAATTCTTCACGCATGAGAACGCCGGCTACGGCGACGTGCATCTGCCGGAGATGCAGATGCATACGACCAGCTTCTGGTTGACCCTACCGGAGTCGGTCGTCGCAGAATTTGGGGAGCCGCGTGCTATGGTCGTCGCCGGCTTGCGAGCAGCCGGACGCGCTTTGGAAACCGTTGCCACCCTCGCTTTGATGTGCGACCCCCGCGACTTGAACCGCACGCTCGGTGATGGTTACGAAGAGGAGCCGCCAGACCTGGCCCATGCCCCCACCCCGCCGGCAGCCGTGGATGCACCTCGCAGCCCGCTTCCGGGGCGGAATGCCAGCATGCGGGGCCAGAACGCCCCGACGCTGTTTCTCTTCGACGCTCATGCCGGGGGCGTCGGCTTGAGTGAACGCATCTTTCGTCAAGCGCCGGTGCTCCTTCGTCGCGCCAGGCAGTTGATCGAAACCTGTCCCTGTGCACACGGCTGCCCCGGCTGTATTGGGCCAAGTGACGCGGGCTTGCGCAAGGCGTACGCACTACGTGTGCTTGCGCGCTGCCTGTGAGCGCAACCATCTCCAGTAACTGGCGACGGCTCACGCACGGGTGCGCGCGGCGTTGCCAGGCGTACGCTTTGGCTAGAACAACATCTACGCACCCGATTGGGGTTGTCGATCGATCGGAAGCCGGATAGCGTCCGCTGCATGATCCAGCGCTTGCTCATGTCTGTTGCCGTCGTCTCCATGGTGAGTTCGGCTTTGTTAGGCTGTGGTGGAAGTGAACCGGAACCGCAGACCCCCCCGGCGCAAGCCACGTACCCGTATCCGCAAGCCACGTACGGGCAGCAATACCCGCAGCAGCA
>CAZNZA010000005.1:46842-63403 GCA_964577325.1 uncultured Polyangiaceae bacterium
TACCCGCAGCAGCAATACCCGCAGCAGCAGTACCCGCAGCAGCAATACCCACAGGCTGGAAGCCCAACAGCACCGGCTCCGGCGGGCACCATGTCCGAGCCTGCCCCGTACTCGTTTCCCTGCCAGAGCGACGCTCAGTGTTTGGCGCACCGCTGCAACGTCTCAGCAGGAAAGTGCGCATGGCCATGTCAATCGAATGCCGATTGCCAAGCCGGGTTTCAGTGTATGGCCCCTGCCTGCATACCAGGCGGACCGATGACTGCCCCGACGCAGTAGGAGCGGCCATTGCTCCGTGATTAGCGCGGCCAACTGCAGCGCGCTCCAAGCTCCAGCATGCTGTCGAGCACCAAGTATTACCGTTATCTCAAGACTTGCCCCTGAGACACAGATTGTCTGATTCGACTCCTTCAAAAGCGACCGGCGTTGCGCCTGCACCCCACGCGACCGACGATGATGAGCAGGCGTACCAAGCGCAGGCTTCGCGTGAGCTCACTCTGCTGCTCGATGCCCTGGACGAACTTGGCGACGACGTCGAAGTCGAACTCGCCAGTGACATCATCACGCTCGAGTTCAGGGACGGTGCCCGCTTCGTGCTCAACAGTCACCGCGCGGCGCGCCAATTGTGGTTGGCGGCACGGACTTCGGCGTGGCACTTCAACTTCGATGCGGACGAAGGATGTTGGCGTTGTAGTCGGTCGGGCGCCGAGTTGTGGCAGGTGCTTTCCGAGCAGTTGACGCAAAAGCTTGGGCGCACCATTTCGCTAGCGCCCGGTGCATCCCCTGCGCCAGCACTAGCGCCGCGTGCGTAACACCTTTATCAGGCGGCTCAGTTCCGCCACCACAGCGAACCGTTCCAACTCTTCGGCGCCGGGTTCTCGCTCGGTGCCTGTGGTGGACACGCATGCGTAGGCAAACTCGGCCCGCAACACCTCTTCGCGGGCAGCGCGAGATCCGCTCATGGCCTGCTCCACCGCGCCCCTCAATGCCCGCACGTTGACGAGCCCCTTGCCCAGCACGGCACTTGCTCCAGCATCCAAGGCGCGGGCGATGACGCTCGGTTCGGCTCCGCCCGTAATGATCACAGCGGGAATGGCGGGCTCAACCGGAAGCGTCCGCAGTTCCTCGATCAGATCGATACCAGTGGTGGTCGGGAATAGGTAGTCGGTCAACACACACCGTACCTCGGCCTGCTGACAAAGCGCTATGGCTTCCATCGGCGTCGCCACGTCGACGACATACCACTGCCCGTCCCCTCCGGTGAGTAAACGCCGGTAAAACAGCCGATCTACGGGAGAATCATCGACGACGAGCACGTCGATGACTCTTTTGGTGACGGTCTCGGAATGTGCGCTCATTGCGGTTGCTAACGACCAGAGCAAGCCGGTGCGTTATGGCAACAGCGCACGATCAGCTTGGATCAGTCAGCGCGCCGCTGCAGGGCGGCGCCCCAAGCCGAGGCTGTCAACCAAGGCGCCCGCGTTGGCGTAGCATTCTCCTACAGCAGCCACTCCGGCGACCTGCCTGAAAGAGCCGGCGTCAGCGGCGGTCACTCCCCCCAAAGCGTAAACGGCGGCGGGGTGCAGCGTAGGCACGAGCGAGCACAAGCCGTTCAAGCCCAGCGGGCTTCGTCCCTTGCGCGCCTCGAGGACCGGTGACACCACCAACGCGTCAACGTCGTCTATGGTTAACGGGTCGCCCAGGTGCCAGGCTTTGGAAACCCAGGCCTTTCCCAGGCGACACCGGAGCAGTTTCACCACCTCGCTCGCGCGGAGCGAGTTTTGCTTCAAATGCACGGCCGGGATGCCTAACGCGAGTGCCACGTCCACGCGATCGTTGACGCACAGGAACTGCTCGTAACGCTGGCAGATCCCTCGCAATTCCATCCCGAGTTGGTACCTGTGAAGGCTCGACAGCCGATCCGCCCGCCACTGAACTTGCACGGTACGGGGTTGCGCCGCAGCACACACCTCGTGCACCATGCGCTGGGTTCGGACCCAGCCGTACGTGTCGACGTCGGTGATAGCGATCAGCCGGGGGCGCCCGAGCGTAGCGTGTGTCGCCATATCTTAGTCACCCCCAGAAGCAAGGCACCGAGTACCGCCCCAGCTGCATCCGCCGCCAGATCCAGCCAATCCGCTTGTCGATGAGGCAGCACCGCCTGCCACATTTCCAGGGCTGCACCCACGGTTGTCGAATAAAGCGCACAGATGGCTCCGATCAACCAGGTAGGTTTGTCCCGGAACGGCCGCACGTGCGACAGCCACGGCCAAGCCACCACCGACAGCCCAAGAAAGACGACGAAGTGGGCGACCTTATCGTTTACCTGAGGAGCATCAGGCCCAGCAGGAAGTGTGCCTCCCCAAAACACGCCGATCGTGTACAAGAGCATGGGCAGCGCATACAACCAGGCCAATGCGTTCACTCCTCAACAGTCGAATCGGTCGACAGCAGTTGGGGGAGGCCATATGGGATCAAATTAAGCCTGCTTCCGGACTTGAAGCGCTTGCATAGAGTTTACGTGGCATTCTCCCAGCCAAGTATGCCAAGCGGCCCGCCTCGATGCCGAGGCGCATTGCCTGAGCCATCTGAATGGGATCTGTCGCCAGGGCGATGGCGGTATTCATCAGCACGCCGTCACATCCAAGCTCCATGGCAATCGCAGCATCGGAAGCGGTGCCCACGCCGGCGTCCACGATGACGGGCACTTTTGCGTTCTCGATGATCATGCGCAGATTGTAGGGATTTCGAATCCCCAGTCCGCTCCCGATCGGTGCGGCCAAGGGCATGACTGCCGCGCACCCCAAGTCTTCCAGCTTACGGCAGACGATGGGGTCGTCGATGCAGTAGGGTAACACCGTAAAGCCTTCCTTGATGAGGATCCTGGCGGCCTCGAGCGTCTGCTCGTTGTCTGGATACAACGTTTTTTGGTCGCCGAGGATTTCCAGCTTTACGAGCTCGCCCATGCCGAGCTCGCGCGCGAGGCGCAGGGTGCGTATCGCCTCGTCTGCCGTGTAGCAGAACGCAGTATTGGGTAGCACCGTCCAGCGTCCGCTCGTGAGCAGCTTCATCATGGAGCCATCCGAACGATCATTTAGGTCCACCCGCCGCAGGGCAACGGTCACCACCTCGGCGCCTGAAGCAACGAGCGCAGCCTCGGTCTGCTCGATGCTGGCGTACTTCCCCGTTCCCACGAACAGCCTCGAGGAAAAGCGGTATGTTCCAATCTGAAGCGTCTCCGATGCACCCATGTCCGTCGAATAGCGGTGCCGTCACGGAAATGCCAGCGTCAAGAGCGGGGAAGTGCCGCTCTGTCTCGCCTAGCCGCGAGCCCCCCTATTGCGACCTCATTAGATGCACCTGCATCCCCTGCCGTCGAGCGTGTGGCAAACCTGCCCGGCGGCAAAGAGCGCAACCGCCGCGAGGGGGACGCCCGACAAGCCGACGGACTACCGAAGGGGGTGTTCCGCCCAGGTCGCCGCGATCTCGCTTCGGGCCTTCCGTCGCTGCAACGTCAGAACCAGCTTACGCCCCTCCGAACTGCCCACTCCTCAGCCGGAAACGAAACCCGCCTTGCGCCCATGGTGGCTTCCCATATCGACAGCGAAAGCAAAAACGTCGGCGGTAGACACCACGAACAGCTCCTCACGCGACGTCTTCGCGTGCAGTAATGGTGAGACGACCTTCAAAGCCGTAACGCGAGAAACGGGCAAGCCCACGCCGTTACATGCCACGTGCAGCGTGGCCGTGCGGCCCTCCGGCAGGACGTCCCACCCGTTCTCCTGCACAGCCTCACTCGCCGCCAATACGCTCTTCAGTTCTTCTAGTGTCATGTCAATCCTCTCTACCCCAAAAGATGCTTTGCTACCTCATCAAGGCGCTGAAAGACATAGCCTGACTGCTTCAGCTGCAAGACGACTTTGCGCAACGTGGACAGTTTTCGCGCCAAGGGCACCCGCACGTCGTATTGGTGTGCCGCCAACGCCTCCAATCCGTCATCACGATCGAGCACGTCAATACCGTGCAGCTCCAGATTGATGAAGTCCTGGCCCGTCAACTGGCAGGTCGCCCAGTGAGCGAAGCGAGGCCCCCACCACGTCAGGAAGGTGCCAACGTAAGGCAGTCGCAAGCCGGGCGTCGTTTGGATTGGCAGCTCGAGCAGGGTGCCCTGCCCTCGTCGCCAGTAGGGCTGCGCCACGTGGTACGGTTTAGTGGGTGCAAAAAGCACCCGCGGGTCGTCGACCACCGATGCCGAGCGACGACCCCGCAAGCGCTTCAGGGCGATGGCCGTTACTTTTGCGGCATAGTAGGCGGGGCAAGGGAACACCGAGGAGCTGTACTGCACTCCCTCCTCGCTCAAGATCCGGTACAGCCTATCGCTGGTGGTGTAGCCGGGCGCCCGAAAACCGGTTGGCCGCACTCCCACCCGCTGCTCGATGACTTCGATTGCACTGGCTACTTCTTGCCGCATCTCCGCCTCCGGCAAGCGCGTGAGGTCGTAGTGATGGTTCAACGAGTGATTGGAGATCTCGTGCCCGCGTGCAACCGCTTCCCGCAGCACCTCGACGTTGTCGGCGCGGTTTAAGTCCGCAGCGACCGTGAAAAGCGTGAGCGGAATGGAGACCGCTTCGGCAAAATCCATCAAGCGTCTCACCGCGACGTCATACACGGCGTGAGTGTTCACGTCGTTCGCGGTTACACCGTGAATCGCAGCATAGTGATGGATCTCATCCAAGTCGACGGAGATGGCGCAAGTCCTCATCGTTACCCTCGCCGCTGTAGCCTCGGCTCGCCGGCGAGGCAAACGGAAAGCTCGGGAGAAGCCGCACTTCCCAACTGGGGTTTCGCCCTAGCCTCCAAAAAAGGCACGCACGACCTCGACGACATGGTGCCGTTGCGCCGGCTCCAACTCCGGACCAACCGGCAGCGCGAGCAGCTGCTGGGTGAGCCGCTCGGCAACCGGAAACTGGCCTCTCCGATAGCCCAATTGTTGAAGTGCCGGCTGCAGATGCACAGCCTGTGGATAGTACACAGCTGTTTCGATGCCGCGTTCGGCGAGGTGCCGCCTCAAAGCGTCGCGGCGTGCGGGCACCCGTACCGAGAATACCGACCACGCACTGCTCCCCATCTCATCGTCAGAGGGCGGAAGGATGAGCCCCTCGAGATCCGCCAGGGCCTCGCGATAGAAACTGGCATTGGCGCGACGCTGACCTTGCCAGTGCTGCACTAACGGCAACTTCACCCGCAAAAGCGCTGCCTGCACGGCATCCATCCGGTAATTTCCGCCCCTCGTTTCGAAAAGACCCGAAGCTCCGCGCCCATGCACGCGAAGCTGCCGACAGCGCTGCTCGAGCTCTGGGTCGTTGGTCACGACCATGCCTGCGTCTCCGCAGGCTCCGAGTGGCTTGGCCGGAAAGAAGCTAAAGCATCCCAGCCTGCCCAGCGTGCCGACCGGTCCCTCGGGCGTGACCGCGCCGAAGGCTTGAGCCGCGTCCTCGATGATGGGTACCCCTGCGAAGCGTGCCCAAAGTGGAGCGATGGGGAGCGGTCTGCCAAACAAGTGCACGGCGATGACGGCGTCGGGGGCGGGCGCTCTTTCATCACAGGATGCAAGCGACAGGTTGTAGGTACGTTCGTCTACATCAGCGAACACCGGTTGAGCACCGGTCCGGAGAATGGCGCTGGCTGTGGCGAAAAAGGTCAGTGGCGTCGTCAACACCCGATGCCCGGAACCGATCTTCAATGCCGATAGCGCGCACACCAGTGCGTCGGTGCCGTTGGAAACACCGACACAGCGCACTCCCCCTAAAGAGGCTTGCACCTCCTCTTCGAATGCCTGCACCTCGGGGCCCAAAATGAATCGACCGCTATCGTAGACACGAGTGAACGCAGCCAAGCTGGCTTCGCGCAGCGCTTCGGTCTGAATCCTCAGGTCCATGAACGGAACTCGCAGCTGGCTCACAGCACCGCCTCCAGGGCGAAGGAGCTCGATTCGTCGCCGGCACTGACTGCAAGCTCATGCTCGCCCCACTCGAGCAGCGTCACATTCATCAAAGCCTCCTCGAGGTTGGTTTCCGGTTGCGTCTCACCGCGTGCGCAGCGTGCGAAGTGGCGAAGCTCGAGAGTCAAGGGAGGGGTGGCATCGACGTCCAAACGCTCGCGCGAGCCGTTCGAAACCTGCACCAACTGGGACTGGAGCTCATCCACCACAAGCTGTCCGCGCGTGCCCGTCACCACGGTGCGCCGCGTTTTCATTCGCGCATTGGTGGCGTACCTCAACGTGGCGGACGCACTGGCCCAGGTGAGGCAGGCCGTAACGCCACCTGCGCCGGTGCGTCGCAGCTTCAACGTTTCAGGTTTGCCGAACAGCCGCGTTAGGATCGCTAAATCATGAGGCGCCAGCGTCCACCAAGGGCAACGCTCGCCGTTGCCTCTGGCCGGACTGCAGCGCTCAACCTCCACGTCCCTCAGTTCGCCTATCGAGCCAGCGGCAGCGAAATTCTGAAGCGCCCGATAAGCGCCGTGATAGGCTAACAGGTGTCCCACCATCACACTGGCATTCCCCGCTACCGCTGCTATGCGCCGCGCGTCGCTCAGGCTAGTGGTGAACGGCTTTTCCACGAGCACGGCTTTTCCAAGCTCGAGCGCGAGCACGGTCGGTTCGACGTGGGCATCCGCTGGCGTGGCGACGATGACCGCATCCACCTCGCGGCACACTTCCATGGTCAAGTGTGGGATCCAACGAGTAAACGCTGTGCGTTCGGTGGGGTCGCAGACCCAAGTAAGCTCGAAGTCAGGCTCCTGGAGCAGGGAGCGCTCGATGCAACGGCCCCATCGGCCGCGGCCGACGAGTCCCACCCGTACGGTGCGTTCGCGACGGCTCACGAGCACGCTCCCTCGACACGAGCGAGTAGAGCGGGAATTGGTCTTAGCCTTCGACACGGTATCGTCACCGGGTGCGGACGTACACCAGGATGCCCTGCGCGAAAAAGGGCGACCCAGAAGGGTGGCCCTTTTTCTGGTGCCCGTGCAGCAAGTCTGCCTCCGTCAGGCGGCGGGCTAGCCCCGGTGACGGACGAGCCGCGGCAGGCTCAGGACGGAAGCCCGGCGCCCGTCTGGCCGAAGCGTGTATCGCGCCAAGCCAGGTGCCGTTTCAGGATCATAAATTCGACGAGCCGCACGTACGTGACGGGCGGTGGGGTACAGAAGTAAGAAAGGCACCCAAAGGGTGCCTTTCTTACTTCTGTGCGCTTTCGGTGCGCTCAGCCCTGCGCCATGCGCTGGGCCTCGGCAGCGAAGTCATCTTCCTTCTTCTCGATGCCCTCACCCCGCTCGTAACGCAAGAATGCGGCAATCTCGAGCCCGCCGACTTCCTTGGCGACCTCGTCTTGAATTTGACGGACGGTCTTGTCCGAATCGAGCACACTCGGCTGATCCAGCAAGCACACTTCTTTCATCCACTTCTGGATCTTGCCCTCGACTATCTTGGGGCGTACGGCGTCAGGTTTACCTTCGTCGCGCAACTGCGCGTCGAAGATCTCAGCCTGCTTGGCCTTGAAGTCTGCGTCCACTTCTTCCGGCTTGAGGTAGCGCGGTGCCATCGCCGCGATGTGCATGGCGGTGTTGTCCGCAAATGCTTTCAGCGTCTCGCTACTTGCAGCCGCCGGGGCTTCCAAAGCGAGCAGCGCGCCGACCTTGCCGCCCATGTGGATGTACGCGTGCACCAAACCACTCTTGACGCTGAGCTTGCCAAAGCGGCGTACGGTGATGTTCTCGCCCAGGCGTCCGACGAGAGCCGCCCGTGCATCTTCCACCGTGCCACCGGCGGGATGTGGCGCCGCCAACAAGTCCGCCCCCGCCTCGGTTTTTGCTGCCACGGCGACCACCTGGTCTACGAAGCTCAGAAATTCGGGGTTGCGTGCGGCGAAGTCAGTTTGAATGTTGACCTCGACGATCACTCCGCTCAGTCCGTCCTCGGCAACCTTGGCGGCCACGACGCCTTCGGCGGCTACGGCACCGGCGCGCTTAGCGCTTTTGGCGAGCCCCTTCTTGAGAATGATCTCGACCGCCTTCTCCATGTCGCCCTCGGACTCGGCTAAGGCGCTCTTGCAATCACTGAGTCCCGCTTGGGTACGGTCCCGCAGTTCTTTTACCAGCTGCATGCTGACTGCCATTGTTCTTCCTCTTTTTTCAACAAACTCGCTGCGCCTGACGGACGCAGCATGAAGATGCTCCAGAAGTCGGCAGCGCCGACTTCTGGAGCGGTTCACTAGCGGCGGTAAACGACGGTATTTTCCGATCGCGACGATTCACGCTCTCTTTGCGTGACATCGCGGCGCCGCGAAGCACCGTGCACACATGCATCCGCCAAAGCGGAAGTGATGAGTCGAATGGAGCGGATGGCGTCGTCGTTACCCGGGATCGGATAGTCGATCAAGCTCGGGTCGCAATTGCTGTCGGTGACGGCAATGATCGGGATACGAAGCTTACGCGCCTCCGCAACGGCTATTTGCTCTTGAGCCGGATCGATGATGAACACGGCCGTGGGCACCGTTCCCATGCCCTTGACGCCTCCGATGTACTTCTCGAAGCGTGAGCGTTCCTTTTCCAGCTGCGAAATCTCTTTCTTGGAGATGTTCTCGTACGTCCCGTCCTCTGCCATGCGCTCGAGAGTCTTGAGACGCTCCAGGCCACCCTTGACGGTTCGAAAGTTGGTCAGCGTGCCGCCTAGCCAGCGGTTGATGACATAATATTGGCCCGCACGAGTCGCTTCCTCGCGAATGATTTCTTGCGCTTGTCGCTTGGTGCCCACGAAGATGAGGTGTCCACCTTTGGCCACCGTGTCCATGGTGAACATGAACGCACGACGGAACAGGTTTACGGATTGGTCCAGGTCGATGATGTGGATGCCGTTGCGCGCGCCGTACAAGAACGGTCGCATCTTCGGGTTCCAGCGCTTCGTTTGATGGCCGAAGTGGACGCCGGCCTCGAACAGGTCACGTACCGTGAGAGGATTCTCCGGATCACATAGGGGTCGGGAGGCATCGAAGCTAGGGCCTGCGGATTCGAACCCAGGCTGCATTTCCATTTCTGACATTGGTGCGTTTCTCCTTCGGTTAGTTCACCCGTGGCACCACCCTCGCAACTCATGGCAAGACCATGAGCACCGATCCGAGCGTGTTTCGCATGTACCACGTGCTGTTTTTAGGGGGGCGAGACCCTACGGGCCGGGCGATACGGAGTAAAGCGGAGCCGTCAGTAAAACAGCGGCACACGGCCCGTTGGCCAGCGTCAATCGACGGGGGGCAAGCCGTGACTTGGCAAACGCGGCTTGGAGCGAACGGGGGGCGCTTCGGCCGCAGTGCGAGAGAGAGTCGCCATCGGTCGGGGCTTCCGGTTCGGACCGTCGGCGCGCCGCTCCGGAGCTGGCACGGGTGCCGCGGACCGCTGCGAACCAGCACTGCCTCCCGATACTGCCGGTCCGTCGGCTGCGGCTCTGCCTGCCGGGGTGGCAATCGCCCGGCGCTCCAAAGCCGGCGTGGGCGCATTGGGTTCGAGGTCGCTACTTTCCTGCGGCGTAGCCCCCTGCTCCCCGAGCGTTTCCTCTGGCACGTAACCCGCGGCCAGGCCCAGCGGCATGCGGTCCGGCGCGGTCGCCGCAGGAGCCGCCGGCTCGCGCGCCATCCAACCAGCAACCCCCGCGCCACACACCACCACCACCGATACAGCCGCTAGGTGGCCCATCTTGACGCCGCGACCCATAGGCGCTCGGGACCGCTCCCATGGCCGTGGCGGTGCACTGTTGGACAACGGACCGGGCGTCGGTTCACCGGCAAACAACGCCGGCGAAGAAGCGTTCCCCGGCACCCCGTCCGCGTTCTCGGAAACAGAATGCGGGGGTGCCGATGCGCTTGCACGATCACGCCATACTGGCACCGCGGGAGGAGAGCTCGGCACCCCAACGTTGGGCGCCACGTTAGCCTGTCCCATGCCACCCGGTAGACGGCTGCTGGGTACTACTCCGTATCCAGTGGCGCCCGGTTGTGGAAGAGCAGGGCCTTCCAGAAAAGCCGCGGGCACGGGCGATAGCTCTTGCGCAGGTGGCGCTACCGCAGGTTGAAGGTAAGGCGCGCGTGACCAAGCCTCATGCTCTGGCGCTCCACGCCCGTCGGTAGAGCTCGCGTACTTGCGTAACATGCTTCGCAAGGCCGCCGCCGCTTGCCCTGCACTTGGAGGGCGATCCACGGCTCTTTTGGCTAACAGCCAAGCGACGAACGCGTCGACCTCGGCCGGCACGTCACCGACCAGGCTGCGAAGGCGTGGGGGATTGCGGGTGAGATGCGCCAGGAAAACCTCGTGCGACTCGCAGCCGTCGAAAGGACCACAGCCTGACAGCATCTCGAACAAGACGAGTCCTAAGGCGTAGAGATCGGCGCGCCCATCGACACGTTCACCTGCGGCCTGCTCTGGGGACATGTACCGCGGAGTTCCGATGGCTATGCCGAGTCCGGTGAGATCGAGGTTGTTCGCCCCGTCTGTAAGCTTGGCAATACCAAAGTCGAGCAACTTCACTGCGCCATGACGGGTGAGGAAGATGTTCGGCGGCTTGACGTCCCGGTGGACGATGCCGATCTCGTGAGCAGCCTGCAAGCCGTCCAGCACGTCAGCAGCAACTTTCAAAGCTCGCGGTAGATCCATCCTGCCCAAACGCTGAAGCGCCGCCGCAAGCGTCTCCCCCACGAGGCGCTCCATGACATAGAACGGTGTGCCGTTGACCTGCCCCGCGTGAAAAATGCTCACGATGTTTGGGTGCTCGAGGCGACCGAGAGACCTCCATTCGTTGCGCAGACGCTGCACGAGATCCTGCCGTTGATTGAACTTGTCGAGCAACGCCTTGAGCACGAAGCGCTTCCCGAGCTCGACGTGCTCGACTTCGTACACGGAGCCCATGCCGCCTTGTCCGATGCGCGCCACGATCCGGAAGTGGGTTCCTGGAACCTTCTCTCCCTCGCGAAACTCGCTGTTCATTCCTCGGTTCGACTCTCGGCAGTGGGTCTTGACTGGCCCCATTCGGGCATGCTGGGGCCTGGCCCCCCAGCGGCGCACCATAACCCGATCTTTCTGGCACGTCGAGGCCATTTGCGGTGGGCCGGCAGTCACCCGGGCGCCCATGCACCAGTTGGGGAAAATCCCGACGCCGTTTTCATTTCGCCGCGATCGATTTTCGCCTAGTACGCGCCAGATGGCGCTCACCAAAGAACTAGTCACCCACGTTGCCCGCCTAGCAGAGCTGGCCCTGTCAGAAGACGAACTCACAGCCATGCAAGCCGACTTGACTGCGATCCTACAACACGTCGATCAGTTGCAGACACTGGACCTTGGGTCCGCCGCTGCCACCACGCACTTGGCAGTGGAACGCATGCCCCTGCGCGCAGACGAGCCGAGGCCAGGCATTGAACACACTGCGGCCCTGCGCGCCGCTCCCAAGGCTTTGGAAGAAGGCTTCGCGGTGCCGGCTTTCGTCGAGGACAAATGACCAGCTCATCCGTCAGCAGCGCCGCCGAAGACGTTCGTTCAGGCAAGGTAACGGCGGTCGAGCTCACTCGACGCGCTATTGAAGCCGCGAAGCGTAACGTCGAGCTCAACGCTCTGCTCCACGTCAACGAAGCGGGCGCTCTGGAACAAGCCGCTGAGGTTGACGCCAAAATCGCTTCAGGGCAGCGCGTAGGCTCTTTGTGTGGCGTTCCATTCTCGATCAAGGACGCGCTCTGCACGCTCGATGCTCCCACCACGGCCGCCTCGAAAATTCTCACCCGCGACGGCACTTATGCGACGGGTTGGGTGCCAGGCTACGATGCTAGCGTAGTAGCTCGCCTTCGGCGAGCCGACGCGGTGATTTTGGCCAAGGCCAACATGGATGAATTCGCCATGGGCTCGTCGAACGAGAACAGTGCGTTCGGTCCGGTGAAAAACCCCTGGGATCCCACCAGAACGCCCGGCGGCTCGAGTGGTGGCAGTGCGGCGAGCGTGGCCTGCGGCGCAGTTTTGGGAAGCCTCGGAAGCGATACGGGTGGCTCCATACGGCAACCCGCTGCGTTTTGTGGAGTCGTGGGCGTGAAGCCAAGCTATGGACGCGTCAGCCGATATGGCCTCGTGGCATTCGCATCGAGCCTCGACCAAGTAGGCCCGTTCGCGGCAGATGTTCGAAGTGCCGCGCGCATCCTCGAAGTCATAGCCGGTCGCGACCCGGCCGACGCCACTACTGTCGACGTTCCGGTCGGAGACTATGAGGCAGTCTGCGGCCAGTCCATCAAAGGGATGCGGATTGGGTTACCGCAGGAATACTTCGCCGATGGGCTGGCGCAGAGCGTACGGGAGGCGGTGGAGCGAATCGCAGCCGCCTTCCAAGAGCAAGGCGCGGAGGTCGTTCCGGTCAGCCTCCCCCACACGCAGTATGGGATCAGCACCTACTACGTGGTGGCCACCGCCGAGGCGTCTAGCAATCTTTCTCGCTTCGATGGCGTCCGTTTCGGGCTGCGCGTGGAAGAGCCGGGCGCAGATTTGGCACGCATGTACCGTGAGACACGGGGAGCAGGCTTTGGTCCGGAAGTCAAACGCCGCATCATGCTGGGAACGTACGCGCTGAGTTCAGGCTTCTATGACGCTTACTATCGGAAGGCGCAGCAGGTTCGCACCCTGATCAGGCAGGACTTCGACCATGTCTTCACCAACGTCGATGCCCTGCTCACGCCATGTACACCTACGGCTGCTTTTGGCTTAGGAGAAAAGGCGCACTCACCCCTGCAAATGTACTTAGCGGACGTCTATACGTTGCCCGCTAGTCTGGCCGGTATTTGTGGCATGAGCATACCAGCAGGAAGGGATACCCAGGGCCTGCCTCTTGGAGCTCAACTTCTGGCACCAAGCTTTCGGGAGGAAGTGCTGTTTCAACTTGGAAGCGCGTGGGAAGCGGCGTGCGTGGTGTGAGCGCAGACGCGCCACGTCCCACTACGACCCCACACGGGGTTCTCATCCTCGACAAGCCTTCGGGGCCGACGAGCTTCGACATGGTTGCTCGAGTTCGTCGCCTGCTCGGCACGCGACAAGTCGGCCATGCGGGAACGCTGGACCCGCTGGCTAGCGGGGTACTGGTTGTGATGGTGGGACAGGCAACCAAGCTGTCGGACTATCTCACCGCTGCGGACAAGACGTATGTGGCTCAGATCGCGTTTGGCCGCTCTACGGACACCCTCGACCAGACCGGAACTACCACCCGCGTGCATGCAGTAGAAGCAGGATGGTTAACACTCGAGCGCTTGATGCAAGCGGTGGAACGGGAACGCTGTCGGACCTCCCAAGTGCCGCCCCAGTTCAGCGCCATCAAGCAAGAAGGGCGGCGTTCGTATGCAATGGCGAGAGCGGGCCGCCTCGTGGATCTCCCGCCTCGGCCCGTCAAGGTGCACGCCGTCGAGGTGTTGAGCGTCAGCGACACGATCCTGGAGCTGTCTCTCAAAGTGAGCAAAGGCTACTACGTCCGATCGTTCGCTCGCGACCTGTGCGACAGCCTAGGGGTAGCGGGTTGCTTGAACCAACTGCGCCGGACAGCAAGCGGCTGCTTCGATCTCGACCACTCTTGCGCCCTTTCAGACGCCACCCAACACCTGCTTTCGGTTGCCGATGCAGCGCGCAAGGTGTTGCCCGTAAGCCATCTGACCGAGAACGGTGCGCTGCGCGCGATGCACGGTAAAAAATTAACTGCCACTGACTTCGTGACTCCCCCTCGCTCGGCCGTCGCCGCTTGGTTCGATCCCGCCGACAGGCTCATCGCCATTGGTGGTGTCACGCCAGCCGCCACGAACGGCACGGGCACCGACGAGCCGCAGCCTGTCCCTGTGCCGGCCGATCCTGCATCAGCCGTATATCGCGTGCTGCGCGGCTTCGCTCCAGCGGCCGGCTAGTCGACTGGACGTTGCGCGAGGTCGCCTCTACCGCGATTTTGGCTGCCCGAGCTCGCGCCACTGAACAAACAGCCTCGGCAATGAGCGGTGGGCGGCGGAGATCCGGCGCCTGCAATCGCGGTTGCACGCCGCGGCGGCGCGCCTTACTGTTGGGGTTGGATTGCTTGGCCGGGTCATACGAGCCGCGTCGAGCCGTCTTTCGTTTGATTCAGTCTGCCTCGTCAGACCTTTACATAGATAGGGCCCGTTGGAACCTCCAGAACCAGTCAGTCTCGCTCTGGGACTCTTCTCGATAACATTTGCTGCGTTGCTCTGCGTCGTGTCTCACGCCGCGGACGTGGCTACCGCACGCAGCTTCGCGCTCGCCGACAGCGCCGGGTCGCCCCCGCGCCTGACGCGATTGTCGCGTAACGGTCCAGCCATCAGGGGACGGTGGAGCGTATTGCAAGCCGCCTTCTTTGCCGGCGGCGTTTTGCTCCTGCTGCGCAGCGTTGGCCCGGCGTGGGCGATTGGCATCGCCACCATGCTGTCGCTGGTGGTCAGTCGCATAGGCCACGGACTGCTCGTTGCGCACGCCACGGACCGCTTGCCATTCTTCCTGGTCCTGTTGCGGCCGCTGGAATGGTTGGTAGCGCCCCTCGCCGATCCGGTCACCTACCTGTGCCGCTTCACTGCACAGTCCAACGGCGCCCCCCCCGCTAACCATTCGGACGCCGAAACCAGTTTGGCGGGGAATGGGAGTGAGCGAAGCACCACCTTGGCCGAAGAGCAGTCGACCATGATTCGCAACGTGTTGGAGTTCAGCGACACGGTGGCTGGTGATCTCATGGTCCCACGCCCTCAGGTTACAGCCATCGACATCAACACCAGCCCTCAGGACCTGATTCGACTAATCCGCCAGAACGAGCACTCGCGGTATCCGGTATACCGGGATAGAATCGACAACATCGTGGGCATATTGCACGTCAAAGACGTGTTTCTCCATGTCGCGAGCCACGGGATCTCGAAGCTCAATCTGCGGCCCTTACTCCGCAAGGCGGTGTTCATTCCGGAGACTCAGTTGGCCTCGAGCGTGCTTCAACAGCTGCGTGCTGGGCGCCACCACATGGCCATCGTCATTGATGAGTTTGGAGGCATGAGCGGCGTGCTCACGCTCGAGGACCTGCTGGAAGAGATCGTAGGCGAGATTCGAGATGAGTATGACGACGAGGAGTCGCCCGTCGTTCAGCTCAGCAACGGTCACTTCGTGGTCGATGCCAGCATCCCCATTACGGAGCTCAACCGCCACGTGGGTATCGAACTGCCCGATGGTGGTGAGTACAATTCCTTGGGCGGCTTCATCGTGGAGATCATGGGCCGTGTTCCAGAATCGGGCGCCGTGCTGGAGGAGATGGGGCATCGCTTCCTGATCCAGAGCTCGGATGAACGACACATCTCCAAGGTGGAGATCGTTCCCAATCCAGCCGCCATGCGCGCCAGCGCTTGATGACCCGGGAAGGACGGGGAAGGTTTCCCAAAAGAGGAAAGGCCGCTGGTGGCGGCCTTTCTTCTTTGCTCCGTGGGTAGCTCTAACTTGCTGCGCCGGAACCAATCTTCTTCAATTGCTCCATGGTCTTGTTGCCAAGCTCGATGACGCCGGCTCGTTCATGACCCGGTGTGGGGTCGCCTTCCAATTCCTTGGAGGTGTCCATCAACGCGCCAATCACACGGAACGCGATGTTCTCCGGACAAACCATGGTCTCACTGCCCGGATCGACGGGAACGACGACTGAATCCGCTTTGGGATCACCCCACCCGTAGCGTTCGAGTTTGGTCTTGCCGAACTCGAGCTCAGACGGCCAGCGCTCCTTCGCGGGAAACGGCTTGATCAAGGTCATGGTACCGACAGCGCCGCTTGGCGTCTTGTCCAGCTTCACGCCCCAGTGAAACATCGGCTTCTCTTTCTCCGCCTTGAGATTGTCGAGGTAGGGCTTGATGCTGCCTAGAAGGCGTCTCACCTTGTCTTTTTGGTCTTCGACGTTCTGTACCGCGGTGGAGTACTGGAGCAGCATCGTCATTGCCGTCGAGTTGTAGCGCCCGATGCCCTTGTTCATCAGGTTCGAGCCGTCGAACGGGATATCGATGGCGCCCAACTTCTCGACTTCTTCGGCAGGAAACTCGCCGCCTTTGACCTTCTTGGCTGCCGCCTTCAGTAGCTCGTTCAGCTCGGTCGCTGTTTCATTGGCCTTGCTGATGTCACCAACGAGCAGACCCGCGCCCTGAACGGCCGCCTGCGCACCTTCGTTGCCCTTGACCAAGCTGCCAATCCCGTAGCCGAGCACGGCGCCTACGATGGCCGTAGCAGCAGCCAAGAGCTTGACTTTGGATCTGCCCGCCCGTTGCGCCTGAATCACCTCGTCGCTCATGTCGATCTTGATCGATTGAGGTCGGACGGGTTGAGCGGACACGGCCGGAGGGGCACCCACCGGCGCAGTTTGGGCTGGCGCGGCCGACGGCGCGGGACGCTGTCCCGTCGGTGGTCGCGCACCAAAACCGGGTGGGGCTGGAATGGACGCCCCGGCTGGGGGTCGTTGAGGGCTGGGTGCATGGGAAGGCAAACCCATCCC
>CAZNZA010000005.1:63503-75218 GCA_964577325.1 uncultured Polyangiaceae bacterium
ACGCCGGGACTCGGAGCGACGGATTTTTTCCCCAGTCGGGCTTTGAGATCGATCTTGCCAGCGGCCATTTAGCTTCCTCGAGAAAATTGAAAATCAGTTACCGTAGGAATAGAACACGGTACGGGAACTACCCTAGGCCAGGCACTACCTGGGGAGCAACAGTGAAACGCTGCACTGCTGGTGTGCCCCGGGTCTCAGCCACAGCTCGGCTCCAGAGTTGCAGTGTGGGTGGGGCAACTTGTCCACCGCCTGGCCTATTGCTGCGCCTGCAAACGTCGCTGCAGTTTGCGCCGCACAGGCTCCCCCAGACTCACGAACTGCAGCGCTTGTCGCGACCCCATGCAGCGTTGTCGCTTCGCCCAAATCCATACCGGCTCGTCGTCCTCCGTGAGGCGCAGCTCGATCGGGAAGCGCTCCAATCCGGCGGCGGGCTCAGCGAACGTCTCCACGAGCGCCCCGCCGGGCGACAGATCGAGGCATCGACAGAGGTAAGGGTAGCCCTCGATGAACTTATTGAAAAAGATATCAACCCGTTGCCTAGGATTTGCGCGTCGTTCGTTCATGTAGGCAAATGTACATACTATCATGACACCAGTCGAACAATTGACGGGTCCACCGGTGCTGCGCGGCGGCCTGGCATATCCGCAATCGGACGTCGACCGTTGGCTTTGCCCGATGTTTTCCGCAGCCCGTTTACCTAAAACCTTGCCTGTCGGTGGCACACGACCGTTTCTCGCGCCGCATGCGTTCCACCATACTTGCGGCGTCGGGCCACCGCCGAATCTGCATGGCGACTGTGCCCGACAATCACCGGGTGCTGCGCGGCCCAAGCGACCCGTTTCGGTAGACGCGTTCGCTCCTTCTGTGAGCCGTCGACCGGCACGACCCGGTGCCTTTGGCTCGACGTCCTCGCGCGGCGAAGGAGCGGAGAAATAATGGGGTTTCGGCACCACACGTTGCCGATTCAGGGTATCCAGTTCCGGCCGGAATCGATACTAAGCGAGGGCGGTACACTGAAAATTCGTAATTGGTTGGAGGAGCTGTGATTCATTCCCCTCACGTTCAGTTCAAAGACGTGTTCGCCGCCATTGCCGACGACTCGCTGAACGACGTGCTCGTCGAACGCACGTTCGACACCATTCTCAACGGTGCGTGGACGCCGGTCCAAATCGGAGGCTTCCTATGCGCGCTACGGGTACGTGGCGAAACACCTGCATTCATTGCGGCGGCTGCCCGAGCGATGCGAACCAACATGATCGCGGTGGAGCACGGCTTTCCCAAATTGCTTGATACCTGCGGCACGGGCGGAGATCATTCTGGCTCCGTCAACCTGTCGACGGGTTCCGCCATCGTATGCGCGGCGCTCGGCGTCCCCGTCGCCAAACACGGCAACCGGGCCGTCTCGAGCCGAGCAGGGAGTGCCGACGTCATCGCCGCTCTGGGAATCCCCACTCACCTGCCAGCCGCAGCCGCCGCACGGGTCCTGAAGGAGGCAAACATCGCCTTTCTGCTCGCTTCGACCCACCATCCAGCCATGCGCTTCGCGACGCCCGTCCGCAAGGAGCTGGGGATCCGAACCATATTCAATTGTTTGGGTCCTCTCGTTAACCCTGCACGCGCTACGCACCAACTCATCGGTGCCTATTCCGACGCAGTCCGATCGACGATGGCCGCTACCTTGCGTGAGCTTGGCGTGGTGCGCGCCTGGGTGGTTCGGGGCGTGGATGGAATAGACGAAGTGAGCCCATACGGTCCGACCCGAGTGACGGTGTTGAGCGACGGAGCGCTCGAAGAGCGAGTGGTGACGCCCGAGGACTTCGGGCTTCGAGTAAGTGAAGCGGGCGCCGCCGACGGAGGTACCGCCGAAGAGAACGCGAGCATCATCGAAGCCGTACTGTCGGGAAAGCACCATCCGGCGCGCAACGCATTCGTGTTGAATGCCGCCGCAGCCTTGGTGGTGGTCGAGGATCTCCCTCCGAAAACCGCCGCCGAGAAGGCGCAAGCGGCGCTCGATGATGGAAAGGCCTTGGCCGTGTTGCATCGCTGGCGCGACGTCGCCAACTCCAACAAAGAGGTGGCGACCTAGTGGGAGTGCTTGCGGACATTCTTGCGGCGAAACATGCGGAACTGCCCCAGCTGCGTCATCGCCGGGCCGACGTATCGCGTCAGCTGGATTCGCGCGCGGATGCTCCACGATCTGTTTCGTTGAAACGCGCACCCGGTGCACCGTTGAAGCTCATAGCGGAACTCAAGTTTCGCTCCCCTTCGGCCGGCCCGCTTTCGACCGCACTGAGCGTCGAAGAGCGAGCTCGAGCCTACGACCGAGCGGGTGCGTCGATGATGAGCGTGTTGTGCGATGCGCGCTACTTCGACGGGGATTATGTTCATCTACAGCGCGCGCGTCAGGCTTCGTCCCTGCCCCTGTTGTGCAAAGAGTTCATCATCGATGAGATCCAGCTGCTGTTTGCGGCCGCTCACGGAGCAGACTGGGCATTGCTCATCGTTCGCTGTCTGAAGCCGGACCAGTTGCAACATTTGATTGCTCGCTGCAAGGAGCTTGGCCTGACGCCGCTCGTGGAAGTTCATACGCAGGAAGAGTGCGGCATTGCCTTGTCTTGTGGCGCGGAAGTCATTGGGGTAAACGCGCGAGACTTGGATACGTTGGAAATGCGACCGCAGCAAGCCGCGGAAGTGCTGGCTAGCTTGCCCCCCCAGGTGACCGCCCTACACCTCTCCGGCATAAAAACGGCGGCGGACGTGGCTGCTTTGGCGCTAACGCCGGTAAGCGGAGCACTCGTGGGCGAAATACTGATGCGGGCCGATGATCCCGAACCGGTGCTCGCTTCGATGATCGCTCGCGCTGCTGGTTGACATCATTCGTGACCGCTGTTGGAGCAACCGCTTTCGATGGTGCGCTTCGGAGAGAATCAAGCCGTGCATATAAGCGATGTCGTCGATGGTTTCCTGGCACATCTCAAGGGCGAGAGAGGCTTGTCCTTCAATACCGTCCAGGCCTACGGCAGGGATCTCGCCAAATTTACGGCCTACTGTGAGCAGCAGGACCAACCGGACCTGACGGATATCTCGCTTCCACTGGTAAGCGGATGGATGACGGAGCTGCAAGCCCAGGGACTATCTCCTCGCAGCGCCACCCGCCATCTGTCGGCACTGCGCAGCTTGATGAAGTTCGTCGTCAGCGAAGGTGAACTCTCCACGGACCCTTCGATCCTCGTTCATTCGCCGAAGCTAGGTCGCCGTTTGCCGCGGCCGCTGACCATCGATCAGGTGTTGGCTCTGATCGAACAGCCGGATCCGACCAAGCCCCGCGGACGACGCGACCGCGCGCTTTTGAGCTTGTGCTATGCGGCAGGTTTGCGAGTGAGCGAGCTCTTGCAGCTCACGCTCGGGGATCTCGATCTCAAACGAGGCTTGGTTGCAGCGTTCGGAAAGGGCAAGAAGCGTCGATTGGTGCCCCTCGGCACTATCACACTGGACCATCTCGCCGCCCACTTGGCTGACTCCTCCAAGGCTGAAAGCCGAGCTCTGGTTTTCCCATCCCGACGCGGCACTCCCCTTACCCGGCAAATGTTCTGGAAGGTAGTGCGGAAGGCGGCCATCGCCGCCGGAGTTCCCGGTGCCGTTTACCCACACCGACTACGGCACTCTTTCGCAACGCACCTTTTGGCCGGGGGAGCCGATCTGCGAAGTGTACAGACTCTGCTTGGCCATTCAGACGTGTCCACCACGGAGGTATACACGCAAGTCACCCGCGACCTACTGCGTGAGGCCCACCGGCGTTCCCACCCGCGCGCCTGAGCGGGTGCATCGATCCAGCGGGCGCCAAAGGCCGCGACGAACGATGCCCTTGGTGGTGGGAAAAAGCGGGCCTAGTTCGCTCGTTCGCCGGAACCTGTGGTAAGGCCATAACCGTGGAGTTTTCCATTTTGCGGCCCCATGGGCGTCCCATTCCCGTTCTCGTGGAGATCCCTCACGCAGGGCTTTTGCTGGATGCGCTCGCCCTAGCCACGCTGCAAGCGCCCGCGCGTGCCTTGGGCCTGGACGCGGATCTGTACGTGGACCGACTGTACGAGAATGCGCCGCAGCACGGCGCGACGGTCATCGTGTCACACATGAGCCGTTACTACTGCGACCTCAACCGCGCTGAGGGCGACGTCGACGAGCAGGCAGTAGCCTCAGGGTCGGGGAACAACCGGCCACACGGGCTCATTTGGCATCGCACCACCGAATCCTATCCGGCGCTCGTCGCCCCGCTGCTCGACGCGGAGTTTCAGCGCCGCCTCAACAAGCTCTACCGGCCCTACCACGCGGCCGTGCAGCGCTCGCTCGTCGAGCTGCGTCAGCAGTTCGGCTTCGCAATACTGCTGGCGGCCCATTCGATGCCTGGCTCTGGGCGCACTGGCCATAGCGACACCGGACAGCGCCGTGCCGATATCGTGCCGGGTAGCCGAGGCTGGACGACGGGCGATCCCCGGGTCATCCGCTGCCCCGAAGAGCTGGCCGTGGCCCGGGGCTGGAGCGTCGCCCACGACACCCCCTACCGAGGCGGCTTCACGACGATGCACTACGGCAGGCCGGAGCAGGGCGTACACGCCGTTCAGGTTGAGCTCAATCGCGAGCTTTACATGGACGAGCGAAGGCTAGCGGCAGTCGCGCCAGGTTTCGCGCGCACCCAGAATTATTGCGATGAGCTGGTGAGGAGCCTCGGAGCACTGGACCTGCGTCCCTGACCCCTCGGCCGGTTGTGGCTCCAAGCTCAAAATATTGGTGCCAACTCGTTGAAGCCAACCGGCAGCTGATCTACACACGCCGCCCTCATGGCTAGAAGTCAAATCACCGGAAAGCGCCGCTTGCGCGCCCGCAACGTCTCTCATTCGAACATCAAGACGCCAAAGTGGCAGAATGTGAACGTCCAGCGCCGCCGCATCTGGGTTCCTGAGCTGAACCGTTTCGTGAGCCTCAAAATCACGACCCGGGATCTGCGCACGATCGACAAGGTCGGCCTCGTGAGCTACGCGAAGAAGTTCGGGCTCAAGGTCGCGTAACTGCTGTCTCTCCGCGGAGAGCTCGAGTGGCCGCGTGGGAAAACCACGCGGCCTTTTCTGTTGTTCACTCTTCAGCGCCCTGGGGCTCGCAGGAGCTCGTTGGGCGCCGGTACGATCTCAACGACGGCACCATCGGTGGCGGCACGCAGGTCACCCAAGGCACATAGCGGCAACGGCTGACCCGGTGGCACTCGGCGCTGCCCTCGGCGTACGGGAGCGGCTGCGCGAGGCGCGACGAGTTCCAGCTCGTCGACGAGGACACCTTGCAGCGCTTGTTCGTACTGCAACAACACTCCCATGCCGCGCCTATCCACGACGGCGATGTGCCCTGCAACACAACCGGGCAGTGGCGTTGCAGCCACGTCCCACGGCAGGCCAACGCAGAGTGCGGGTCGTGGCGCAGCCGCCAACAAGGACTCACAGCGGGTCTCCCTATCGATGTCCGACCCGGGCTCGAAGTCCTTTTGAACGAGTACCCCGCCCTCGCTCGGTCCACCTGCGTGCAACAGTGGTCGCTGTAACTCAGTTGCGCTGAACGCCGGAGCACCTAGCTCTTTGACGCGATTGAGCACCATACGCCGCTGGGACGCTCCAGTTCGTTTGGCATTCGCCAACCCGTGCTTGAACAGGTCGCCAAGGCGTCGGCTCGAGTCGTAGCCCAAAGCGACGAACAACGCGGGAACGGCTCGCGGCGCGGTGAGATACGCGCTGTCTGGAATGGCGTCGCTTTCGGTAAAGCCGCGTGGTCTCTTGGCCCCCATACCGGGTTGGCGCAAGCGTCCATCGAACGCACGTGACGTGCCGAGGCCATGCAGCATCAGCCCCAACGGCCCAAGTAGTATCCCTGGATACTCACCCGCAAGTGCTAGGTAACCTGCAATCGCAACGCTAATGGGCGAAAGCCCACCCGCAATCGCCTCCTCGCAGGCTTCGGCGGCGGTATCGTCACTAGCAGTGAAGCTGCAGCGTTCAGCCATCGTCGTCCTCGTCGTCCGTAGCGTCTTGCTCCTCCGTGTCCCATGCCGCCAGCGGGTCATCCACGATAGCTTGTAGGAGTTGTCGGGCACGTAGAGCGCCTTTGCCCTCGACTACGAGATGAAGTGTCGAACAATCCACGGCCTTCTCCGCGAGCTGTTCCAAGCGGCCTTCGTTGACGCGGGCAGCCACCCCTAGTGCGGCCGAACGCACGTAGGCGTCACCCCCGCCTAAACCCCCCGCAGGCAGCGCCATCAAGTCCCAAGCCGGCGCAACCTCTAGTTGCTCGGCGACGCGCGCGATCATCGGCGCCTGCCACAGCCCCCGGGGCTCCCACACTAGTCGTCGTTGTCCGAGCTCACCCCGCCAAGCGTCGAGTAAGAGCGCTAGCTCTTTCTCGGTGGTCGCTCCAGGCCGCATGCCGGGAGGAGTCCGCACGACGACGCAAGCTGGATCACAGGCCTGCACGACCTTCTTGAAGTAGGCTTCGGCGGTTGCACGACCTTCGCCCCAGTAGCTCGGTGAGAGCACCACACCGAATGCCACCTCACCCTTGGAAGCATTGGCAAGTTCTCGGACCCTCTTCAACGTCGGCAATTGCTGCGGCTCCGCCAGGAGCTCAACATAGTTGAACTGCTTGGCATACCGGCGAAAGTCGCCTTTCAGCGAGGTCTGTCCCACGTACAAGTCCATACAGATTCTCCAGTGCCCAAAGCGTGCGTGATGGTGTTAGTTGGCGCTCATGGCGTGGGTTCGCCCAACAAGCGATCCAGAAGGATGGCTGCCGCCGCGCGGACACTCAAGTGATTGTACCCATCCGGCCTGATCGAAGCGATCGGTTCCAAGTGAACACTGGCGGCAGCATGAACGCTTTCCGCAAGCCCCCAACCGGTTCCCAACGCTATCAGCACGGGCGGCCCGGGCTCACGGAGTAGCGCTCTCGCTGCTTTCAACGCCAGCGGGTGCTCACCAACTCGCTTTGCGCTCGTTGTCCACAACTGCGCGTCCTCACCCAAGTCCATCACAGCGGCCTGCAGGGAGTCGACGACGCGCAGCCTCTCGAGTGCCGGCTTGCGGTCGGGAATTCGCTGACCGCCGGACCCATGCACCCAGTGCTCTCGAATGCGCAACGCCAGTTCTCGCTGAGCAAACACGGGATGAACGGCGTAAAAGGCCTCCAGCCCATAAGTAAACGACGTGCGCGAAATATCGTGCAGATCGATGTTCGTGATCGCCGCCGTGACGGTGGTACCCGAGCGGTCCAACACCGGATGGTGAACCAGCGCGCATGCCACGCGCCTCATGCCTCATCCTTCGCGCTCTGCTGTCCCACCAAATCTGGCCGGCGTTCTCGAGTCCGTACCAAGGCCTGCTCAGTCCGCCATTGAGCTATTTGGGCATGATTGCCGCTTCGCAGCACTTCAGGCACGAGATGCCCACGAAAATCCAGGGGCCGCGTGTAATGCGGATACTCCAAGCCACCACCGCGCGCCGCGCTGAACGTATCCTCACCGGCCGAGTCCTCGTTGCCGAGTACCCCCGGTAGCAGCCGAACACAGGCCTCCATCATCGCCATACTCGCTACTTCTCCACCGGTCAAAATGAAGTCGCCGAGGGACGCCTCCTCGTGAACGTAGTGCCTGACGCGCTCGTCGAAACCTTCATAGCGCCCGCAAATGAACATGACGGCTTCGATGCGACTCCAGCGTTCAGCGGTGCGTTGCGAAAACGGCGCTCCCTGGGGGCTGAGTAGCACACGGTGCACGGCAGGAGAGGTGAAGCGTTTCTCCAGTGCCTCAACGCCGGCGATCACGCAATCTGCCCGCAGGACCATTCCGGCGCCCCCTCCGTAGGGGGTGTCGTCGACGCTGCGGTGCTTACCCAGGCCATGAACGCGCATGGCTTCGACGTGCAATTGGACCCGTTGTTCCTTCATGGCTCGGCCAAACACGCTGGTGCGCGAGAACTCCCCGTACAGGTCGGGGAAGAGGGTTAGGACGCCGAATTCCATGCCACTCGCACCCGTCATCTACTCGATCAAACCGTCTAGGCTGCGAAGTCGGACGACGCCTTGCTGGGCGTCGACGAATTCCAGCCACGGCTCGAGCAGGGGTTGCTCCAACCGACGACCATCGCTGCTTCGGATGATCAGCGAGTCGACCGTGGGATGGATGGCGAGGTCTATCACCTCACCGTGGAAGCCTTCGGGTCCCTCGACCCGCGCTCCTAGCAGATCGGACAGATAGTACTCGCCCTCTTCCAGAGGTGGCATCTCACTGCGGCGAGCCAGTACCGTCGCGCCCTTCCAAGCCTCCGCCGCTTCGCGCGAGTCGATGCCGCCCAAGCGGACGAGATGTGCCTTGGCCGACCCCCGAACGGACAAAAGTGGGAATTCCTGACGCTGCGAATCCCGCTCGAGGATCAACTGCTCGAGGGTGTCCAGAGCCTCACTGTCCGGGTTGTGAAGCACCAGACGCAACTCTCCGGAAAGCCCATGGGGCTTGCCGAGGTAGCCCAGCTGCAGCGTTCCCAGGTTCGCCTCGTTCTGGCGTTGCTCGTCGGGGCGCTCAGCCGTACGCCCCGTGCGTGGGTCTCGATCAGTCAAGGATGTCAAGGTGAGCGCGACGCCCCGTCTTTTGGGCGGCTGCGGCTAAGACGGCGCGGATCGATTGTGCCGTTCGCCCATCTTTCCCGATGACCTTACCAATGTCAGCCTTGGCGACTCGCAACTCGAGCGTCGACCCGTTCCCGTCTTCAATCTCGTTAACTTCGACCTCATCGGGCTCATCGACGAGCGCTCGCGCAATGGTCGACACCAAACCGGATAGCGACATGCTTCCTCCTCAGACTCTATGCGTGTCCAACCGACCCGGACGACCCAAACGCCGAGCCGAAGCCGTGACGAGTGGAACATCGGCCGGTGAGACTAGCTGGACGTTTCAGCCTGCGCTTGACCCTTGATGATCCGAGTGATGGTGGGGGACGCTTTGGCGCCACGCGCTTGCCAGAAGGAGATGCGGTCCTGCTTGAGGTCGACCAAAGGTGGTTCGACGTTCGGGTTGAATGTCCCCAGCGTCTCGATGAACCGGCCGTCGCGAGGATTGCGAACGTCGGTCACGACGATGCGGTAAAAGGGGGACTTCCTGGAGCCGTGGCGAGCAAGGCGAATGTGCACAGACATCGTAGTGAGTTCTCTTCTTGGACTTATGTGGCGTGAGCTCGGACTGAGCTTGATCTGGCGCATGCACCCGAGCCAAAGGTGCCGGCCTCGAAGGCGAGGCAACCTAGAGTAAGGCTCGCCGTTTGGTCAAGGTCCATGGTACGTACTCCAAGCCATGTCTGCTTCGTCACTCCACCGCATCCTGGACACGGTGCTCGGACCGATCCTCACCGCCGACCGTGGCGAGGTATTTCTGATGGTGACGGAGCCGTCCAACGTGCACCTTCACCTGCGCGGTCGCTACTCGGGCTGTCCCGGAAATACCTTGGTTATTCGACGAGTTATCGAACCAATACTGCGAGCTACTGCCCCCGACGCACGTCTCACTGTGACTACAGGCGACCTCATCCCTGAAGGGGCGGAGCCTTGGGCCGCGCCCAACGCCGATTAACGCATGCTGACCGGTCGACCAGATTACTGGCTACTGATTTGCTTCGTGGCGCTCCTCCCGCTCGGATGCGGGGCTGCCAACAGCGGCCCGGCAACCGCTGAGGTTCCCACCCAGGACCTGCCGGTGTACGACGGCGAGCAAGCCCGTTGGTTCGACGACTCCATTTCTCCTGCGGTCTTTGGCCTGGATGTCGATCGCGCACCACCGAAACAGGACAAGGTTCTGCTCGAGCGCAGTCGGCGCGCCGATCACGTGCAACGGGTCAGGTTGCGCACCATTCGCGAAGAGCGCTTCGATGGCATCGTGCGCTACAAACTAGTGGTGCAACGAATCGGTGGGCCGCTCGCGGGTACGCCACTGCAAGCCATACCCTCAGAGGATGGCGTGGTTGACGAGCAAGCCCCCCCTGATGAGGTCGAACTGACGGTCGGGCGCGCTTCCCCTTCGCTCAGCCTCCTGCGCAGCATGACCGTCGAAGTCGTCGGAGCTCGGTTCATTCTATTCGTCAAGCGCTTTCAACTGAATGGCGAGCAGGTCTTGCATTTCCGCGGCGAACCAGACCAAGACGACGTTGTCGAAGCGATTGCCGCCGCAAACGCCACCTCCTTGTCCCCCTGAGGCCACCATGTTGTTCCGTCCCCGTTCCGTCAACATAAAGTCCGCCCGCGAGATCGACCACATGCGAAAGGTTTGCGAGCTAGCGGCGGATACGCTGGTGCGCGTGGGGGAGATCATCCGCCCCGGCATTTCTACGGAGGAGATCAACACCTTCGTGCACGAAGACACGTTGCGGAAGGGAGCCATTCCCGCTCCCCTCGATTACCACGGCTTCCCCAAAAGCGTGTGCACCTCCATCAATGAAGTCGTTTGTCATGGTATTCCCGGCGAACAGGTGCTTCGTGAGGGGGACATCATCAACGTCGATGTGACACACATTTATCAAGGCTTTCACGGGGATACGTCCGCAACCTTCTACGTCGGGACGCCCTCCGAGGCGGCCAAACGTCTCACTGAGGTGGCGCGCAAGTGTCTGGACTTGGGAATTGCCGAAGTAAAGCCCGGTGCGCGCCTTGGCGACATCGGTGCCGCCATCCAGGAGTTCGCAGAAGCCCGTGGCTACGGCGTGGTGAAGGACTTCGTGGGACATGGCATCGGCCGTCGCTTTCACGAGGAGCCCAAGGTCTGTCACTACGGCGTTCGGGGCCGGGGGGAGCGCCTACGACCCGGGATGATTTTTACGATCGAGCCGATGATCAATACCGGAACCTGGGAGGTCGAGGTGCTGGACGACGATTGGACCGCGGTCACGAAAGACGGCGGACTCTCGGCCCAGTTCGAGCACACGGTTCTGGTAACGCCCGACGGCGTCGAAGTGCTCACCGCTCGCGCTCAACCGTTGCTCAATAGCGAGCTCTTTCCAGACTTTTGGGCTGCCGAAGCCTAATCCCGCGCGTTAACTGTCAACAGGGCCGTTGGCTTCCCGACGGGCTCGCTCGCCGCTTAGAGAAGTGCTTATGGCCGATCCGTAGCCGTAGCCCCGTGGGACGTACCCAGTGAACGGAAATGACCGGAGCGGCGGTCACCCAATCCGTTTACTTGCCTTTTGGCAACGCAAAAGCTAGCTTCGCCAACGCCCTTTGGAAGACATCTCACTATTCGGGCGGGGGTAGAACCCAGAAAACCGTTCTCCGCGACGAGTGGGGGTGATGCAGTCTGGGGGCTGGGCAGACCAGGGGTGCGTCCTCTGAATGGCAACTTGACGGACACCACATGGCGGCCGGGCGAAAAAGTACATCGAACAAGACAAGCAAGGCTAAAGGCTCCAAGCGCGTCGTGGCGGGAAGTGCGGCGTCTGTGCGCCCTGCGGCCGGAAGTCAGGGCGCGGCGAAGGCAAAGCCTTTGAAGCCCGAGATTGGCAAGGCCAACACGGCCAAGGCTGGCGCGGCCAAATCCGGTACAACCCAGGCTAGCGCAGCCAAACCCGGCACGGCCAAAGCTGGCGCAGCCAAATCCGGCACGGCCAAAGCTGGCGCAGCCAAATCCGGCACGGCCAAAGCTGGCGCAGC
>CAZNZA010000005.1:75318-84633 GCA_964577325.1 uncultured Polyangiaceae bacterium
GGCACGGCCAAAGCTGGCGCAGCCAAATCCGGCACGGCCAAAGCTGGCGCAGCCAGATCCGGCACGGCCAAGGCTAGCGCAGCCAAAGCCGCCTCCGGGGGCGCGTCATCGGCCTCCAAGAAAGCAGGCACCGCTACCAAAGCCGCTCAGGGTTCTGCTCGAAGCGCGAAGAAGGCAAGCGCGACGAAGAGTAAGAGCGCAGCAGCCAGGAAACCCGTTCCCAGCGCAGCGGCGAGCAAGAAAAGTACGGGCAAAAGCGGCGCTGCTCCCGCGGCGAGATCCCGCCCCTCCACCCCTCCAGTGGCCGGTCAGAATACGAAGTCCAGGAGCATCGCACCACCAGCGCGAGCAGCGGACACCAAGGCCAGCGAGCGGCAGAGACTCCAGCTTCAGAGGGAGCGCGAAAAAGCTCAGAAGGCGGCCGAGAAGGAAAAGCTCCTGCTCCAGAAAGAGCGCGAAAAGGTAAAACAGGCCGCCGAGAAAGAAAAGCTCCTGCTCCAGAAAGAGCGCGAAAAGGTAAAACAGGCCGCCGAGAAGGAAAAGCAACGCCTCGAGCACGAGCGCCAGAAAGCCAAAGAGCTCGCAGCCAAGGAGAAAGAGCGCCTCGCCCGCGAACGGCACCGCCTTGCGCAAAAACTCCTGGACGAAAAGGCCAAAGCCAAGAAGGAGGCTGAGGCGGTCCGGGAGGCGTTGCGCCGCGAGAAGGAGGCCGTCAAAGAGCGACTCCTGAAGGAAAAGCGGGAGGCCAAAGAGAGACTGCAGCGAGAAGTCGAACTGCGCCGGCAAGAGGAGTTGCGGGAGAAGCAGGCCGAAGTTGAGCGCAAGGAGGCCGAAAAGCGCCGGCGAGTGGAAGAAAAGGAAGCCGCCAAGGAGCGCCTGCGGCTCGAGCAGGAGGCCGCGAAGGAACGCATCCGCTTGGAGCGGGAAGCCGAAAAAGACCGGGCCCGTCAAGACCGTGAGGCGGAGAAGGAGCGGCTACGCTCTGAGCGTGAAGCCGAAAAAGACCGGCAGCGGGTCGAGCGTGAAGCGGAAAAAGAGCGGCTTCGCAAAGAGCGGGAAGCGGAAAAAGAGCGCATCCGCCTCGAGCGAGAGGCGGAAAAGGAACGTCTGCGCAAAGAGAAGGAAAAGGCGCAGGAGGCTTATCGGAAGGCGAAAGAAGCCGAACAGCAGCGGCTACGCTCCGAGCGAGAGGCGGCGCGCAAGGCTCTCGAAGGCCGGGTATCGGCCCATACCGCGCGCATTCGGAGCGCTGCCCGGGTGTCCAATTCGTCCCGCGTCTATTCGCCATCGGCCATTCCCGACCAGTCGGGCACGCGGCTGGGCGGCGAGGCGAGCAAGTTCGCCAACCTGCGCACGCCACCCCCACCGTCCACCAGCTCCTTTGCACGACGGCCGCCGACGCTACCCCCCCCTCCGCCTGAAGCGAAACCGGAGTCTTTCGAGGAGCGTCACGCTCTGATTGGCAAACGCTTGGCCAAGAGCGATGAGGAATTCCGCAGCGACTACGAGCACAACCTGCTCATGTCCTGGATCTACCATGACAGCGCGCTCGAAGGCGTGGTGTATACTTACGACGAGCTACGCACCGGCACCAGTACCGAGGTCAGCGTCGTTCCCGACTCGAGCCTGCAGTCCGTGTGCGACGCCATCCGGCGACACCGCGAGGCCATCTCCCTGGTGAAGCAGCTGGGTACCCAAACGGGGGAGCCAGTAACACTGAGTCTGCTCAAGCGCATATATTGGACGCTGCACCCAACTACGGACAGTCCTGAGGAAGTAACGTACCGGCAAGACATTCCGCAGCACCGGCTTTACTTTCACGAATATTGCGACCCCGCCCAGATCGCCGAGCGAGTCCTCGAGGTGTTCGAATGGCTGCAAGGACCGGAGCCGAAGAAGCTGAAGACACCCCTCAAGGTGGCGAGTAAACTTCACTACGACTTACTCCGCATCTTTCCGTTCGAGAAAGACTGCGGCAAGGTGGTTCGTTTGTTCACGAACCTATTCCTTCTACGCCACGAGCATCCTCCAGCAATCATTCACTTGACGGAGCGGCAGCGTTATTATGAAGCGCTGAAGGGGACTCCAGCCGTCATCTACGATTTGCTGTATGAAGCGGTCGACAATGGCCTGCTCAGTGTAGAGCGAATTCTCGACGAGCGTGAGACGCGCCATCGCGCCATCGTTTAGGTCCTGAGTCGCTAGCTTGGTGTCGGCGGCTATGTTGCGGCAGCTACGTTGTCGTCATAGCTATGGGGTCGGCGGAGTCGCCGGCTGCAGCATGTCATCTGCGACTGCCGACCAGCCTGTGGCCAAGGCCAGCCGCGCCAGAGCGACGTTATAGTCATACGTTGCGCTCATCTCACTGAAGCGTTTGAGCGCATACTCTCTCGCCGGCGAAACCAAGTCTTCGTCGTCGTACGCACCGATATCGAGCCCCTGCTGAATGATGATGAGCCACCGGCGCGCGTAAGTGGCGGCTTCCGAGAAGGCTGTCAGTCGCTTTTCGGCGTCCACCGCCTCGGCATGAGCCTTCTGTACCTCGGTGGCGATACCACCCAACGCGAACTCGAGCGTGGAACGCACCTCCTCCAGCTTGGCGCGAGCCTGCGCTGCCCGCGCCTGCTGCGCCCAGAAGTCTAGTTTCCACCGCAGGCCAATCGCTACGCCGTAGTTGAGGTAGTTGCCAGGATCGCGAACGAAGGGATTGCGCTGGTCCGTCACCTCTGGGGCTTGCGAATAGCTGAGGCTAAGGGTGGCGCCCAAGTCGGGCAGGTACTTTGCATGCTCGAACTCCATTTGCGCTCGGCGCGCCAGAACGCCTGCGCGAGCTTGATTGACCTCGGGGCGGTGAATCGCTGCGACGGCTTGATAGTAGGCCAACGGCTCCAAGCGATGACGCGGAACCGGAAGCGGCTCATCGACCACGTCCAAGCGTTCGCTCGAGCCCGTCAGAAACTGCAGCCCGTTCAAAGCGATAGACTCTTCTTTATGTAGCTCGCTCTCCCGCGCTCGCAGTTCCGCAGCGTACATCTGCAATTTCAGCAACGCTACCTCGTCGCCCTCCCCTTCGTCGAGCAGGCGAGTGGTGCGCTCAATGGCGTTGTCGATGTGACGCTTCACCTCTTGCAGGAGGATGGCGGCATCGCGCGCAAACAAGACTCCGTAATAGGCCCGACGCACCGTCAGCATCACCTCATTGCGTGATTGACGTACCTCGTGCTTCTTTACCGTGACTTGGGCTTCGGCCGCATCCTTCAAATAGCCCAACTTACCAAACGTCCAGAGCGGCAGTGTACCGCCGACGTTCACCTGCCACGCCAACCCCACATCCTGCTTGAAGGCAACATCGGTATCTGGACTGTAGATGTTGGTGCCGCGAACGGTGGGGGCTATGGCGAGACCAGCGGTCGTGGAAAAGTCGCTGTAGGGCGCGACTTTCGCCTCGTCTAGCTGGGCTTGGGCGGCCGCCACCCTGGCCTGAGCTTCCGCAACCTTTGGGTAATTTCGCTGTGCCAGCAGCAAACACTCGCGCAGCGAGCGAACTCTTCCCCCGTCGCCCGCAGGAGGCCGTGCCTCATCACGCGCCGCGGCCTCGCCCAGTGGTTCGGGTGAAGGGTCTTGGGCAAGTGTCACCCGCGCAACGAACATGAGCGGCACGGCGAGCGCTGCAGTAAGCCTGAGATGGCTGAAACCCGAACGTCGGGAGGCACGAGGATCGCTCCGAACTTTACCTTCAGGTTTCCGAATCATCGTCTCGCCACTTCAGCCCTGCGCGCTTGACCGCACGGCGGAAATTCGATCGGTCCAAGCCCGCCTGACGCGCTGCTTCGGACACGTTGCCGTCGGTTCTTTCTCGCAATTCGGTGAAGTAGTACCGATCAAAGACCTGAAGTGCAGCAACCTTCGCCTCTCGATACGGCAAATCTTGCAGTCCGGCGGGCAAACCAATCATGGGTCCACCTTCGTCACCATGCACGACGCCGGAGGACGCGGCGGGCGGGGGTTCGGTGGGCGCGAGCCGCAAGTGCTCCACCTGAACCTCTTCCCGGCAGAACACCACTGCTCGTTCGATCGCGTTTTCGAGCTCCCGAACGTTTCCGGGCCAAGGTTGGTGGCGCAACAGTTCCAAGGCCTCGGGGTCGATGCCTCGCACGGTGCGGCCTAGACGGCCCGCATGTTTCTTCAAGAAGTGGTAAGCTAGCGCGGGAATGTCGTCCCGTCGCTCCCGGAGTGGCGGCAGATGAATCACCACGACGTTGAGCCGATAGTAGAGGTCTTCGCGGAACGTCCCCGCGTCGATCTTCTTTCGCAAGTCGAGATTGGTGGCCGCGATCACCCGTACGTCGACCGGGGTGTTTTCATTGGCCCCCACACGCTTGACTTCACCTTCCTGCAGCACTCGTAACAGCTTCACTTGCGCCTGAGGCGGGAGGTCACCAACCTCGTCGAGAAAAACCGTGCCATGATTGGCCGCTTCAAACAAACCAGCGCGCGTCGACGTGGCGTTAGTAAACGCGCCCTTGACGTGTCCGAACAACTCGCTCTCAATGATGCCTTCTGGAATCGCCGAGCAGTTTACGGCGAGGAACGGCTTGTTCTTGCGTTGGGAATGCTCGTGAATGGCCTGGGCTGTTAACTCCTTACCCGTTCCACTCTCGCCCAGGATCAGTACCGTGGCTTTAGTTGCAGCAACGTCAGTCGCGGTTCGGTAAACCTCTTTCATGATGGCAGAGCTGCCGATCAGCCTGCCAAACCCCTCTTCCCCACTACCAAGACGGCGCTCGAGACGCTCCGCGTGCGCTTTGAGATTCCGACGCTCTGCCGCCTGCGCAATGATGAGCCCGACCTCGTCATTCGACCGGAACGGCTTCGTGATGAAGTTGTAAGCACCAGCCTGCACCGCCCTGACGGCGGTTTCCACGTCGCCAAAGGCCGTCATGATGACGACCTCGATATCGGGGTATCGGCTCTTGATGTGCTCGAGCACTTCCAGTCCTCCCACGCGCGGCATCATCAAGTCCACGAGCGCCACGTCGAAAGGCTCGGAAGCGAGCGCTTCGATGGCACGCGCCCCATCTTCGGCGGTAGCCACGTGCATACCCTTGCCGATGAGCATTCGCACCACACTGCGCCTCAGCGTCGGCTCGTCATCGGCAACCAATACTCGAATGGGTTCCTGAGCGTTGAGCATGCTTTTTTACCTCATCCCCGGCGACCGCCTGCTCGCCGGGCGCACGCGACGCTGGGTCGGTTTCGTCAGCAATAGTCTCACAAGGCTAAGTCTTACGGCGATTCTGCCGGGGAGGCCAAAAAGATAAACCCATGCACAGATGTTTAGGGGTCCTTTGCAACCCGCGTTCGAGGCCTCGGTAGTGGACGTCCAGGGCGTTTGAAAATAACTTCGAAACCCGCTATCTGTGTCTGCAATGAGCCCGCCGCTGCCCGCGAACGAATTGACTGCCCTGCTGGGGCGCGGTACCCGTTTCGAGGGAAAGCTCCACTTCGAGGGCAGGGTCCGCATCGATGGATCTTTTTCCGGGGAAATCTTGTGTGACGATACTTTAGTCATCGGAGACGGCGCGTTCGTCGAGGCCGACATACTGGCGGGTACCGTCATCATCCGTGGCGGGAAGGTGCACGCCAACATTCGTGCCACGCGGGCGATCGAGCTCTACGTGCCGGCGGAGGTCTCGGGCACTCTGAAAGCGCCTGAGGTATTCATGGACAAGGGCGTCCAGTTTACTGGCAGCTGCACGATGGGCGCGGTCGATGCGGAAGAAGACGCCGACGTGCTGTGGCAGGGCGAGCCACGGCGAGCCACCGAGCGCAACTGACCCGTGCAGCCTCGGGTCGCTTTTACCAGGCAGCGTTTCGATCGGTGAACGCGCCCTCCCTGCCGCGCATGATGGCCATCACCGGCTGGCTGGTAGTGTTCATGTCTGCCTGCCACGAGGCGAAGCGAAGCAGCTCGCCGGCGTCGGAGGAGGATAGCGAGCATGCTAGCGACAACGAGCTGTCGACGCCTCGAGCGATCTCGTCGTTGCCTCAGCCGGCACCCTCATCAGGGTCGACCGAACGCGCCGCCTGCCCGGGTGACATGGTTCTAGTGGAAGGCCTGTTCTGTCCGCAAGTCGAGCAAAGATGTCTGTTCAAAGACCCTAACTCGGGCAGGAGTACAGCGCGCTGCCTCCGCTTTGACCAGCCAACCCGCTGTCAATCCAAGCAAAAAGAGCTGATGCGTTTTTGCGTCGACCGCTATGAGTGGCCTAATCGGCAGGGAGAGAAGCCTCGCGTGCTCGTGTCGTGGAGCGACGCCCGCGCTTTGTGTGAAAGCCGTGGCAAGCGTCTCTGCACCGAAGACGAATGGCTGTTTGCCTGCGAAGGCGAAGAGATGCTGCCCTACACTCACGGCTTCGAGCGGGATCCGACGGCATGCGTGATTGACCGCATGTACGTGCCACCAGAAGGAGGGTATCGACGCTGGGACGAGTGCAAGGCGGACGCGACGTGCGCGGAGGCATTCCAGCGCGTCGACCAGCGCGAGCCGTCAGGCCACTTTCCCCGCTGCCGGTCCCCGTTCGGCGCCTATGACATGAATGGCAATGCAAACGAGTGGGTCGAGATCCCTGGCGAAGTCTACCCACGTCGCTCAGGGATCAAGGGTGGATGGTGGGGACCCGTGCGCAATCGATGCCGTCCGACGGTGCGCTTTCACAAGGAGGACGACTGGGGGTACGAGGTCGGGTTTCGCTGCTGCCAAGCATCCGAACCGTAAGGGTTACGCCCTCTTGTGCGGTCCGCGATCCCCAAACCGAAACCTCGACGAAACATTTGGACGCCATCGTGGAGTCGCAATGGTTTCACTTGATGCGAAAGCCGCCTTTGTACACAATGCGCCGGTCCTGGAACATT
Organism: uncultured Polyangiaceae bacterium; assembly: GCA_964577325.1. GTDB lineage: Bacteria > Myxococcota_A > Polyangia > Polyangiales > Polyangiaceae > SZUA-265. Next base: position 82,234 of record CAZNZA010000005.1, read on the forward strand.
GGGACAGCGCCACCCAGTCCGAACACCACTCATGGAACTCAGACTGATGGCACGGCTCGAGGTGGCACTCCGCGGGAGGCTCCCGAACTCCTTCAGCAGCGCGAAGCCCAGCTCAGGGTGCTGCTGGAGTCGGAAGGCCGACGTCGTCACTCCGGCGGTGGACCCCTCACCGCTCGGGTCGACGCCGGCCCGACACCTCGGCCACTGAACCAACGCCGCCGGCCACCCTGTGCCCAGGGGATACCGCCAGCCGAGGCTCCCGACCCCCCTGACGACTTCCCCACCTCGGCTCGACCTTTTACTTCCGCTGCCGCTGAGGCCACTGACCCAACGAGGATTCCGCATGACTCTGCCCCCCCGCTTCAAGCTGTACGACCCCCGTTTCGAGCACGACAACTGCGGGTTCGGCTTTGTGGCTCACGTGCGTGGAGAGCCCTCCCACGACATCGTCCGCAAAGGCATCGAGATACTCGTTAACCTGGTACACAGGGGTGCGTGCGGCTGCGATCCGCTCACGGGTGACGGCGCGGGTCTGCTGCTCCAGATCCCGCATGCTTTCTTCGCAAAGGAAGCCGCTAGCTTAGGATTTGAGCTTCCGGAACCGGGCAAGTACGGGGTCGGTTTCGTCTTCCTGCCCCAAGAAGCAGAGCTGCGCACGCAAGCTGAACAGATCCTCGAAGACAAAATATTGGGCAGCGGACAGCGTGTCTTGGGCTGGCGTGACGTTCCCATCGATCCGGAACAGTGTGGCCCCCTCGCACGCAAGTCGCTCCCGCGCATGCGCCAGGTTTTCGTCGGTGCCGGAACCGACGACGAGCAGCTCTTCGAGCGCAAGCTCTACGTCATTCGCAAGTGGGCGGAGCGCACGGTTCGAGAAACTTTGGGACCACGGACTGGGTTCTACCTACCGAGTTTTTCGTGCAGGACCATCGTGTACAAGGGCTTGCTGCTCGCTGAGCAGCTCGACGGCTTCTACAAGGACTTCAGCGACGAAAGCATGGCCAGTGCCTTGGCCATGGTACATCAGCGCTTCAGCACGAATACGTTTCCGGCGTGGGAGCTGGCACAACCGTTCCACATGCTGTGTCACAACGGAGAGATCAACACCCTCCGCGGCAACGTCGCGTGGATGCGCGCCCGGGAGCAACTGTTTGGCAACGAAGTGTTTGGCGATGACGTACACCGCATTCGCCCCGTCATCATGCCGGACGCCAGCGATTCGGCATCGCTCGACAATGCCGTTGAACTGCTGTTTCACGGCGGGCGCTCGTTGCCGCACGTGATGATGATGATGGTGCCAGAAGCCTGGCAAAACGATGCATTGATGCCAGCGCAGAAGAAGGCCTTCTACGAGTATCACTCGTGTCTGATGGAGCCTTGGGATGGTCCGGCTGCGCTGGCCTTCACTGATGGCAAGTGCATCGGAGCGATCCTGGATCGCAACGGCTTGCGTCCGGCGCGCTGGACCCTGACCAAGTCGGGTACCGTCGTCATGGGTTCCGAATCAGGAGTGTTGGAATATCCGGCCGAAGACATCGAAAGACGCGGACGATTGGAGCCAGGCAAGATGTTCCTGGTCGATCTTCAGCAAGGATGTATCGTTGAAGATGAACAGCTCAAGGCTGCACTCGCCGCTCGCAAGCCGTACGCCGAGTGGCTAACCAGCAACAAAGTTCATCTAACTCAACTCGAGGCTTCTGAACCCGTTCCAGAAGAGCCGTTGCCGTTACAGCAGCGCCAGCGAGCGTTTGGTTATACCTTGGAAGATCTGCGCCTGCTTTTGGCGCCGATGGCGGCAACGGGGGCGGAGGCAACCGGGTCGATGGGGACGGACACCCCCCTCGCGGTGCTGAGCGATGAACCTCAGTTGTTGTACAACTACTTCAAACAGCACTTTGCTCAAGTCACCAACCCACCCATCGACCCCATCCGTGAAGAGTCGGTGATGAGCTTGAAGACCTATGTCGGCTCAGAGGGCAACGTCCTTTGCGAGCTGCCGGATCAGGCTCAAATGCTCGAGCTTGCGCAACCGATCCTGACGACCCAGGAGCTCTCCAAGATCCGGGGAGCGAAGTTGGCACACCAACGTAAGCCAAAGACGTTGTCCATGCTCTACCCGGTAGCCGAGGGAGCGCATGGACTGAAGTCGGCCTTGGCTGAGTTGTGCCGGCAGGCCACGGTCGCGATCGAAGACAACCACAGCGTCATCGTGCTGAGCGACCGCGGTATGACGCAAGAATTGGCTCCCATTCCTGCTTTGCTCGCGACATCAGCGGTGCATCATCACTTGGTGCGAGCCGGCACCCGCATGAAGACCGGGATCATCATCGAAACTGGCGAAGCACGGGAAGTACATCATTTCTGTTTGCTCGCCGGTTATGGCGCCACCGCCATCAATCC
>CAZNZA010000005.1:84733-88165 GCA_964577325.1 uncultured Polyangiaceae bacterium
GCCGTTCGGCTCGATGATGCCAAGAGCTACGAAGAGTACGCGGCCATCATCAACCACCAAACGCGTCAGTACATCACGCTACGTGGACTGTGGGACTTTACCGAGAGCGAGCCAATACCTCTGAGCGAGGTCGAAGCGACGTCGGAAATCGTCAAGCGTTTCGCCACGGGCGCCATGAGCTTTGGATCCATCAGCGCCGAAGCCCATGAAAATTTGGCCATCGCCATGAATCGCATCGGTGGTCGCAGCAACACCGGCGAAGGAGGAGAGAAACCGGAACGTTTCAGCGATGATCGGCGCAGCTCGATCAAGCAAGTCGCTTCGGGTCGCTTTGGAGTGACGACTCAATACCTGGTGAACGCAGACGAGATTCAGATCAAAATAGCTCAGGGTGCAAAGCCTGGGGAGGGCGGACAACTGCCGGGCCACAAGGTGGATGAGATCATCGCCAAGACTCGCAATTCGACGCCGGGCGTGTCGCTCATTTCGCCGCCGCCTCATCACGACATCTACTCGATCGAGGACTTGGCTCAGCTCATTTTCGACCTCAAGATGGTCAACCCACGGGCGCGAATCAGCGTCAAGCTCGTCGCAGAGGCGGGCGTTGGAACGGTAGCCGCTGGCGTGGCCAAAGCTCACGCCGACGTGATCCTGATCTCGGGTCACGATGGTGGCACTGGGGCCTCGCCGTTGACCTCGATCAAACATGCTGGGGCCCCCTGGGAACTCGGGTTGGCGGAGACCCACCAGGTCCTCGTCAAGAACGACCTGCGCAGCCGCGTCATTCTCCAGACCGATGGTCAAATGCGAACCGGGCGCGATGTCGTGATTGCTGCCATTTTGGGTGCGGAAGAGTTTGGTTTCGCCACCGCTCCCTTGATCGCTTCTGGCTGCATCATGATGCGCAAGTGTCACCTCAATACCTGTCCGGTGGGCATCGCCACACAAGATCCCGAACTACGAAAGAAGTTCGAAGGTAAGCCAGAGCACATCATCCGCTTCATGTTCTACGTCGCCGAAGAGGCGCGACGACTGATGGCTCAGTTGGGCGTGCGCAGCTTGAAAGAGCTCGTGGGTCGCACTGACAAACTGCGAATGGCGCCTGACGTCGATCATTGGAAGGCGTCCCGCCTCGACTTCTCAGACGTGTTGGCTCGCATCGTACCTGAAGCAGGTATCGGCATCACGCAATCTCAAGTTCAGGATCACGGCGTGGAGCGCACGTTGGACGTCACACTCATCGAGCGCTGCAGGACGGCCATCGAAGCGGGTGCATCCGTGAGCTTCGAGCAAGCGATCCGTAACGTGGATCGAACCGTGGGCGCACAACTGGCGGGCGCTGTCGCGCTGAAGCACGGAGCCCAGGGTTTACCTCAGGGCACCATTCGCATCGACTTCAACGGCACGGCTGGCCAGAGCTTTGGCGCGTTCTTGACTCCCGGCATTGAATTCAACTTGAGCGGCGATGCCAACGACTACGTCGGCAAAGGGTTGGCTGGGGGAACTATCACCGTGCGTCCGCAGCCCGCAGTGACCTACTCGCCGGAACATAATATCGCCGTCGGCAACGTCGTGCTCTACGGGGCGACGGCGGGAAGAGCCTTCTTCAATGGCCTGGCTGGTGAACGCTTCTGCGTACGCAACAGCGGGGCAGTCGCCGTCGTCGAAGGCGTAGGCGAACACGGCTGCGAGTACATGACAGGGGGTACCGCCTTGATACTCGGACCCACGGGCAAGAACTTCGCGGCAGGTATGAGTGGCGGTATCGCCTACGTGCTGGACGAAGATCAGACGTTCGCAACCAAGTGCAATCTCGGGATGGTCGACTTGGTGCGTCTCGAAGGTTCCGACGTGGACGCCATTCGAGCCCTGATCGAGGAACACGTCATGCGTACGGATAGCCCTCTCGGCAAGCGCCTCCTGTCGGACTGGAGCAACGCGCAAAGGTCCTTCGTAAAGGTGTTCCCGCGCGAGTTTCGAAGAGTGCTCGAGGAGCGTTCGAGCAAGACGCCGACCCTCATGGCGGCTAGCGCCCAAGCACATTGAGTCTCCGTGCCGGCAATTGCCGTTTACCTGATCCACCCATTCAAAGAAGAGAACGACAGTGGGAAAAGTTACAGGCTTTAAAGAGTACCGGCGCCAGACCGCCAAGAAGCTCAGCCCCTCCGAAAGGATAAAGCATTACAGGGAGTTCGAGCTTCCTGTGATTCAGGATGAATTGAAGCTTCAAGGGGCGCGCTGCATGGACTGCGGGATCCCGTTTTGCAACACGGGATGTCCGCTCGGCAACCTCATCCCCGACTGGAACGACGCCGTGTACCGAGGTGACTGGGAAGAAGCCAGCGAGGCTTTGCACGCCACCAACAACTTCCCGGAGTTCACGGGGCGCGTCTGCCCCGCTCCCTGCGAAGCCGCATGCGTCTTGAACATCAATGACGACGCGGTCAGTATCAAGCTGCTCGAGAAGGCAATTGGCGACGAGGCCTTCTCTCAGGGGCTGGTCGAGCCGCAGCCCGCGGTAACGAGGACGGGCAAGCGTGTCGCTGTCGTGGGTTCCGGCCCGGCCGGAATGGCCGCGGCTCAGCAGCTGGCGCGCGCGGGTCACGACGTAACCGTATTCGAGAGGGACGACCGGCTGGGCGGGCTGCTAACCTACGGCATTCCTGATTTCAAGCTCGAGAAAACGCTGGTCGAGCGCCGCATCGAGCAAATGCGAGCAGAGGGCGTCGTGTTTCGGACTGGCGTAGACGTCGGTGTCGACGTTACGGGTCAGCAGCTATTGGCAGACTTCGATGCGGTGTGCCTGTGTGTGGGTTCGCGGGTGCCGCGAGACCTCGATGTGCCTGGCCGTGAGCTCAAAGGCATCCATTTCGCCATGGATTTCCTCGAACAACAAAACCGCCGCGTTGCGGGCGACACGATTGCCGATGACGAAGCCATCCTTGCAACTGGGAAGAAAGTCGTGGTGATCGGAGGTGGCGATACGGGCAGTGACTGCATCGGAACGTCTCACCGTCAGGGCGCCACGTCAGTGACCAACCTGGAGATCATGCCGCGGCCGCCAGACAGCCCGGCAGCGCACACCCCTTGGCCATTGTGGCCGTTGATGATGCGCACTTCGAGCTCTCACGAAGAGGGCGGTAGCCGGCAGTTCAGCGTCGCTACGCAGCGTATCGAAGGCGAAAATGGGGTGGTCAAGCGGCTCATTTGCGACGAAGTGACGTTCGAGGGTGGAGCCCTGAAGACGCTACCCGACACGGAGCTCGCCCTGGAGGCGGATCTCATCTTGTTGGCCATGGGGTTTGTTCATCCTGAGCCGGCGGGACTTCTCGACCAGTTGGGCGTCGAACTCAACTCCCGCGGCAACGTCAAGGTCAATGAACGCTTCGAAACGACCGTACCGCGCGTCTTTGCAGCCGGAGACGGCCAACG
>CAZNZA010000005.1:88265-89798 GCA_964577325.1 uncultured Polyangiaceae bacterium
CTGCGATCACCGCTGCGATGCACGCGCCACGTACCATCTATGGTGACCGGCAAGATCGGGACCCCCGCTTCGCGCGCGAGATGGAAGCCACCCGTTTTGAACTCTCCAAGCGAGCCGTCCCTTGACCGCGTCCCTTCCGGGGCAATCCAAATGCTCAGGTGGTCCTCGCGGATGCGGCGCCCCGCCAGTTTGATGCTCTCCAGAGCGCGGCGCCGGTTGGCGCGGTCAACCTCGATGAACCCCGAGTCCAACATGGCTTGCCCGAAGATCGGGATACGAAACAGCTCAGCCTTGGCTACCATACGGATGGGGATCGCCAGCGCCTGAAAAAGGACTGGAATATCATAGTGACTCTGGTGATTGCTCATCACCACGTAGGTCTGGCCAGTGGTGATGTGCTCGCGCCCACGAGTCTCGATGACGATGCCCGCCCTTTCTACGAGACGGCGCGACCACGAGTCCAAGCGAACGTCACAGCGGCTGTAGTTGGTGCGGTCGCGCACGGCATCCCAGATCGTGGGAAAGCTAATTTTCAACGTTTCGAGGGCAGCGGTCGACAGAATACCGAGCGAGAGCATGGCGGGACTAAAAGCATGGCGGAAGGCAAACGCCAAGCGCGTTCAACCAAAGCGGCGCCACCGCAGTGCGTCACGGAGTGCCGTCGTGATGTCCCCGCTTCCCCATGTTTTCTGACGAGACGCCATGTTACTAATGCTCGCCGATGGACGTCGCCTGCCCCAACTGCCCCGCGATGTACCCCATCAGCGAGCAAAAGCTTGCTGGAAGGCTGGTTCGATTCCGCTGCAAGGCCTGCGGCCACGGGATTGTCGTCGACGGTCGGGTGGCGCCAAGCTCCCTTCCTCCTCAACACGTGGGCGGGCACCCGTCATTGGCGCCACCCGCCGTTGTCCAAGAGAGCATTCCGGTTGGAGCACTAGCCCCGAGCGGCCCGCCCTCTACGCCGGCCAGCCTTGGGCCCGATACGCGACGTGCCGCTGCGCCTGCCACCCCTTCGAGCGCCCGTCAGCCGCCGTCAGCCCCTCCGGCGTCGCGCCCACCACCATCGGCCCCACTTGGCGGTCCACTGAGCTCCGCGCCCTACGCTCGCCACCCCTTCGAGGAGCGTGCCGCTGAACCCGATCCGTCCGTGTACGAGGACGAGACGGTGGCGATGACCGCTCACGAACTCGAGGCGGTAGCTGACGCCAAAAGCCATCACTCGGCCGCAGCGCCATCACCCACAAATAGTAACCCGCCGCCCAAACCCCCGTCGCAGGTTCCCCCATCACCCGCGGTAGTTGCACGGCCCCGCTACCCAGACGGGATCGGGCACTCGGCTGCCGCCCATCCGCCTGGGTCCGTCGCAGGACTGGATGCAGCCCCCGTGCCGCGCCGGGCCGAATCTTGGGCCGTCGGCTCGTCCACTTCCGCGTCCGTCCCGCCATCGTCTCACCCGCCGACGCTGCGCGGTCATTCGCCCAACACCCACACGAAACCGTCTGCGCCGCCACCGCACTCACTGCCACCGCATGC